>JAWUVT010000088.1:0-24150 GCA_034112225.1 Flavobacteriales bacterium | reverse complement strand
CCCAACTTTTGAATATGTATTTGATACACCATTAATACCGCTACTGGCTCCTCCTGATACAATTCTTGTTCCTCCATTAATAGTTTCTGAATTTCCAATTTTCGATTCTTGTAGGGTTTCTAATTTTCTTTAGTTTGTTCATCTTTTTAAATTTTAATGCATAAATATTTCGCCTTTCATTAGGCATTAATTGTTGTTAGTTTTTGTTCTAACATTAAAAGAACACTACAAACATATTGAAAACATCGATAAGAAGCACTAAGTTATCGATGTATTTTAAAGGTAAGTTTTTGTTTGTCAATGAATTATGTTTTTTTACGTAGGTGTAATAAGTATTTATATGCAGGCGTATCTCCACATAAAAACCTTAGGTAAACTACACTAAATAGGAGCATGAAAAAAGAAGAGGGTAGTACAAGACTCTAACTCAATAAAGAGAGGGGAATCTTAATTTGGGAAAACTGCTGGTAAAAAAATCGTTATTGACCGAGACTTTCTTTTTGGAAAAAATGCTGAGGTAAGTTAAGACTTCGCTGTAGAAAAAAATTGTCAACTTTAATTGCTATTGCTCATACGCCCCAAGATCTGGAGTACCATCAATTCTAGGGTTGCCATCATGATCCGTTGCAACACCTAAGGTATTGTCTCCCGCATTAATCGCCGCAGAGCTAGCATTTAAATGATAATCATGGAGCGTTCTGTCCACAAAAAGTTCACCCGGATTAACTATCATACTCACATAATTGGCACCAGAAGTGCTTGAAGTTGTTTTTAAAATACAATGATTGAATAAGAAGTTGAGCGTTCCTCCTGAAATTTGTTCAGGACTAAACTCTATTTCTTGATCCCCATCAATGATGCAATTGTTAAAGTTTGCAGCAGTTAAATCACTTACTACAGTAGCTCCATAGATATTAACATAAGCATTTTGAAGCAAAATGGAAGGTGTTTTTCGATCTCCTCCTGCCCAATAGTTGGCAAAGGTGGTGTGGTTAAAATTATATACGCCATCGCCTTGTACCAATAAGTTGTATTGACCAGAGTTGGTGATTATAGAATTGGTATCTGTAATTTGATAATTTTTAGTTAAGATGCCTATCGCAGAGTTGTTATGGATTTTACAGTTGTTTAACCTCAATTGGTTTGTACTTAAAGGAGGTGTCGCATTAAAAGGATTCGTTTCAGCTTGTATCCCAATAAAAGCATTTTTAATCACGGCATAGTTAAAAACATTGTCAATCCCATTGGTATTTTCATTGATCCAAATTCTATCCCATTGACCCGGAACATCTTGCCAAGCAAACTCTAAACGAGTGCCCTGAAAAACTACAGGATCTTCCTGGGTTCCATTCACCCGAATCGTTCCATTTTCAGACACCCAAATTCCCGAATTGTTATGCGAGTGAATTTGTACTCCGGGCCCTATCGTCAGTTGATCATCCCCATCTAAGGTCAGGTAACCTCCATAAATAACATAAGGTTTGTCATTGGTCCAAGTAGAATCTAAAGCACCAGGAGAAGTTCCTCTATCTAAGTAAACAACAGGAATTCCATTAGCACTTTGGTTGGCTACATAATAGTGCGCATTTCTTCCCCAAGCAATTAAGTCAACACTCTGGGTGTTTCCATTGGTGTTGAAAATTATTTTGTCAGCAGCAACAAATGGATTTAAAGTATTTGTTGGATCAATCGTAACTTCTGCAAAAATAAAGAGGCTGTCTTTCGCATCAATCCATACGTCTTTATGACTGTTTCCTGAAGTTCCATCCACATTAATTCTAAATTGAGAATTGGCTCCGTTTTCAATGGCAATGCTTGAGATGATAACAGGACGATTAGAAGGGTTATGAATTTTTAATCGTTTAGTGGTCGATCCAAAAGTGGTAAACACCGTGTCAAATAAGAGGGTGTCTACAGAAAAACTTAAGTTGACAGAAGAGGCGGTATCAATACTGTCTTTTCTACAAGAAAAGATAAAAATTAGTAGGAGACTTAGAATTAATAAAGGAGCAATTTTTCGCATGACGGGTAAAGTTAATTAATAAAAAAAAGAACTCCTATTCTAGGGTTAAATTGTATTTGTTTCACTTTTGAATTGATAATCATACAGTTTTTTGTAAAATCCATTTTTTGTGAGGAGTTCTGCATGAGAACCTTCCTCAACAATTTGACCTTTATCAATCACTAAAATTTTATCTGCATTTTTAATGGTAGAAAGTCGATGCGCAACAATAATAGAGGTTTTATCTTTTGTTAGCACTGCAGTAGCGTGTTTAATCATTTCTTCAGACTCGCTGTCTATAGAAGAAGTGGCTTCATCTAGAATTAAGATTTCTGTTTGATGAACATATGCCCTAATGAATGAGATCAGTTGTCGTTGACCAACAGAAAGCATTCTTCCACGTTCTTTTACGTCATATTGATAGCCACCAGGAAGTTGACCAATAAACTCATGCGCACCCACTTTTTTTGCAGCGGCGATCACTTGATCTTCAGTAATGTCTTTATTGTATAAAGTAATGTTGTTGTAAATGCTATCAGAAAAAAGAAAAACATCTTGTAAAACAATGGACATGTACTTTCGAAGCTGAGACAATTCAATGGCATTGATATTGATGCCGTCAATAAAAATGGATCCCTTATTAATTTCATAATACCTCCCTAGGAGATTAATGATGGAAGATTTTCCTGCCCCTGTAGCCCCAACAATTGCTAGACTCTCTCCTTTTTTTATTTTTAAGTTGATGTTTTTTAATACCCAATCCTCATTGTTGTAAGCAAAGGATACCTCCTTAAACTCAATGTTTCCCAACAAGTTTTTAGTTTCTTTTACGCCTTCATTTTTAATGGATGACGTGGTATCTAATACTTTGAAAACACGTGCAGAACTCACCATGCCCATTTGTAAGGTGTTAAAACGTTCGGCCAATTGCCGAATGGGGCGGTATAGCATGTGAATAAAAAGGGTGAACGAAAATATTTCTCCTGCAGAAGCTTCTTTTTGTACCATCTCCCCTAATCCATACCAAACTAACAAGGCGAGTGATGATGCCGATAAAATTTCAACTACAGGAAAAAAGATGGAGTATGCCCAAACCGTTTTGATGTGTGCATCTCTGTGTTTTTTATTAATGTCAGCAAAAGCATCTTTTTCGGTTTGTTGCCTATTAAACAACTGGATGATAGCCATTCCTGTAATGTGTTCCTGAACAAAGGTGTTTAATCTCCCCGACTGTTCAGCAATATCCTGATAGGCTTTTTTGATGATATTTTTAAAAATAAGAGTAGCAACGATCAATAAAGGGATAGGGATAAGGGCAATTAATGTTAAATCCCAATTGATATAAAGCATGTAAATGATTACCGTAAATATTTTTAGTAAATCACTTATGATCAACAAAATACCTTGAGAAAACATTTCTGAAATTCGTTCAATATCGGTTACTGTTCGTGTTATTAATTGTCCGATAGGGGTATTGTCAAAATGCTTTAATTTAAAATGGATGACCTTTTTATAGGTTTCATTTCTTAAATCTCTAATTACATTTTGCCCTAATAAATTACCCAATAAAGTGAAAAAATATTGGAGAATAGATTCTAGTACTAAGATTCCAATCAAGATTTGTGTTGCAAAAAGTAACCCATCACTTCTAGATTCGAAAGAGAATAAATTGAAGAAATCACTGATTACAGGAATGTATTTTGATTCACTTCCAGTAATAAATTTATCTACAGTAATTTGGATTAACAAGGGTCTGGCTAGAGAAACGAACGCTAAAACGATGGTTAATATAGCCGTAATGTAAAAGATACTGTTGTAAGGTTTTACATAGGTCATTACCCTTTTAAATAAGGAATAATCAAAAGCTTTACCAGCGATGCTTTTAGACATTGTAGACCTCCTTTGGATAGTTAACTTCAGTTAAATATAAACCATATGCAGGAGCAGAAGTTCCTGCATTGCTTCGGTTTTTAGAGGCTAAAATTAGCGCTAAATCATTGAGGGTAGCCTTCTGTTGACCAATGGTAAGTAAAGTGCCTACAATTGCCCTCACCATATTTCTTAAAAAACGATTGGCAGTAATGGTAAAAACGATCAATTCATTTTTTTGTTCCCATTTTGCAAAAGTAAGGTTACAGTTGTTGGTAAAAGTATCGGTGTTGCTTCTACTAAAACAGGAAAAATCTTGCTCTCCTAACAATTTTTTACAGGCAGCATTCATGAGCTCAATGTCTAATTGATAAGGCAGAAAATAAGCTCTGTTGGTACAAAAAGGGTCTTTGGTAGGCGTTATCCAATACTCATAACTTCTTGAAGTAGCAGAAAATCGAGCATGCGCTTCTTTGTTGACGGGTTGGATGCTTTTGCAAGAAATATCTTCCGGTAAAAAACTATTAATTTTAAAAAGGAAAGGAGCAATGTCTAGCTGATTTTCTATTTCAAAATGGGCAAATAACTGCTTGGCATGAACCCCCGTATCTGTTCTGCCAGCACCGTAAACCACTATTGTTTGCTGTAAAAGAGTAGACAGCGCGTTATTGATTTCGGACTGTACGGTATTCGAGTTTTTTTGGATTTGCCAACCATGGTAGTTGGTTCCATCATATTTTATTTCTAAAAAATACCTGTTCATAAGTGCGGGTAAAATTAAGCAATAAAGGAGGGTTTCAATTGTTTAATCTCTTCCTTTTTCTTTTAATAAAGGAACAAATCGAAACAAGGATAAATCTTCTGTTTCATAATTTGTTGCAGATCGTTTTACAATTTTTTTCATCCGTTGACTATCTCCTTCATTAACAGGAATAACCATTGTTCCACCAATCTTTAGCTGATCCAATAAGTCTTTAGGAATATAAGGTGCTCCAGCCGTAACAATTATCTTATCAAAAGGAGCATAAGTAGGTAAACCCTTATAACCATCACCATAAAAAAGATTGGTGGTGTATCCTAATTGAGGCAATAATTCTTTGGTTCTCTCAAATAAGGCTTTTTGACGTTCAATAGAAAAAACTTTTGCTTTCATTTCTACTAAAACAGCAGTTTGAAAACCTGAGCCCGTTCCAATTTCTAACACTTTTTGTCTCGGTTTTATTTCTAATAATTGGGTTTGAAAAGCTACCGTATAAGGTTGAGATATGGTTTGACCTGAACCAATTGGAAATGGCTTGTCATCATAAGCGTATTTATGTAACGCATTGTCAGGAATAAACAAATGGCGCGGAATGGTTTCAATTGCAGCAATCACATTGGCATCTATGATCCCTTTTTTAATTAGAATTTTTGCGAGTTGCTTTCTTAAGCCTTTATGTCTGTATGTATCCGTCATCCTTATAATTTCAGGAACAAAGAACGTAAGATAAAACCACTTTTTAGTATTCTCTTTCAACCATATTATTAAAGATGTGGTGTTAATAAGAAAATAGGAGATGACAAAAGCTAGCCGAACTATCTCTTATGTTTGTTCCATTATGTTAAAAATTGGAGTCATAGGCGCAGGAGATCTTGGAGAATCTCACCTTAAATTGTTAAAAGGAATTAACGATTTTGAGTTGGTGGGTTTTTATGATGCCGATACAAAATACAAAGATAAAATCGCTTCTAAATTAAATGTGCATTCCTTTAATAGTTATGAAGAGTTAATCCATCAAGTAGATGCTGTAGATATTGTAAAACCATCCATCTCCCATTTTGATTATGCGGTGAATGCGATTAAAAAATCGAAACATGTTTTTATAGAAAAACCAGTAACGAACACTGTTGATGAGGCCAAACAACTGTTGCAATTAGCCGAAGAAGCGAATGTAAAAGTACAAGTAGGCCATGTAGAACGATTTAATCCAGCTTTTAAAGCTGCTTTACCCTATATTTCTAACCCTAAGTTTATTGAAACACATCGAATGATAAAGTTTGATGCCAAAACAGCAGACATTCCTGTAGTGATGGATTTAATGAGTCACGATTTGGACATTATACTCAGTGTAGTAAAATCTAACATCAAAAATATTAGAGCCAAAGGAGTTAAGGTGGTGGGGAGCACCCCTGATATTGTAAATGCAATTGTTGAATTTGATAACGGTTGTGTTGCCAATCTTACAGCCAGTAGAATATCTTTAACAGATGAGCGAGTATCTAAGTTTTATCAAAAAGATGCACATATTAAAATTGATTACTTTCGACAAGAAACAACATTATATTCTTTAAAGAAAAATGGCAAAACAGAAATCTGTGCTAAAAAGCTGAAAATTAACAAAGGAAATGCAGTAAAGTTAGAGTTGGAAGAGTTTGCCTCTTCTATTATTAACAATACAGCTCCTGAAGTAGGGATCCATGATGGGGGGGTAATGTTAGATGCTGCCTACCAAGTTGCAGAAAAACTACAAATTACAAACGCTTTAATTTAGTCCTATCTTGGGTTGGTCCATTTTTTTCTATACTTTTTAAACTAAGATAATTACATTTACACAATAATTTGTAAACCCTTTCGTTTATCAGCGAATACATCAATTAAATATTGCGCGATTTAAAATTTTATAGTTCCTTAGTCCTTATCGGTATTTTATTTTTTTCATGTTCTAAAGAGGACTTTAAATCTCAAATTCCGGCCTATATTTCTATAGACGAAATTACGCTTAAGACAAACTATACTGCTGAAGGTTCCGCTTCAGAAAATATTACGGATGCATGGGTGTATATTAATGATGATTTAGTTGGGGTATTTGAATTGCCTGTGAAATTTCCGATTTTACAAGAAGGAGATGTTACCGTAAAGGTTTATGCAGGAATCAAAGAAAATGGGATCTCTGCTAACCGTAAAAGGTATTTAGGATATGCGCCTTATGTGAGAGAAATTATTTTAGTAAAGGAAGAAACAACGTATCTAGTGCCAACAATTACCTACGAACCCAGTGTTACTTTTGCTTGGTTAGAAGATTTTGAAAACGTTAATTTAACCTTCCTTTATCATGCGAATAGTGATACAATTATTAATAAAAGTACCTTGGATGTTAAGGAAGGGAATAGTTCTGGTCAAATCTTATTAGATCCAGAGATGAACTTTTTTGAAGCAACAACAGAAGTTCTTGTCGGTGTTCCATTAAATGGATCTTCACCTGTATATTTGGAATTAGATTTCAAAACCAATCAACCAGTAACTATAGGTGTTTATTTAGATGGCAGTCAACACCCATACTCAACCTTAAACACGACTACAGAATGGAAAAAGATTTACATCAATTTATCCGAAGTAATTGCCGAAAATAAAATAGGCACCCCTGAGTTAAAGCTCTTTTTTGGACTACTCGATTCCAGTTCTAATCCTTTTGTTGATGCTCCAGAAATACTCATAGATAACTTAAAAGTAGTCCATTTTTGATGAATAAAAACAAACAAACTCTAAAGTACTTATTGTTGGATGTTTTAGCTGCGGCATTAGCTTGGACTTTGTTTTTCGTCTATAGAAAAATGGTGTTAGAACCCTTAAAATTCGGTTATAAAATTCCAATTTCTTTTGATCAAAATTTTTTTTACGGACTAATTTTAATTCCTTTATTTTGGGTGCTAATTTATTTTGTAATCGGTGCATACAATAATATTTATAGAAGATCTAGATTAAAAGAATTCGGACAAACCTTGTTAATCTCAGTCGTTGGTAATTTGGTGCTTTTTTTCGTCTTGCTATTGGATGATGAAATTGCAACCTATACCCACTACTATAAATCCTATATTGTAATTTTCACCCTTCATTTTACCTTTACAGAACTCTTTCGTTTAATACTTACTACCTATACAGGTTATAGAATAAAGAATAGAATAATTGGTTTTAAAACCTTAATTATTGGCTCCAATGAAAACGCGTTATCTTTATATAAAGAAATCTCAGATCAAAAACATTCTTCAGGACATCATATCGTAGGCTTTACACATGTAAAAAAAAGAGATGAATATTTGTTGGGTAAATTACTCCCTCATTTTGGAAATTGTGTAGGATTAAGAGATACCATTATAGACAATGAGATAGAGGAAGTAATTATTGCCGTAGAGTCTTCTGAACATAATAGTTTAGGTAATATTATTGCTGAAGTAGAAGGGTTAAATGTGGTGATCAATGTGATACCAGATATGTATGATATTTTATCAGGTTCTGTAAAAATGAACTCCATTTTTGGAACGCTTTTAATTGTAATTACAAAGAATATTATGCCCATTTGGCAACAGTCTGTTAAAAGGATGATAGATGTAATTACCTCTTTTTTAGTGCTTACAATTTGTTCTCCTGTTTATTTAATTACAGCTTTAATCGTTGTTGCCAACTCTAAAGGAGGGGCATTTTTCTCACAAGAACGAATAGGAATTCATGGCAAACCTTTTAATATTTATAAGTTTAGATCCATGCGGACCGATGCCGAAAAAGAGGGGCCAGCCTTATCTAGTTCTAATGATAGTAGAATTACAGGCTTTGGTAAGTTTATGAGAAAGGTACGTTTGGATGAAGTTCCACAATTCTATAACGTATTAATTGGAGACATGAGTTTGGTTGGACCAAGGCCAGAAAGACAATTTTTTATTGATCAAATCACTGCTAAAGCACCTCATTATAGCCATTTGTTAAAAGTAAGACCAGGAATTACTTCTTGGGGACAAGTAAAGTACGGTTATGCAGAGAATGTTGATCAAATGGTAGAAAGGTTAAAGATTGATATCTTGTACATAGAAAATATGTCTTTGTTGGTCGATTTTAAAATTCTTATTTATACCATAATGATTGTTGTTAAAGGAGCAGGTAAATAAAACTATTTTATGAAGGCGCTTATTCTCTTTTTAGTTGTTTTAATCGGATTTACCTCTTGTGGAGATAAAGCAGTGAGTGTGGATCTATTAACCGAAAATGGGAAAGAAATAAGTGTTGAGTTAGCAGCAAAAGAAGTGGTAACGCTTTATGCCGAAATGGAGATCGAGTATGAAATAAAGCCTCTTTTTATTTATCATTGTTCATTTTATAAAGAGGGAATTTTTATCGTTGAAGGAGGGGTGGACCCCTTAATTACCAAGAAAAATGAACAAGAATCCTTAACCGTTAAAGATGGAATTACCCATTGGAAGTTTCGTGGACAATTAGATGGTCATCTTACCGCAACTTCGGACGGGGTTTATTCCATCAAAACGACCTTCATAAAAAATAAGCAAGCAGATTTAAAAATTATTAAGGCCAACATTGTTTTTATAAAGTAAGGTGCTAATAATTCAACATTCCTAATTACTTTTGTAGCCTATGGAAATTAACAAAAAAGTAGCTTTATAAACCTTAGGGTGTAAACTTAATTTTTCAGAAACATCCACTGTTGCCCGAATGTTTCAGGAAGAAGGTTTTGCTCGGGTTGATTTTAATGAGACACCTGATGTTTATGTGATTAACACCTGTTCGGTTACCGAAAATGCAGATAAAAAATGTAAACAGTTAGTCAGGAAAGCGCTAAAGGTAAATCCAGCTGCGTTTATTGCTATTATTGGTTGTTACGCCCAGTTAAAACCTGAAGAGATTGCTCAGATTTATGGAGTAGATATGGTGTTGGGAGCTTCAGAGAAATTTAAAATCGTAGAACATTTTCAAGATCTAGAAAAGAAAGAAAAGGCAGTAATTTATTCCTCAAAAATAAAAGAAGTAAAAGAATTTGTTCCCTCTTACTCTAAAGGAGATCGAACACGTTCCTTTTTAAAGATACAAGATGGATGTGATTACTTTTGTACGTTTTGTACCATTCCTTTAGCAAGAGGAAAGAGCAGGAACAATTCGATTGCAGAAACCGTTGAGGTGGCTAAAGAAGTTGCACTAACAGCTGCTAAAGAAGTAATTCTTACAGGGGTTAATATTGGCGATTTTGGACAGGGAGAGGGAGAAAATTTCTTTGAATTAATTCAAAAATTAGATACTATTGAGGGAATAGAACGTTTTAGAATTTCTTCTATCGAACCCAACTTATTGAGTAACGATATTATTGATTTTGTTGCGCATTCAGATAAATTTATGCCTCACTTTCATATTCCATTACAATCAGGATCGAATAAGATTTTGAAAGCAATGCGGAGAAAATACTTGAAAGAGTTGTATGTAGAAAGGGTTTCAAGAATAAAAGAATTAATGCCACACGCTTCTATTGGTGTTGATGTAATTGTTGGGTTTCCTGGAGAAACGGAAGAAGATTTTTTAGAAACCTATAATTTATTAAATGAATTAGAGGTCTCGTATTTACACGTATTTACCTATTCTGAACGACAGAATACTACTGCAGTAAAAATGGAAGGCGTTGTGCCAAAAAGCATTAGAGCTGACAGAAGCAAAATGTTGCATATCCTATCAGAGAAAAAGAAACGTTTCTTTTACCAGCAACATTTAGGTGAAACTTACCACGTACTTTTTGAAGCAGAACAACACGATGACGCATTGAATGGATTTACAGAGAATTATATTAAAGTAAAAGTGCCGTATTCTGCAGCTTTCGAAAACCAAATAAAAGCGGTGACCTTAAAAAGTATCGATTTGGATGGTATTGTTAGCGTGAACTTAGCAGATGAATGAATGAATGAATGAAAAATTATTTGTAAATAGTTGATGGTTGTTGTCTAAATTAGTTTTCACTAAAAACTAGCAACTAAAAACTAAAAACTAAACACAAAAAACTAATTATGTTTCCATACCTATCAGATTTAATAGAATACTTATTCGGATTTTCCTTTTCGTTTCCATTGCCAATGTTTGGTTTTATGGTTGCCATCGCTTTTTTAGTAGCCAATTCTATTTGGGTATTAGAGATGAAAAGAAAAGAAGCAGATGGACTGCATACCTTCTCTCTTGTAAAAGTAATGAAAGGCGAAAAAGCGAGCCTTTCTGAATTAATAGGGAATGGCGTTTTTGGTTTTTTTTTAGGATTTAAAGTATTGGCAATCATTTTAGATTACGACAACGTAATTGCAGATTTGCCAGGGTTTATCATGTCCACTCAAGGCAATGTGATCGGAGGACTAATTGGAGCAGCAATCGTTACGTATTTAAAATATAGAGAAGCCGAAAAGTTAAAATTACCAGAACCAGTTGAAGTAGAAGAAAAACTACATCCCTATCAACATGTTGGAACCATGACTTTTATTGCCGCTATTGGTGGAATATTAGGCGCCAAGTTGTTTGATGCCATTGAGAATATGGAGCGTTTAATTGCCAATCCAATTGAAGTTATTTTTTCTGGCTCAGGGTTGAGTATTTATGGAGGGTTAATAATCGGTGGAGGAGCAGTATTGTATTACGCCTATAAAAAAGGATTAAACATTTTACATGTAGCCGATGCTTGTGCTCCAGGATTAATGCTCGCTTACGGAATTGGGAGAATAGGGTGTCAGCTTTCTGGTGATGGAGATTGGGGATTGCCGAACTACAATGAAATGCCTGCCGTAATTAGTTTTTTACCCGATTGGATGTGGAGTTTTGATTATTTTGGAAACATTAACGGAACCGATTTAGGAGCTCTTGGTAGACCGATGATTAGTGATGGATATACCTATGAAGGGAATGCCTGGCCTACACCATTTTACGAAACCATAATGGCTTTTATTATTGCGGGAATACTTTGGGCGATTCGTAAGAAAATTAAAGTAGCAGGAGTATTATTTTCTATGTACTTAATTTTTAATGGTATTGAGCGTTTCTCTATCGAGAAAATCAGAATCAATTCTAACTATAATTTTTTAGGCTTCGAGGCTACTCAAGCAGAAATTATTGCGGTACTTCTTTTCTTATTAGGTGGTTTTGGTGTTTGGTGGTTGATGAAGAGAAGTAGGAAGTAGGAAGTAGGAAGTAGGAAGTAGGAAGTGAAAACCTTCTTGACTACAATTAGACTCGATAATACTTCATCCTATGTTTGTAAATAAGAGTTGCTACTGTGTAAAACCAAATTTAGTTTTGTTTGGACAGCTAAGTAGCGAAGAGCTAAAAACCAGGGATCCATTTCTTCGATAGCGGATTGCAGTAGGCCTTCTTTATTTATCTAAGTGAATTTTAAAGACTCTAAAAACCATCCATTATGAGAGTTATGATGCTTATCGAAATGCTTTAGCAGAAAGAGCTCGTGGAATATAAGAACACGAACTCTTAAAAGGGAAGTGTATGACAGGTAAAGAATTTGTGCTTTTAATCAAAGAATCCATTGAGACTGCTCACAATAAAATAACCCCTCTGAGTTTAAAGAGCAAACCCCTAGTTTTAGAAATAAAAAAACCGAAGAGGATCTTCTCTTCGGTTTCAATTAATTTTTATTAAAACTATCCACCTATTTCAGGATAACATATCATTAAAAAGCCCTAATTGCCCTAACAATATATGGGTCAGTGTTGGTTACATTAGACCACACTCCATTGGAGATGTTGAGGACCCACGAGTTGAAAGGACTAGCAGGAACTTGTGGCGTGCTGCACCAATAGGTACCCTCAGTAAAATTAAAAATTTGATTCTTTTCTATATGCATTAGAGTTAGTTCCTTCCCAGTTGGTAATCTCCAATCAAAATAATACTTACCATCTGGTGAGTGATTTTCGCTATCGGAGATATTGTTTTGAGCATAGTCCAACTTGCTGGAGGAATGTTGGTCTATTGTTTCAGCTACAAGTCCATGTTTACCATCCGCTGATATCAAAAAGACATAGCCACCAAGTTCAGGCCATAAGCCAATTGTGTATGTTTTTTCTGCAACAAAACCTAAAGCATTAATGCCTGCGGCATCTATATGAGTATTTGTAGTGTGTGTTAGATTACTTATTTGACTTTCTGTAATAGAAATCCCTGTTGATTTATTCCAAGCTGTATATACGGGGTCGTTTTCTCTGTAATTTACTGTTCCTGTAATGCTGTCGGCAGTTTTAGCATGTAAAGCATAAGGAACACTCATTAGTTGGCTTGTACCTGTTATCGTATAAGTGGTTTCGCCTGTTGGATCGGTTTCCGTTTTGATAAAATACTTTCTGGTTGCCCAGTCAATGGTCGAGAAATTCCCAGAAACAACTCTGCCAGCACCTATCTTTAAACTTACCAAACCATTGATGTTTGTTCTTCGATTTTGAGTTTCTGCATAAACCAGAGCGCCTGTTGGACTGTCTTGTAAAATACTGATTTTCATTCCTACTTCTTGGGTAGTTATTAAAGCATTATTTACATCTCTTAGTACGGCTTGGTAGCTTATTTTTTCGGGGGCTTGTGCCCATAGGCTTGCAGTCATTATTAATGCAGTAACTATTGTAACTATTTTTCTCATCATTTTTTGTGTTTTAAATTAGGTTATGTTGTTTCGCCCTTACTTTATTTGTGATAATTCGAGTACGTGTTTTGAAAAAAAACACGGTCTCATTAATTTTTAATGATTTTAAATGTTTTAATTAATTGGTTGTTTTTGATGATGTTTATCAAGTAAATTGCTTTTGGTAATGCTTCCATAATTATGGTCGTATTGCTTGCGGTTACTTTTTCGGTGTTAATTACTTTGCCTTGTAAATCGATCAATTGATACGTTAAGCTTTCTAACTTTTCATTTTCAACTTTTAACTGGATGTAGTTGGTCGCTGGATTTGGATAAACAGAGAGTTCTAAGTGAATAGCTGTTTCGTTTACCCCCGTAATTACAGTAATTTCGTAGGGCTGTTGTACTCCTTGTGCTACGCTTCCATTTGTACCTGTATTAGTGGTGTAAAGAACGTGGCCTAATGAGTAGCTTGTTGATCCTCCACTACCTGTTGCGTTACCTCCAGAAGCAACGGTGTTTTCTTGTGCAAGACTTAAGGAGGTTGATCCAACGAAGAGTGTTGCAGCGAGTAAAATGTTTTTCATAAAATATCGGTTAAGTTTATAGTACCCTAAAAATAAGTTGTACAATAATATTTTAAGCTCACCCCTTTGGGGGGGGGTATACGAATATTGCTAGTTGTCATGAGGCTGTTCATTCAAAAATAAAATCATTAATGCTGCGAACACTTGACCATCATTAAACGATTAATGAAAACCGTAACGAAACAATGGGATAATAAAAGTTTTTAAAGGGCTTAGTTTTGAACCCTCATTTTTCTCTGGAGATATTGGGTTTACGGATAAAAGAAGAGGCTATATTTTAATAAGTTAGCTTTCATTTTAAGCAGCGCTTTATACTCTGTGTAACTCGTTTAACCAGACTTTTAAATTCAAGTGCGCATGTTTTAGATGAGGCTTAAAAGATGAAAAAAATAAGCCTGGTAAGTTTTTTTTCTGTTAATTAATCTGTTGTATAATTTGTTCTAATGCAAAGTTATTTCCATAAAGTTTAAAAAAGAGGGTTGCTTTTTTTAACAGGATAATAAAATGTTTTAAGCATAACATTCTGAAAATTTAATGATTAGAATTGAATCTTCTTTCATCAGAAAAAAGATTGAGAGTATATTTTTGAAAAATAAAAAACGATACCAAACATAGTCCGGAAGTTTGAAATGATGAGGGTTGCCATTATCAATGAGTTTAAGAACGTTGAAAACAATACCCATCTTTCTTCATCCATTGGTATAAGTCCATGGATTTATCAGTAAAGAACCTTTATAAATGGTGAAGTTGAAATCTGTAAAATGGCAATGGAACAATTGAGTAATAAAAAGTAGTGATAGTAGCCGTAATGAATAAGCTAGTAGCATAAGCTTTTGCTCTTGGTACTAGAGGCGAAGATGATCAAGGATCAAAATTTATTTTGGAAATTAAACCTAACTAGATTTGGTTTTGAAGACTGTTCATTCCAGAATTGATTCGGAATCTGTTCAGTAATCTGGATTTACGCTTCATTCTTTCTGCAAATAAATGGGAGGATCAGATTCTAGATTGTTAATAAAATGGAACTTATTTTTTTGTAAAAACCAAATAGTTTGAGCTACTTTGTACTGACTTTAAAAGCAATTTATTTGCGATACCATTTTTTAGTTTTTTTCAGTCCGATTGTGTTGAATTTAATTCGGGACGTATCGAAAAAAAAATACTAAAAAAAGTTGAGCTGAAAATTGTAGCTATAAACCTTAGAGAATACAAAATATGTTTCATTTAAAAATAGGAGATAAAGCTCCAGAATTCAATAGCGCAGATCAAACGGGTAAAGTGCATAAAATTGCAGATTATCTAGGAAAAAAAGTAATTCTGTATTTTTATCCTAAAGACTTAACACCAGGATGTACCACTCAATCATGTGACTTAAGAGATCATTACGAAAGTTTAATTAAAGAGGGTTTTGAGGTCATTGGAGTAAGTGCTGATGATGCCGCAAAACACCAAAAATTTATTGCCAAGCACGACTTGCCTTTTAACTTATTGGCAGATACCGATAGAGCTGTTTTAAACCGATATGGCGTTTGGGGGGAAAAGAAATTTATGGGTAAAATTTATGATGGAATTCATAGAACAACTTTTATAATTGATGAAAATGGAGTGATAGAAAACATCATTTTAAAGGTGAAAACCAAAATTCATACCGAACAAATTAGAGCAGCTTTAAAATCTTAAGATTTTATTATTCCTGTAACCCACAATTTTAAAGGGTTTTTAAAAATAAAATTATTAAAACTATAGTTTGTAGTTTTTTTAACCTAGGTTTGTAGTGTTAAAGATAATTACAAAGAATAAATCGATACATCATGGCAGAAGCAAAAGAAGCAAAAGTAGGGAAAGTAGCAAAAGCAGTAAATGCAGAAAAATTAAAGGCACTTCAACTGACAATGGATCGCTTGGAAAAATCTTATGGTAAAGGAACGATCATGAAATTAGGTGATGCTCCTATTCATGATGTTGATGTAATTCCTACAGGTTCTTTAAACTTAGATTTAGCGTTAGGAATTAAAGGATATCCAAGAGGAAGAGTAGTTGAAATTTATGGACCTGAATCTTCCGGTAAAACAACCTTAACCATTCATGCAATTGCAGAATGTCAGAAGCAGGGTGGTATTTGTGCTTTTATTGATGCAGAACATGCTTTTGATCCAACGTATGCAGAATCATTAGGGGTAGATATTGATAACTTAATTATTTCTCACCCAGATAATGGAGAACAAGCATTAGAAATTGCCGATAATTTAATACGCTCAGGAGCTATTGATTTGTTAGTTGTAGATTCTGTTGCGGCGTTAACACCAAAAGCAGAGATTGAAGGTGAAATGGGCGATTCTCAAATGGGATTACAAGCACGTTTAATGTCTAAAGCATTACGAAAGCTTACTGGTTCTATTAAGAAAGCAAATTGTTGTGTAATCTTTATTAACCAATTAAGAGAGAAAATTGGAGTCATGTTCGGTAATCCAGAAACCACTTCTGGAGGAAATGCTCTTAAGTTTTATGCCTCAGTAAGAATTGACATTAGAAGAGCATCTCAAATTAAAAATGGAGATGAAGTGATTGGAAATAGAACAAGAGTAAAAATTGTAAAAAACAAAGTTGCTCCACCGTTTAGAAAAGCTGAGTTTGATATTATGTATGGTAAAGGTATTTCTAAAGTTGGTGAAATAATTGACTTAGGAGTAGACATGGAGATCATTAAAAAAGCAGGAAGTTGGTTTAGCTATGGAGATACTAAATTAGGTCAAGGTAGAGATGCTGTAAAAGATATCTTTTTAGACAATCCAGAATTAATGGAAGAAATTGAACAAAAGATTGTAGATGCTTTAGCTGCAGAATAATTCTTCAGTATAAATAATTACCTTTGAATCCTCTTGAATAATCAAGAGGATTTTTTTATTGACATATGTATAAGTTTTTACTAATTATTGGAATCGTTATTTTTTTTGTTTCTTGTGGAAATGAAGTAAAAGATGGGGTAGCATCTAAAATTTTAATTCAGGACACGACCATCTCTCAACAAGAAAAAGAATTTATTGAGATTAATCAATTGTTGAAAGCAGATGTTAATAACGCTTTTTTATATTTAAGAAGAGCATACCTCTATAAGAAGTACGAAGATGTCGCTTCCGCTGTAAGTGATGTAGATAGAGCCATAAAAGTAGATTCGTTACAACCTGAGTTTTATTTGTTAAAAGCAGAGCTGTTAAAGCAAGAATTTAAATTGGTAGCAGCCAAAGACGTGTTGGATCAAGTCATGTTTATTGACAATGAAAACTTAAAAGCAAGGATAGAATTAGGTTGGTTGGCTTTAGTTGCTCGAGATTATAAACAAGCATTGGCTTATGCAGATGCCGTTTTAAAAAGAGATGTTTATAATGCGGAGGCCTACTTCTTAAAAGGACTGATCTTTGAAGATAAAGGAGATACAACTTTTGCAATTTCTAGTTTTACCACCGCTATTGAACAGGAAAACGACTATTACGATGCCTATATTCATTTAGGACTGCTGCACTTAAAACAAGGCTCTTTTAAATTGGCGAAAGGGTATCTGAAAAATGCATTAAGAGTAGCTCCTAAAAGTTTAGAAGCACTTTATGCGTTTGCACTCGTTTGTCAAGATAAAGGTGATTATAATGAAGCTATAGCAATCTATCATACCATTTTAACCATGGATAAGTTTGCAGAACCCTATTTTAATTTAGGATTTATTCATCAAGAGTACCTGAAAGTTTATTCTGTTGCTATTGAGAACTATACCAAAGCAATAGAAATAGAACCCAACTATCTAAATGCTTATTACAACAGAGCATTGTGTTATGAACAACAACAGGAATTGAATGCAGCAGAAAAAGATTTAAGAACGGCTTTAAGATTAGACCCACAATATACCAATGCCGCTCTTGTTTTAGAACGCGTTTTAAATTCAATAACAGAAAAACGAAAATCTTGAATATTCAGTGATTTTTTTGAATTAAATAATAATTACCCCAAATCAAATAAGCGCATAGCATGAATTACCTTTCAGTAGAAAACTTAACCAAATCTTTCGGGATTAGAGTATTATTTGAACACCTGAGTTTCGGAATCGAAAAAGGACAAAAAGTAGCTTTTATTGCTAAAAATGGGGCAGGAAAATCTACCTTCTTAAATATTTTAGCAGGCAAAGAAGGTTACGACTCTGGAAATGTGATTTTTCGAAAAGATGTAAAAGTGGGGATATTAGATCAATCTCCGATTTTTAATGAAGAATCTACAATTTCTGAGGTGCTTTTTGATTCGGACTCTGCTCAGATAAAAGCAATTTTAGCTTACGAAAAAGCCATCGAAAACCCCGATGATAATGTTAAAATGCAACACGCTTTTGAGCAAATGGATTTGCTAAATGCTTGGGATTATGAGGTGAGAATTAAACAGGTTTTAGGACAACTGAATATTCACGATTTAGAATTGAATGTAGGTAAACTTTCTGGAGGACAAAAAAAGAGAATAGCGCTGGCTCAAGTATTAATTGATGAACCGGACTTTATTATTTTGGATGAACCTACCAATCACCTGGATATAGATATGATTGAATGGTTAGAGAATTTTTTAACCAAAGAAAATACAACCATTTTAATGGTGACCCATGATCGCTATTTTTTAGAAAGAGTGTGTAATGAAATTATTGAATTAGATGATGAAACCTTATACAAGTATAAAGGAAACTACAGCTATTATTTAGAGAAAAAACAAGAAAGAGAAGAAGTGTTTGAAGCGAATGTGGACAAAGCAAAAAACCTTTACCGTAAAGAGTTAGATTGGATGAGAAGACAGCCTAAAGCTCGAGGTACAAAGGCAAAATCTAGAGAAGATGCTTTTTTTGTAACTGAAAAAACAGCCCATTTGAAAAAAGACAATAGCAAAGTTGCTATGGAGATTGATATGAACAGATTGGGGAGTAAAATTCTTGAAATTCATCATGCCAAAAAAGCGTTTGGTGACCTTAATGTGTTGGATGATTTTAATTATATTTTTAAAAGACAAGAACGCATCGGTATTGTTGGTAAAAATGGTGTTGGAAAAACTACTTTTTTAGATCTTATCCTAGAAAAACAAGCATTAGATAGCGGTAGAATTGAACATGGAGAAACCGTTGTTTTTGGATATTATACCCAAAGTGGGATGAAATTGAAAGACAATAAAAAAGTAATTGAAACCATTAAAGATATTGCGGAGGTGATCCCAATGTCTAAGGGTAGAAAAATTACTGCAGCTCAATTGTTAGAACGCTTTTTGTTTCCCAAGCACATGCATTATAACATGGTTGAAAAGTTAAGTGGGGGAGAAAAAAGAAGACTCTATTTGCTAACCATTTTAATTAAAAACCCCAACTTTTTAATATTAGATGAGCCAACCAATGATCTAGATTTATTAACATTAAATGTCCTAGAAGATTTCCTAATGGAGTTTCAAGGTTGTTTAATTATTGTGACCCATGATCGATATTTTATGGATAAGTTGGTGGATCACTTGTTTGTTTTTGAAGGAGATGGAAAAATAAAAGACTTTTTAGGAAACTATAATGATTATCGATTCAAGAAAGAAATTGAAACCAGCCAAAAGGTAGAAGTTAAAAAAGATAAACCTAAAGCAAAAGTTGAAGTAGCTAAACCAGAAAAGAAAAAAAAGAAATTTTCCTACAAAGAGAAATTGGAATTTGAGCAATTAGAAAAAGACTTGGAAACACTAGAAGTTGAAAAAGAAGAATTGACCAATCAACTGAATAATGTAGGTACAGATCATGGGGAGTTAATGAAGGTGACTAAAGCGCTAGGAGATATTACTACCGAATTAGATACCAAAACTGACCGATGGATAACGCTGTCGGAATACAATTAGTCTCAAATTTAGTATTTTAGTAGGCGGTTTATTTTGAAAAATAAAAATTACATACTCTTTATTTTACTGTTATCATTATTGGTAAGTAATGGTTATGCCCAAAAAAAAACAAAAAAAGAATATCAGCAACAAAAAGAAGCGTTGCTTCAGCAATTAAAAGATTTAGCAGCAAAGGGTCAAGTAGATTCTCTTTTTCATTATTTACGAAATCAAAAAAACTCGATAGATACTTCTTTACACGTATACCAATCGACCAACCAAAAAGGAGGCGTTTTAGAAATGGTAGTCTTGGAAGGAGATACCCTCTATGTATACAACATGGCTTCTTTTGCCGTTGTAGATCTAAAACCCTATAAGGATAAAGAAAAAGATTTACAGTTTAGACGATTAAGATGGCATGTTAAAAAAGTTTATCCCTATGCGATAACAGCTTCTAAGAAATTGATGGCTTATGATGAGGAGTTACGAAAAGTAAAGTCGAAACGCAAACGTAGAAAATTGATGAAGGCCCGTGAAAAAGCCTTAAAAATAGAATTTGAAGATGTGATTAAAAAAATGTCCAAAACATCGGGTAGGGTTTTGGTGAAATTAATAGATAGAGAAACGGGTACATCAACCTACGATATTATCAAAGAAATGCGTGGCGGATTTAAAGCTTGGATTTATCAAGGGGTGGGTAAACTCTATGGGGCAGACTTAAAAGTGCGTTATAACCCTGCAGATAACGAAGAGGATGAAATGATTGAACGCGTAGTTCAATCATTAATTGCCGTAGAAAAAAATGGGCGGTAGGAACTTACCCGCCTATTAATCCTTGCAACTGAGCAACTTGACTTTCCCAAAGGAGTCTGGATTCTTCCAGCTCATCTTCTTCAGCAAAATCAGTAATTAAGAGTGCAACATCTTTTGTGATGGCATCAATCTCAATTTTAAATTCAAAATAAGTATCGGGATCTTCATCCTCTAACCATTTAAATTTGATTAATTTGTCTCTTTTTTTAGTGATTAATTTTGCTTGTTCTTCTGTATCTCCCCAGATAAAAGTGAAAATTTCGCCTCTTGAATTTACATTGTCTGAAAACCATTCACTTAAACCACTTGGTGTTGCCATGTATTTGTATAACAAGCTCGCCGAAGACTTCACCAGGAATTCTAATTCATATTTCACTTTATCCGTCATAGTATCAAAGTATTGTACCCTTTCCGCAAGATAGTCAATTTTATTGGTTTTACAGATGTGAAAAGAAATAAAAAAAAAACGCCTCATTTTGTTGTAGAAAAGACAAAACTACTATATTTGCAATCTGATTTCGGCGAGGTAGCTCAGTTGGTTAGAGCACTGGATTCATAACAAGGAGGTTCATAATGATGAACTTTTGAGAAAAAAAAAGAAAAAATAGTCCATAATTATAAGGCTAAAAAATACGTAAGGCGAGGTAGCTCAGCTGGTTAGAGCATCGGATTCATAACCCGAAGGCCATGGGTTCAAGTCCCATTCTCGCTACAAAAAGCCCTCCATTTGGAGGGCTTTTTTTGTGGAAGTAGTGTATTGAAGTAGTGTTTTTATCGCTTTTTTTATCCGAAAATGGCAACTTCACGAACTGCTTTGTGTACAATCTTTTCATCAATATAATGTTTGTGTAGTACTTCATCAGTGGTATGAGAAGATAAATTTTTAGTATCTCCTCTTAAAGCAGCTTCTAAATAAGTCAAATAAGTTTTTCTCAAACATTTTAATTGAAGTTCTCTTCCTGCATCAAGTTGCTTGTAGTAGTGTGAAAATCCTCTTGAAAGACTTTCCATGATATATTTGTGAGAACTTCCTTTACGATCAGGACAAATGATATAATCATCACTATTCTTATGCTCTTGGTAATTCAAGCGTTCAAGAAGATTCATTAACCCTTCTGTAATAGGAATTATCTTTGGAGCTACATTTTCATTAAATCCATCCCCCAACATTCTTTCTACTTTTAGGTTTTGCATAGCGATATAAGTAGGAATTCCTTCAACTTCGTAGATCATATTCCACTTAAGTTCTACCACTTCTTCTCTACGTCCCCCTGTATGTAAGCATAATTCAATACCATCTTTTAGATATGGTCGGTACATATTCTTTTTTTCTCTTGCTTTTCCTCCCAGTTGAAGTATTCCGCCTTCAGGTAAAATAATATTCAATAGATCATTAAATTCTTTTTTTGTTATTGTTTTAACCTCTCTTGATGTCGCTCTACCTCTTACATCTTCAAATATGTTATGTGTTTTTAGCTTATATCTTTTTATACTCCATTTAAAGAATCCACGTAAAGCTCCCATTTTGCTATTATATGTTTTATTAGCATATTTCTTTTCATCTAGTAAAAAGGCATGAAAGAATCCTACGTGCAAATCTTCTATGTTGTCCAGCCGTAAGATTTTAGTTTGAATTTTGTTTTTTGACATTGCATCATTAAACAATAAAAGATTTGCTTTTACTTCTTTAATATAATTATCACTTCGTTCTACTTTTTGATGTTCAGGAACTCCAACGTTAACTAAAAAATCCAAGTACTCAATTTGAGCATCAAATAAATAGATTCTTTTTTTCGCACTTGTTTGATTTGAATCTTGTACATTAAATTTTTCCTGAGATTGATTCTGAAATTCAATTGCTTTGATTATAGCTTCGTTATAATTTCGTGTATCTACAGTTGTACTTATTACTCCATTATGTGTTCCTGGAATGTGTGTCCTTAATTTGAATTTATGTTTATCAAAATTGTTACACGTTTTTAATTTTTTTCCTGAATCTCCACAAATAGGTTCTGGTAAATCTTTTGTTTCGTCTGTGGGATGCTTTATTTTTTTAGTTCTACTAAAATACTTATTACATTTTGAGCAATAAATATTGATACCCTTGTACTTGTTCCCTGGCAGGTTAAGTCTTCTCATGGTTTTATATATTTAGTTCATATTTAATTGATTAAGAAAATCTTTTGCGTGTTTAGATTGTGGCTTTGATCTTGTTTTAAAGCTATTTTCTTTATTTTTTTCATTAAGGATGTTTAAGTACTCTGATTGATTATTTTCTTGGTAGCATTGGTATAATTCTTCCCATGTTTCAGGGTGAGATTCTTTTAATTGAGCAATTAGTATTTTGTCAAGCTCTATTTCCACCATAAAGCGATAAGTTACTCTCTTATTACAAAGCGAGAAGACGGTTATTTTTTTGTCTTCACACCATTTTATAGCACTTCTAATATCCTTTGTATTTAATAATTCACAGAGTTCAGACATTTGTATAAATTTTTGGGTATCTCTATCATTAATCATTTTTCATATTATCAAATAATGGCTTCCAATTTTATTTTGTAAAGTCATTGTTTGGAATTGGCTGAGTTCTTCAGTCCATTTTTATTTTCATTTTTCTGTTAATGCAAACTATTTTGCCATTTTCTTGTTTTACCTCAATATTTTGGTATTTCCCACTTTTAAGTAGATCTACAATTTTTTGTTCTGTATTAATAGTTTCAAACCCTTCAATCATATCAATTTCGCCACTCTTCTTTTTAATTTTTATTGATTGAAAGTTCTTTTCCCTTACCGCTGAAAGTACTTTCAGTTCCTGTTTAGAAAGCACTGTGGATTTGGTATAAATAGGTTTTGAGTATAGATGCAGTATATTATCCTTAATGGATTGATTAATACTAATAACGATATGATTAACAATTTTTTCAGCCTGTAATAATCCGATATATTCTTTATCATCTAAAATGGTTGATTCTCCTTGCTTGTCAATGATTAGAAAGGAAGGAATAGCATAAACTAATGCTTCCATAATGCTATGC
This sequence comes from Flavobacteriales bacterium, assembly GCA_034112225.1. Classification (GTDB taxonomy): domain Bacteria; phylum Bacteroidota; class Bacteroidia; order Flavobacteriales_E; family Vicingaceae. The sequence goes on along the minus strand of JAWUVT010000088.1, from coordinate 575 downwards.
TCGATAAGTGGATATTGTTGTTGATCTTCTAAGGTAATGGATGCAAATAATTGCTCTTTCACATTTTTAATGTTAGACAAGCTAAATCCAAAAGTTCGCAATTCTTCAATAATAGAAATCCACAAAAGATTGATTAAGTTAAACTTTCTCCATTTTGGATTATCCTCATTATTAACATCAAGCAATCCTTCATCTTGCCAACGACTAAGGCTGCTTCTAGGAATACCTTTTACATATTTCATTGCATAAACTTTGGGACAGGTTCATTTTTATGGGGACTAGACAAAAAGCTTACTCAGTCTAAAGATGAAGAAAGCAGTATCTGTTACAACTCTTAAATTAGCTCTAAAGAGTTTTATTTTGGAATTAAAAGATTCTGCATTAGCATTGGTATTTCGGTTCTCGAAAAAGTTTAGAATATTTTCCAAGTGATATTCAATTGAGTTTGCAGCAGTATTGACCTCTTTAATTTCATGTGCTTTCGATTCCTTAATCCAGTCTTCAAATTCTTGTTTTGCTTGAAATGAATTAGTTCGCTTGTAAATATTTCTAAACTTCATTACATGCTTATATGC
>JAWUVT010000087.1:0-7357 GCA_034112225.1 Flavobacteriales bacterium | reverse complement strand
CATTATTAGAATAAAGCGTTTTTTTAGCCCTGAAATGGAAGGTTGGCCAAAAACAGATGCCAATCTTATTCTGATTATCGAAGTGTTATTGATGTCAGCTTTTTTATTCATGAATATTGTTGATGCTCAATTGCAAGCTTTTGGATCTGAACACTATGCCAAAGTTGGTTCTTTTGCAATTAGTGGAATGTTTGAAGGCATGTTTGCTGGTTTTTCTGAATCAGGATTAATTGCTCTTGAAAGAGGATTGTGGTGGTTTCATATCATTGGAATTTTTGCTTTTTTAAATTACTTACCCTATTCAAAGCATTTTCATATTCTTTTAGCATTTCCCAATGTATTTTATTCGAAATTAACGCCTATGGGACAGTCAACAAATCTGGAAGCTGTAAAGAAAGAAGTTGAAATCATGTTCGATCCGAATATCGATCCTTATGCAGCACAACCAGAAACAGTTGGTGAACCTGAGAGATTTGGCGCCAAAGATGTGCAAGATTTGAGTTGGAAACAATTAATGGATGCATACACATGTACAGAATGTGGAAGATGTTCAGACGTTTGTCCAGCAAATATTACAGGAAAAGAATTATCTCCGCGTAAAATATTAATGGATACCAGAGATCGATTAGTAGAGGTTGGAAAAGGGATTGATAAGTATGGGAAGGATCATGATGATGGAAAATCATTATTAGGAGATTACATTAAAGAAGAAGAATTATTAGCCTGTACGAGTTGTAACGCTTGTACTGAAGCTTGCCCTGTAAACAATGATCCTTTATCTGTTATTGTAGATTTAAGAAGATATTTAATAATGGAAGAATCTAAAGCTCCAGCTCAATGGACTGGGATGTTGACCAATATTGAAAACAATGGTGCACCTTGGCAATTTGCTCAGGCAGACCGTTTAAACTGGAAAGACGAAGCGTCATAATAATGCTTTAAGGAGTGAATGATTTAATGAGCGAATAAGATTCAATCATAAGAGCATTCTAAGTAATAAAAAGACGAAGTATAAATTAATGAGCGCATGTTTAAAGCAAAGAATGATTAAGTTGAAAAAATTATTCACACCATTAAGCATCATATCATTTAATCATTAAAAAAATGAGCGAATTAAAAGTACCTACAATGGCAGAGATGATGGCTTCAGGTCAACAACCAGATGTATTGTTTTGGGTTGGATGTGCAGGAAGTTTTGACGATAGAGCGAAAAAAATCACTCGAGCTTTTGTTAAGATTCTAAATAAAGCAGGAATTAATTTTGCTGTTTTAGGAACAGAAGAAAGTTGTTCTGGGGATCCTGCAAAGCGTGCAGGAAATGAATTTTTGTTTCAGATGCAAGCAATGGGAAACATTCAAATATTGAATGCCTATGAGATCAAGAAGATTGTAACCACATGTCCTCATTGTTTTAATACCCTAAAAAATGAGTATCCTGAATTGGGTGGAGATTATCAAGTAAAACATCATTCACAATTCTTACAAGAGTTAATTAATGAAGGGAAAATCACTGTTGAAGGAGGCGTTTTTAAAGGTAAGAAAATCACCTTCCATGATCCTTGTTATTTAGGAAGAGCCAATGATGTTTACGAAGCACCAAGAGTTCTCATTGAAAAATTAGATGCTGAATTGGTTGAAATGAAACGCTGCAAATCCAAAGGCTTATGTTGTGGCGCTGGTGGCGCTCAAATGTTTAAAGAAGCAGAAAAAGGGGATAAAGAAATTAATATTGAGCGAACTGAAGATGCATTGGAAATTAAACCAGATATTATTGCAACTGGTTGTCCTTTCTGTATGACTATGATGACGGATGGGGTTAAGATAAAAGAAAAAGAAACAGAAATTAAAGTTTACGATTTAGCAGAAATGATTGCTAAAGCAAACGATTTATAAAAATACACACATGGAATACTTAAAATATCCTGATAACGCTAAAGCTTGGGTTTACCAAAGTAGCAGGCATTTAGATAAAGATGAAATAGATTATTTAAAAGTTCAATTAGATGATTTTGTATCTGATTGGGAATCTCACGGCCATTTATTAAAAGGTACTACTGAAATTTTTTATGATTTGTTTGTGGTCTTTTTTGTAGACGAGCAAGGAGATACGATGTGTGGTAGAGCACAAGATTCCTCCGTTAATTTAATGAAACGACTAGAAGAAGAATTAGAAGTTACCTTTTTAGACAGAATGGTTCAATCGTATAAAAAAGAAGATAAGGTAGAAGTGGTAAGAATGGCTGACTATGAAACTTTATTCGCCAATAAAGTGATTGATGAGAATACTATTGTTTACAACAATATGATTACCACTAAAGTTGATTTTGAACAGCATTGGGAAGTTCCGATGAAGGATAGTTGGCACAAGCAATTAGTTCCTGTAAAGTAATGGTAAAAAGATATTTAAGTGTAGATATAATCTACACTTAGTTTTTTAATATCAATTCAATGAAGAGAGAGTTGGTTTGTTTTAGTAAGTCCATATTATAAACTTGTTTCAGAATATATGGTATACTTCAGATCACATTCATTTTTTATGGACTAAGCAACTAATTTGCCTCACCTGAAAAGGGAAAATTTGATAACTGAAACACCCCTTAGATTAGCTCTAAAGAGTTTAATTTTATCCTTAATAGTGTCTTTTTAAATTGATTCAATTTTAGAGCAGAATTGAATTTTTTTAGCTAATACATACTAAATTCGAATAACTAAGATTTGAGTACCTCTGCATGAAATGAGATAACTTTGCGGTTAAAAAAAAGAATGATTATTTGTTAATGCTGATTGATTAATAGCGAGTTTTCTTTAAGTCTTAAATATTAGGCAATAGGCAATAGGCAAATAGGCAATAGGCATTAATCATTATGCATTAAACATTAGACTTTCCGCATTCTTTGCGAAAACCTTTGTACACTTTGCGGTTCATTTAAAGTATTTTGTTGCCTATAAACTTTGTCTTAACTCTTTTATCTTCTTCTCATCACTTTTACTCCCTAAATTTTTACGTGTGAGCGTATAAAACGTTTTATGTCATTACAATTATTGAATTCCTTCAACTAAAACGAAATATAAAACCCTTCGGGCACTAGAGAATAAACAAGAAAGGAAGGTTTACTTCATCTCGCCAATATTATAGATTGTTTGAGTAGGGAAAGCCATTTCTAAATCATTTTCTTTAAACTGTTTTAGTATTTCCAAATTAATGGCAGTTTGTGTATTTAAAATATCACTTCCTTTGTTAATGTAATAGATGAAAATTAATCCTAATGAAAAATCACCAAATGCATTAAAGGCTACTAAATAATCATTATTAACAGCCTCATTTTTATTGGCAATTTCTTTTAATAGATCAATGCCTTGTTCCATTTGGTTGGCATTGGTATTGTAAGTTAAGCCTAAATTTAGAACTACTTTTCTAGTAGGTTCAGCAGAGACATTCTCAACCATATCTCCTGTGAATTGAGAATTTGGTATTGTTACTAATCGACCTTCTAGCGTTCTCATTCTACTTGTTCTGATGCCAACTTCTGTTATAGATCCATCAAAACCATTTATTTTAATTCTATCTCCTACTTTAAAAGGCTTATCGGTAAATATCATGATGCCTCCAAATATATTGGCAACAGAATCTTTAGCGGCCATTGCCAATGCTAAACCTCCAATACCTAAACCGGCAATTAGAGCGCCTACATCATAACCTGCATTATTTAGGGCGACAATAATACCTAAAATCCAAATTACTGAACGCATACCTTTTCTTACCACAGGTATGATCTGGTCATCTAAACTACTTTCTGTTTTTTCAGCTAAAGGAACAATGTATTCACCAATAACAGCATCTATTAGTCGTGCAATAAGCCAGGTAACGTTAATTGCAATTAAAATATGGTAAACGATACCCATAAAATCGGTCCAGCCTCCAGGGAATTCTAAGCGGTTTAAACCGAACCACATTCCCCAAATTGCAAGAGCAAGAATAATTGGTTCTTCAATCATATCAACAATAATGTCGTCAACTTTTGTTTTCGTTTTGTGAGTTATTTTTTTAATAACATTTCCAAAAAACCAGTAAATAGCTTTACCTGCAATTATTGAGCACAGAATTATTAGCAGCGTAATTACCCATTCTGATATTGTATTATGATAAAATTCTTTAGCTAAGAAGTCATTCATTTTTAAAGGTTTTAAAGTGTAAATTTAATATAGAGGTTCAAAATAAAAATAGATTTTTTTGCTAGATCGTTTTTCTTAAATTTTCATACTCGTTTTCATCACAAATAATCCAATGTCCCATATAATTAAAAGTTAAATCAGCAATGTAATTTCTGTCGGGTAAAATTTTAACTTCAAAAATGTGCATTGTTTTTTTACTTCCTAATAGCTGGATTTCTTCAAATAATTCTGGTGATATGATCTTAAAATAAGATTTGTTGTTCTCGTACTTTCTGTATTGAGGGTATATGTTTTTATTTTCAGCCATTAGGATTCAAAGTTAAGCTATAATTATCTTGTTAAATGGATAAAAAAACTTTAATTTTTAGTACTTTTGCCTGAATTTTAATTTGAAAATTCATGGATAATCAATCAGGTAAAATTATTGGCGAAGGGTTAACATATGATGATGTTCTTATGGTGCCAGCATATTCAGAAATTCTTCCGAGAGATGTAAATGTTAAAACACAGTTTACCAAAGGAATTACGTTAAATATTCCTATTGTTTCTGCAGCAATGGATACAGTAACTGAATCTAAATTAGCAATAGCAATTGCTCATGAAGGAGGCATTGGGGTGTTGCACAAAAATATGACAATTGAAGAGCAGGCTGACAAGGTTAGAATTGTTAAGCGCTCCGAAAGCGGTATGATTCAAGATCCAGTAACACTTTCAGTTGATGCATATGTGAGTGATGCATTAGATTTAATGAAAACACATAAAATTGGAGGGATTCCAGTTGTTGATACTAATAATAAATTAGTAGGAATTGTTACCAATAGAGATTTAAGGTTTCAGAAAGACACGAATATACCAGTTAAAGAAGTCATGACTTCTGAAAATATTATTACAACAAAAGAAGGAACGAGTTTAGATAATGCGCGTGAAATTCTTCAAGAATATAAAATTGAGAAATTACCCGTTGTTAATGATAACAATGAGTTAATAGGTTTAATTACTTATAAAGATATTACGAAAGTAAAGTTGAAACCTAATGCATGTAAAGATCAATATGGAAGATTAAGAGTTGCAGCAGGAGTAGGTGTTACTGCGGATGTAATGGAAAGGATCGATGCTTTATATAAAGCAGGAGTTGATGCTATTGTAATTGATACCGCTCACGGACATTCAAAAGGTGTTATAGAAACGTTAAAAAAAGTAAAAGGAGAATATCCTGAATTGCAAGTCGTTGTAGGAAACATTGCAACTGCAGAAGCAGCTAAAGCATTAGTTGAAGCAGGTGCTGATGCAGTAAAAGTAGGTATAGGGCCAGGTTCAATTTGTACAACAAGAATTATTGCGGGTGTTGGTGTTCCACAGTTAAGTGCCGTAATGATGGTTGCTGAAGGACTAAAAGGAACAGGTGTTCCATTAATTGCTGATGGCGGAATAAAGTTTACTGGAGATATTGTTAAGGCAATGTCAGGTGGTGCAGATTCAATAATGGCAGGATCTTTATTTGCAGGAGTTGATGAATCTCCAGGAGAGACTATCATTTTTGAAGGAAGAAAGTTTAAAGCATATAGAGGAATGGGGTCTATTGAAGCCATGCAAAAAGGATCAAAAGATAGATATTTTCAAGATGCAGAAGATGATATTCAAAAATTAGTTCCAGAAGGCATTTCAGGGAGAGTTCCTTACAAAGGATTTTTGAGTGAAGTAATTTATCAAATGGTTGGTGGCTTAAAAGCAGGTATGGGTTATTGTGGCGCTGCTACTATTGCCGATTTGAAGAAAGCAAAATTTATTAGAATAACTAGTTCTGGAATAACAGAAAGTCATCCTCATAATATTAGTATTACTAGAGAGGCTCCAAATTATTCAAGAGGATAAGGGGATATTCCCAATAATTAATTTAAATAATTAGAATGAAAAATATTGTATCAGTATTATTGTTAACAGCTTTTGTTTTAACAATAAACGCTCAAGAAAAAGATCCTGTTTTATTATCTATAGGAGGTAATGATGTTAAACTATCTGAATTTAGTGCTATCTTCAATAAAAATAATTCTAAAGAAAACGTAACAGAAGAATCTATTCAAGAGTATTTAGATTTATATGTTAAATTTAAATTAAAAGTAAAAGAAGCAGAAGAGTTGGGGTATGACACACTACCTAAATTCATTAAAGAATTAGCTGGATATAGAGGTCAATTAGCACTTCCTTACCTAACCGATAAAGAAGTTACAGATGGCTTAATATCTGAAGCTTACGAGAGAATGAAGTTGGATGTTAGGGCAGCTCATATTTTAGTTAAAGTAGATGAAAATGCCATAGCTTCAGATACCTTAGTTGCTTACAAAAAAGCAATGAATATCAGAAAACGTGTTTTAAAAGGTGAGGATTTTTCAACAATAGCAAAAGAAACTTCATCAGATCCTTCAGCTCAAAAAAATGGAGGAGATTTAGGTTATTTTTCTGTTCTACACATGGTTTATCCATTTGAAACAGCAGCATATGAAACTAAACTTGGAGGTATATCTATGCATGTAAGAACAAAATTGGGATACCATATTATAAAGGTAGTTGATAAAAGAACTGCACGAGCAAGTATTAAAGTTGCTCATATTATGATTAAAAATGATAAAAAAGTAAAATCAACTAAAGATGAATCAAAAGTATCTGTTGATGACGCTCAACTAAAAATAGATGAAATCTATACCAAATTAATTGCTGGGGAAGATTTTGCTGCTTTAGCCAAACAATTTTCAGATGATAAGGGTTCAGCTAATAGGAGTGGCGAATTACCAGAGTTTAATACAGGGAAAATGGTTGATAATTTTGAAAATACAGCTTATGCTTTAGCTAAAGATGGAGACTATTCTGAACCTATTAAAACTGATTTTGGATGGCACATTATTAAACGATTGGAATTGAAAAAAATTAAATCTTTTGATGAATTAAAAGATGAATTAAAAGCAAAGGTAGCTAGAGATTCTAGATCAAATAAGAGTAAAAAGGCTTTGTTGCAAAAAATTAAAGATCAAAATGGGTTTGTAGAACACATTAAAGAGAGAAACGATTTTTATAAAATAGTTGATAAAAAAGAGTTTTTAGCTGGAAGGTGGGATCCAAGTAACGCGGATAAATACAACGAACTAATGTTTGGATTTTATGTAGAAGATGGGGATAAGTATGAATATAC
>JAWUVT010000086.1:0-7654 GCA_034112225.1 Flavobacteriales bacterium | reverse complement strand
GGTTGCAAAACTCAGAACATTAAAAACAGATAACAACATACTTTTACTAAAAACAAACCTGAATACTGGACACGGTGGAGACTCTGGAAGATATTCTGCCTACAAAGACTTGGCAATGAAATATGCTTTAATTTTTGAGCTCTATAGAAATTCCTCAACTCATTAATGGCGATCGTAAATGATCCTAAAATTTTCTACAAGAATAATCAGAAAGACTATTCCTTTTTTCCTAATTCTCATAAATGAGGATTTAAAGTTAATTTAGCAACATATGCGATATTCATTCCTCCTCTTTTTTTTATTGCCGATTTATTTATTTGGTCAACACCAAATAACAGGTAAAGTAATTGATAAAAAAACGAAAGAACCTTTGGCTTTTGTAAACATAGTTATAGCAGATGAGAGATTAGGAACATCCACGAATATAGATGGCTATTTTAAGGTGAAATCTTCAATCCCAATAGCAACTATTAAACTTAGTTATGTAGGTTACGAACCTCAAGAAATAACAATTAACAATCAATCTAATCTTTTGATTAAAATGAAGAAAACTTCTTTTGCCCTTGAGGAGTTTATGGTTTTGCCAGGAATAAACCCAGCCGAACGGATCATAAAAGAAGTGATTAAAAATAGAAAAAAACACAACCCCGAAAAGAGCTTAGATTTTAAATATGATTCCTACAGCAAAATGTATTTTACAGCTTCAACCAACCCGAACAAAAATAACGCGCTAGATAGCAATGATTTAAAAGCCATTCAATGGTTGGATAAACACCATCTTTTTATGATGGAATCTGTTATTGAAAGAAAATATAAGCAGCCAGACAAAAGTTATGAAAAGATTGTTGCCTCAAGAGTTTCAGGATTAAAAAACCCTACATTTTCTTTAATTGCCTCCGAGTTTCAATCTTTTTCATTTTACAACCCCACTCTAAATGTGTTAGACAAAAGTTACCTCAACCCAATTTCTCCAAATAGTATTAGCAAATACCTATTCTTAATAGAGGATACGACATTTACCAATAAGGACACTGTTTACATCTTATCTTTTAGACCTCGAAAAGGCAAAAACTTCGATGCACTTAAAGGTTTACTCTATATCAATACAGATGAGTTTGCACTTCAAAATGTAATTGCAGAACCAATGGAGCAAGATGAAGCCATAAGTATTAAAATTCAACAGAAATACGAGAAAATTAATGGTTCATGGTTTCCTGTTCAGCTTAACTCTAATATGGTTTTTAATACGCTAAAATTTGGGAATCTTAAAATGATGGGGATAGGAAAATCATACCTCAAAAACATTGAAATAAATCCAGAAATTTCTAAAAAAGAATTTAGCTATATCGCTACAGAAATTGATATCAACGCCACAAAAAAGGAGGAGGAATTTTGGAATAAATACAGAACAGACACGCTTTCGTTAAAAGAAAAAAACACTTACCTTAAAATAGATAGTATCGGTAAAGCTGCAAATCTTGATAAAAAAGTAAAAGGTCTGGAGGCGCTACTTACAGGAAAACTACCTTGGGGAGTAATTGATATCGATTTAAATCAGCTCCTGATTTATAATGAGTATGAAGGTGTTCGTTTAGGAATGGGATTGCAAACGAATCACCATATTTCAAAATGGTTTTCTTTTGGAGGTTATGGTGCTTACGGTTTTAATGATAAAGCATTTAAGTATGGTGGAAATATTGATTTCCTAATTGATGACAAAAATGACATTGAATTAAATATCTCCATTAAAAAGGATGTTCAAGAGCCTGGTGTTGTAAGCTTTTACGATTACAAGACCCCCATGTTCTCTCCAGCAGGTATCCGTTTATTTTATTTAAGTCGCATGAATAATATCGATAAAATTGAGGCGCGTTTTAAATTTAGAACACTCCGCTATTTAAAAGTCTATGTTTTTGGAAACCAAGAAAACGTAGCGGTAACCAACAATTACTTTTTTAAGCAGCGCATAGCAAACAATATCATCTTAAATGACCAATATTATACCTTCAATGAGGTTGGAGTAGAACTTAGATATGCCTTTAAGGAAAAGGTGATTAAAACCTTAAGCTCAAAAATTACAAAACCAACCAACTACCCTATTATTTATGCGAAGTTAGAACAAGGGATAACACAATTTGAAGGCGAATATGAGTACACCAGGGTAACTGTTAGGGCAGAAAAGAATTTTTACATCAATAATATTGGAAAACCAAGTTTTTATGTTGAAGCAGGTATTGTTGATGGAAATGTGCCACAACATAAGTTAAATAGTTCTTTAGGGTCTTTTAAACCGAACTCCTTTATGATTGCTGGGCAAAACACTTTTGAAACAATGCTTCCCTACGAGTTCTTTTCTAGTCAGTATCTTAACTTTCACCTAAGACATAGTTTTGGCGCCTTATTGTTTAAAACAAAAAAGTTTGCTCCTGAGATTATTTTGGTATCTAGTGCAGGCTTTGGAAAGCTATCCCATAAAAATTCCCATGGAGGTGAAGCGTTTAACACCATGGAAAAAGGTTATTATGAATCCGGTTTGGTTTTAAACAATCTATTTAATTTCAAAACCCAAGGCTATCAACTAGGTTTTGGTGCCGGAGCGTTTTATAGATATGGCCCTTATCAACTTGAAAATACCTCAGAAAACTTTGCCTTTAAAATAAGTTTTGGATATGCCTTCTAATCCTATTAGAAAAATACTACACATTGATATGGATGCTTTTTATGCATCTGTAGAGCAACGAGACAATCCAGATCTTGTTGGCAAACCAATTGCTGTTGGTGGAAATAGAGAACGAGGGGTTGTTGCTGCGGCAAGTTATGAAGCTAGAAAATATGGGGTAAAATCGGCTATGGCCTCCTCCATCGCCTACCAAAAATGCCCTCACCTTATTTTTATTCAACCCAGGTTTGATGCCTATAAAGAAGCCTCTAAACAAATTAGAGCGGTTTTTGAGGAATACACCCATTTAGTTGAACCGCTATCCTTAGATGAGGCTTATTTGGATGTTACTGAAAATAACTTTGACATCGAATTTGCAATGGATGTGGCCCTGGAAATCAAAGCAAAGATTAAAGCCAAAACGGGTCTTACCGCTTCCGCAGGAATCTCCTACAATAAATTCTTAGCGAAGATTGCTTCTGACTACAATAAACCGGATGGATTTTATGTAATTACACCCAATATGGCTGAAGAATTTATAGCGAAGTTACCTATAGAAAAATTTTTTGGGGTTGGAAAAGTTACGGCTAAAAAGATGCACCTTAAAGGTATTTTTAGAGGTAAAGACTTAAAAAAGAAAACGGAAATTCAACTAACTCGTTGGTTCGGAAAATCAGGAAAGTACTATTACAATATTGTTAGAGGAATGGATAGTAGAATCGTTAACCCAAACAGAATTAGAAAGTCTATAGGAGCTGAACGAACCTATGAAAATGACATGACGAACAAAGAAGAAATTGCTGAAAACATTGAATTGATTGCTGAAATTTTAATCCAACGGATTAAAAATGCTGGTAATTCTGGAAAATCGTTAACCCTAAAAGTAAAGTACTTTGATTTCAAACAAATTACGCGAAGTAAAACCCTGCCAGACTTACTCACTAATGAACAAATAAAAAGTGTAGCACTTCAATTATTAGAGCTGATTCCAAACCTCGAAAAAGGCATTCGATTAATTGGTTTGCAAACTGCAAATTTTGACCAGGAGAATAAAGATACTTTTTTAGGTCAGCTAGAATTTGAGTTTTAAAACCCCCACCCGACTATTTGGTAAGGAGCTCTTAAATCGTGTTTTTTACCGAACAATATAAGAGAGGGTTTCAAAACCCTCTCCTATAAAGACACCTTTAAAGTAGACTACCGATAGATATGAACCAATTCTTTACATCTACCTGTGTTCCAGGTGTATTAATCATCAGGTAGACTCCCTGCAGGCTGTATCCTTGAATATTCACAAAGTACTGTTTGAACATTGGCTTGCTTTCTATATGTACCAAATCTTCTTGATAAGCAACATCTTCGTCCCAGTACATGTTAAGTCTTTGCGAAGTGTAGAGCGTCCCTTCATTTCTAATGTGGACAACAGCTGTAACCTGAGTTAAACCAAAATAGGCGTAACGAAAGTCAACCCACCATAAAGTGCCTATCTTTTGGTCCACTTGAGGGAAGTGAATCTCCCATTTCTCAGGATTGTCTAAACGACTTTCAACCGTAACAATTACTAGGTCACTTTTTACTACTCCGTCTTGATCTATTTCGCTTTCGTCAGCATCGTTTTCTTCTGCTGTTGTGTTGGTTAGCGTATCGCTAACCCAGTTCTCTGTATTGATGCTTGGGTCTCGTCTCATCACCGCATTTTGATACCGATTCATTTCATTCTCATAGAGTTCCTTATGGTTTGAATAGAGCTTAAATTGAACATAATTCTTTCCCGATTGATCGGTTACTTTCACAAATGAGCTATAGGCATAGTTTTCTTGATCTAACTGATTCAAAAAGTCAGCCATCCGTTGGTCAGTTTCAGTTGGAAGGGCTTGTGGTTGATCGAGCTGATTTTCAGGAACTACCACTTCTTTCTTACAAGCTACAAAACCTAGGGTTATCATTAGGGCAAAACAGAACCCATACTTCATCTTTTTCATTTTCATAACGTTAGCTTTAAAATTTTTAATAAAGTTATCCTTCTATTCTTCTTGAAAAAATACCATGAAATACTGAAATTTTGCTGGAGATAAATACCTACGATTTTTAGTCATTGTGTTAAAAATTTGTGAGAAAGAAGTCTCAACGAAAGAGTACTTAATTAGATAATAATGTTAGCCCTCAAGTTCATTACGGGTTTGACCAAGAACCTCTATATCGAAACAAAAAGTATAGTTACTGCAGACTCCGGGACAAAACTTCTTTAGCAAAAAGCACAAATTCATAGCGCTTACTAGTTGGATCCTCAGCTCGCTCTTCTACAGTCCATCGAAAACCACAAGGCAATCGCACGAAGCTGAGCTGAAGTACAGATTTTTCTAGGAATTCAACTGTTAGAAGGCTTTCATCAACTCGAAAAAGGAATTCGTCCAATGGATTTGCCAATTGCCAATTTTAATTCAAAGAACAAGGCTATTTTCTTAAGCCAATTGGCGTTTCATTTTAAAATCCTCCAGCGCATCACATAAGGACTCTCAGGATGGTCACCAATTGAAAAGGAGAGGACTTGAAAACCCTCTCCTTTTCCTATTGTAAATTTTCTATTTTATCGAAACCAATTCTCTACAGATACCTGTACTCCTCGGACATGAGCATTCAAGCGCATTCCTTGAAAAGAGGAGGTTGTCGTATAAAATCTATTTATAAAATAGGGCTTTGACGAGGTTTGAAGGTCAGTATCATAGAAAAAAAACACATCAGGCCTCCATGACATGTAAAGTCGCTGAGTCGTTTGGACTTGTCCAATATTTCCATGGTGAGTCACCTTAGTCTCTTTTGTATACCCATAAAATTGATAATATACACCTGCCTCTGTAAGAGTAATCACCTTATTGGCCTTCTGAGGGAAGTGAAGGTGCCATTCCGTAGGACGATCTAAACGGCTTTCAACCGTAACGATCACTATTTTATTTTTTAATTCTTCCGCTTCCTCAATGCCATCCTCATTTACACCAAGGTTTTCTAATCCAAAAGTGTTTGCAGTATAGTCATTCACCGAGTAAATATGAGTATGGATACTTGGACCTCGTTTCATCACCGCATTTTGATACCGATACACCTCATTATCGTAGAGTTCTTTATGGTTGGAGTAGAGCTTAAATTGAACAGAATTCTTCCCCGATTGATCGGTCACTTTGACAACTGAGCTATAGGCATAGTTTTCTTGATCTAACTTACTCAAGAAATCATCCATAAGTTGTTCTCTTGTGCCCTGGAGCTGAGTTGGCTGAGTTGGCTGTATCGATTCCACTAAGGTCTCTTTTTCACACGCTGTAAAACCTATGGCTGCCATTAAGACCAAACATAAAGGATTCTTAATTTTTCGCATTTTAATAAATTTAGAAGTTTAATTAGTTAACAAATCTAACTTCTTAAAAGGCATAAAAAAATACCATGAAATACTGAAATTAAAGCAAGTAACAGTACTTAATAGCTGACCTCTAAATTCAGGAAAAAGAGTCGCTAATCACGGCAGGTAAATGATATCCTACGGCAATTCTTTTTTGATGATTTATTGCGTTGGAAAGCTGAAGAACGTCAAGTGCTCTTTTTTAAATTCTTTAGGGTTTGACCGAAGCAGCTGCAAGCCCAAATCCTTTAGCAAGTCTACTTTTATCGTATCCAATGGGATTAATCCAATTGACAGAAAACAGGTATGATCGCGGTATCTTTTAGTGCAGAAGCAGCCTTCCAAAAGAAAGGCTGCTGAAGCAAAGAAGAGCCATTACTACATTTATTTTGATCATTTTACTTCAGGAAACTCCTGTTTCTAACAATAATTTCTTTGGCCATATTTTTTAAGACCTGTCCTGCTTGTAAAATTAAAGGCTCATCTCTAGGAAATGGCAAAGGCTCAACACCAAGCATTTCTTTTGTTTCAGGTTTTAGTGCGTTTAAATCGCCATTAGCAATGGCGTAATGATGTTCAAAAATAGCATCTGAAGTAATCGGCTCAGTTTTTAACACCGTGTTGGTAAAGTTGTCTATATAGTCTATTGTTCCTGAAATTCGCGCAGATTTAGACTGATGAAACTCCTTAATGTTGCAAGTTATCGTTTTATAGCGCACTTCCTTTATGTCGTTTCCTAAGGTATCTTTCTGAACATTCCCCTCAGCATCTAAGACATAGTCAAAGCCATCTTCCACTTTCCTCTTTTCAGTAAATAAATTTTGTTTCAATCCTTCTGGAGAAACATCAATCAACTTTAAATTTAAAAAGATGGAATAATGATAGGTCTTATTGGTGTCTACATAAGTTTCATAGGTTTTCCAAGTCTCATTGAGCCCGTCCATATTAATACGCTGTACTTCTTGTATTAAACCTTTAGGAGCGACTACTTTAGAGTGGTCTTCGATGCTAAAAAACACATTGGTCATTCCTTTAAATTTAGCTTCGCCCAACTTGTTATCTACATCTTTATACTGCCCCTCATATCTTTTTGCTTCTAAAAATCGTCCATGTGCTTTTCTTGCCTCAAATCTATTGTTCAAGGTTAATAACTGCTCTCCTTTAGCGTAAGCATATTCTGCAGCTTTTAATTTTGCATTATTAATCTTGGGAGTATAGTTTTGTTCATCAAACTCAATTCCCACAGGTGGTAATGAAATCGCTATATTTTGACGTGAATTCATTTTTAGATAAACCTGGTAGATTTTGGCCCATAGGGAAGGGTCTCCTTTGGTTTTTAACCTCAAAATCGCGTCTTCATCTCGTTGCATAGCCATTTTATAAGCATCATTAAAGATGACCACTTCATCAAAGTTTTTTCCAGGATTTCTTTTTATTTTTCTTGATGATTTCTGGATTGCGGCATCATATTCTCCTCTTTCGAGTTGCTTTGTTGATGATTTACATGCAGCAAACAATACGGCAATGATTACAAAGGGTAGAATTCTTTTCATAGTGTTTTTTTATTCTTCGGGGATTCAAATATTTAGCCAAAAGTATACATT
>JAWUVT010000085.1:0-58059 GCA_034112225.1 Flavobacteriales bacterium | reverse complement strand
AATAATTTACGTGATTTTCCAGAAAGACTATCAACTTGAACTTTTGAAGAAAAAGAGCTTTCTAACCACCATTTACCACTTCCCTGTGCGGATAAATTTTGTTTACCAAAAAAGATAAATAGAGAAAGTAATAAGAAATATTGTAATTTCATTAATATGAATTTATAAATGTGAAAAAAAGAAAATCATTCTTGGATTAAGAATGATTTTCTTTAAATACTATTTACCTTTATTATTTTTCAAATCTTCAGAAACTTTTTTCCCTTCTTCAAATAAAGTCTTAAAATAATCTTTTACTTCTGCAGGGTTAAAATTAAGGAATGTTCCTCCTGCTTCAAAGTGCTGTATATAAATCCTACCTATTGCATATGTCGCTGCACCAGAAAATAAAGACATTGACACACCTCCAACTACTGGTCCAACTATAGGAATCATTTTAATAAGAGACCCTACACTACCTGCAGCTACTTGATTTGGAACGATTGAACCTAAAAGAGCAGAAATAGTTGATTTACCAATGTTCTCCTTAAATTCTATGTCATATATATCTGACATGCTTTTTAACATTTTAATCTGTACTCCAGAAACTGCAATTAAATCTACAAATGGAATCGGAATAAGTCCTGCCCCCATTGTCCACCACATATACTTTGTAACTAGACCCTTTGCAGCTTCAATATTTTCTATGCTTACTTCTTTTGTTTCTTTTTCAGTTGTCATAATTTCTTTTTTAGTTAATCGGGCAAATTTAGAAACTAAAAATAAAAAAACCTAAATCTATTGTATTTTTTTAACCAACCCCATCCTAAACGTTAAAAAAAGAGGTTTAATAGACAAAAAAGACTGCTTATTTAATCTTTTAAAAAAAGCATCAATAAACATGATTTTTCTATACCTTGATCAAACATTATGAATTCTAAGTTTATTTTTTCAATCAGCAAAATGTAGAGCTATTGCATTGGTTGTATTTAGTATCTTTAATTAGATCTAGTAATACCACCACCTAAGGTCAATTGCTTTTCAAGCTTCTAGATGCAATTCATAACCGTTTATGGATGTAATAACTTCTCCCGCTTTAAATACTTGCTGTTCGTTCATTTAAAAAACTTTCCCATTTACAGAACCAATCATTAAAACTCCTCCAAAAAATTCATTATTGGCAAGCCTCATCATTGCTACAAGCTCTTTCAAGTCAATAGATGTGGACAACTTAAGGGGGACTTGTAATGTATCTCCTTAGTGAGATAATTGATGAAATTGACACATCTGAACTGGTATTGCTCCAAAAGAGTGAGCCAATAGTGTTCTTTCATCACTAACAATTGTAAGTATTGTATAGCATTTCGAGCCAAGCTCTACAATCCTTTTTTTAGATAGAAAGCAAGCCTCATTTTTTATGTAATACCTCAGTAAGTCCTCTTTAATAGGAGCGTCTTTAAAGATCATTACCCCGAAGTTTCTTGACCAATAAGTAGTCTGCATTAAAACTAGAACTTCTCTAACTATTCTATCTCTAATCGTAAGTTGTTGTAAATCAATTTTACGTTGAATGGTTCGGTTAGAAAAAAATCAAGTGCTTAGATAACGGCAAACAGGCCTGCTTCCCACTTAAGTATTTTTACCATTATAATCATGAACTTATTCTTTTTCCTCCTCAAAATTGCTTTGAACAAATGCCACATTTATAATTTTGTTATCCAACTCTAAAACCATTCTTTTTTGAAAAATACTTGCACAATTTATACATTTTTTTTATTCATAACCTTTCATTTAATTCAAAGCTAATCATAACAGCTATTCAAGAGAACCTAAGCCATAATTTTGTCTATAAATCCCAAATACCTAGAAGCATTAGCTAAATACAATTGGTATCTATCTAATATGATTTCTTTTGTTAAAATTGAACTTAAAAATTGGTTGGATCAACCCTTTTTGAAGTAAGAAAAACCTCCAACTATTTTTCTAAAAAAAATGCTATTTATTTTTAGTGTTTTTAGAGGTGATTTTACAGTGAAATAAGAGCTTTGAGTGATCCTGAAATTTATTTAGGACGGGATTTGGTTTTTAATCTAAAAATAGTCTATAATAGGGTTTGCTGAAAAAGTCTCTTTTAGAAAGAGGCATCACACACGCTCTGTCGTATAGAAAATATCCTTAAAAGAGAGTTGAACGCATTTTGATTCTAGTTGAAAAAGTATCGAAACCAATTAAAAGTGGTTTGTGAGGTGAAAATGCATGGTTATTTGTATAATCTTGGGAATAACCTTTCATTTTAAAACCACTCTAGCCTTACTGAGTAAATACAAAATTCTGAAAAAGAGTATTTTAATGTCATTCAGCACTTTATCAGTAAACCCTATAATATTTATGAAAATATTAAGGATTTTTAAAATTTTTGAATAAATTAGCCGTATAAAATTGTAATAATTCCTTTTACTTTATATCGAATAACTAACAATGAATTTCTTTAAAAAAAATAGTCAAAACTCTCTATTAAAAAGCAAAACATACAAATTTTTGAGACATATGGTTGGGGAAGTTCTATTTGTAATGATTGGGATTTTATTGGCTGTACAAATTAATAACTGGAATCTTGTCTTAAAAAACAGAAAAGCTGAGCAAGTTTTATACAGAACTTTAATATCTAGTTTAGAAAACGACTTAGAAGATGTAACTAATAAAGTTTATAACATTGAGAAGTCCATAAAAGCTCAGGAGATTTTTATTATTAATTCATTTGATGAAATCAAAAGTGAATTTGGTCTTAATCAATTAGAAGATCTTTTGTACAGAGTTAGTAAAAGTAGCTCATCATTTTTCCCAAATGATGGCTTATACTATAAAATATCCAACAATAAACAGATCAATTTAATTCAATCTCAAGAAATACAAATTAAAATCATCGAACTTTATGAGCAATATTATAAAAGATACAAAGATATTGACGCAAATCTAGAAAATATAGCTGTTTTCAATTTGTTCAGTAATTATTTTAGTAGAATTCAAGTAGATTATATCAACAATAATAGTAGTTATAAAATAGATTTTCAGACTTTAGAAAAAGACTATCATGTTTTAAAATATGAATGTAGCAACATTCACAGCATGTCAATTTTTGCTCAATCTTCTATGATTAAATGCCAAAAAGAAATTAAAGATTTACTTATTTTGTTAAGGAAAGAATTGAAATAATAAAAATTTAAAACTTAATAATATAGTTTTCACCAAAGCTTATAGAACATCACTCTTAGTTGTTCAAGGTAAATCAGTGGAGGAACAAAAAATAATTCTATAGAGTCTTTGAGTCTGGAACAGATTCAGGATATGTACCATAATTTAGATTAGAGATTAAGCACCTAAATTAACGCTTCTAAATCTGTCTTATATATTATGGGAAGTGCTTCCATATAGAACGATGTCTGCTTTTTCTAATGATTTTAAGGCTTTGGGAATCATATGGTTCGAATCCCTTTAGGGTCAAGGTTGAATTAAAAATTGTCAACTTCAAATTCACCGATTTGATGAACATCACTCCAAAAATCTAAATTTTTGCTTTGTAATTCTTAATATTAATAGAGTCTCCAATAAATTTTTCAATCTCTTCAAATAATTAGTTTAGCCCCTAAAAATATACGTTCATTTGACAATCAAATTGAACGATGAATAGCGAGATGCCAACTGACTACAACTTGTAAAAAAGCGAAAACACTTCTTATGAACAGTAGCTCTTTTAGGTTAAAAGGCTCCTTACAAAGATCTCAACTGCAATTATAGAGAACTACTTCTTCTACTTTAATATATTAAGGTTCCCCTAAGTTTAAGAGTGATCGTATCGCAAAGTAAAAGAGACCCTGCTCTATTTTAAATAATGCCAAAGAAGCATTCAATTGGAGTTAGGGTTTCAAATATTCTGCTCAAAAAGGAGTTAAGAACGGCTGTTACCTTTCATAACTTGGCTTACTGCCATACACCATAATTCCACAGCCTTCTTGTCCCTCAGAAAATTGCAAAGTGATCTGATACATCCCTGTTGATTCACAAGTAAATTGTAACTTCTCATAATATTTGTCTGCACCTGGATTGTAACTTGATAAAAGTTTTCCTTTCTCTCCAAACATCTCAAACATTATTCTTCCATCATATTCTTTGGCATCACCAAGTATAAATAAATAGGTTGTATTTCTATTTAAGATTAAAGAATGGAGCATTTTATTGACTTTATTCTTTTTTGCTTTTTTAAATTTTATTTTAAAATCTTTTACATAATAAAAATTACCTACCTTACTACTTGCATCTCTTACCAATTGATCATTGCATTGTGATTTTGCCGTTATAAACGAAAACACGATTGCTATAAATATAAAAAATCTCAACATATTATATAATTTTAGTTCTTAATTCTTTTGTTTTAACTATTATTTGAGTTAACAACTCTTCGGCCATTTTCACTTCACTTGTACTTTGATCTTCAATGACTAACATACCATCTACTTCTTTAGTAATAGGCTCTCCATAGGTAGTAATGATTTGAACTTGATCGTATAGTGTTTTCAATTCATTGAAATCAACCACCAATTTTTCAACTTCAGGATCCGATTTATAAACTTCAAACATAACAATCATATTATTAAGCGACATTTTTTGCTCTCCTATTCGCTCTGTTAATTGATCATTAACCGTCTTAGCTCTTATTTGGGTAGCAATAAATAATCCTTCTATAAAAGTTCCTGCTACAATCATTACACTCGCTTTTGTTCGTTTTTGTTCTCGTAAATAAGCATCCATTCTACTAAATCCTTGTGTGGTTACATTGATTAATGAGTCCATATTATCACTCTCATCAGCCAATCTTTTTAAGGTGTGAAAATCAAAGAACTGTTCTACTCTCAAATCTCTTGCCAAACTTCTAACGGCAGTTAAATACTCTACTGAAATCATTGTTTTACCATAAATATTTAAATACCCTAGCTCTGTTCCAAACATCCCTAATGCAATAGCTTTTGAATGAGCTGTCGCATAATTATCAACCCGATCAGGGTCTATGAGTATTTTGTCATCAAATTCCGCTCCAGACTCTAATATCAGAGAAGTCATTTCAATCGGTGATGGTATTGAATGAATCATATCATCAATAATCTTTTCCGATATTATGACTTGAGATGTCAATGAATCCGCAAATTCAAAATCCGTTAAAAGATCCTGACTATCAGGATGATCGCTATCTCCACAAGAGATAAAGAATATGAAAAGAAAGCTTACAATAATAATATTTTTCATAATTTATATTTTAGTCGTTTTCATTTATTAAAAAAAGATAATATTTTTTTTAGCACATTGTAATACAAGATAACAAATAAAATCAAAACATACGCCCATATGACAATGATATTAAACCAAAAGGTACTAATAAGGGCATTAAAAAAATATTTATTAGGGGCATAAAAATGAGTTCTAATGTTTATAAAAGACTTTAAAGGGTTGAGATAGATCGGATCAACAATCTGCATCACTTGATTTTCCTTGGTAACTATTATTTTCTTCTTCACCAATGAATTGGTTAAGATTTCATTTAAATTACTGTTGTAATAATTCGCTTTCAATATCGAGAATAATGCTGGATTATTATTTTTTATTTCGGCCGTCAAAACTTGTTTTCTCATCACCAATCCCATGGAAGATAAACTATAAAAACTATTTAACTCATCCAAATAAACCTCTAAACTCTCCAATAAAGCATTATTAAAGTGAGCGAGGTTAATGTCTTTAGGTGCTGAAAACTGAACGATTGGATTGAAGACATTTTCTTTACTAATTTCATTTTTCAATACCGCAAGATACTCTTCAGGATTGAACTCATACTCTTTTAACTTTATCGATTGCTCATTATTAGCCAATACAATTCTAATGTCAGCTAATTTTTCTTTTAATAAAGGAATGTAGTAGGATTGTTTATAATCACAAACACTTTCTTTTCGCTCTATTTCATAGAATCTCTTTCCATATTCATTATTGGTATAAGTATCAACAATCAATCCTTCATACCCCCATCTTGCAGGCATAAAATCTGCGATAATAGGAACATTTTTCTCTATCCCTCCACCTATCATATAATTTAATTTATTGTAGCTAAACATAGCCCCTCCCAAAATCATTTGTGGAATAATTAATAATGGAATAATAATATAGATAGTAACCGCAGAGTTAAAAGAAGAGGAGATGATAAGTCCTATTATATTAGCGATACATGACATAGAAAAAAGCATCCCCCAAAAGGGCAGGTTCATTCCATTTAACTCTAATACATAATTACCTACAACTACAAAAGTTAAAGTTTGTACGGCTGACAAAATAAACAACAATATGGATTTAGAAAATAAATAGGAGAACCTGCTTAAATTCAAAAATTCTTCTCTTTTTCTAATTAACCTGTCTTTAAATATTTCTTCAGCACTAACCGTTAATCCAATAAACATTGCGACAACAACACTCATGAATATATAAGGAGCCATATTCTCATTGTCTTGAAAGGTATACTCCCCTTTTTCAGGATTCGTAACATACCTAACGACAAAAGAAAGGAAGAAAGCCAATAAGGGGGCTTCTAATAAATTTATGATTAAATATTGTTTATCACTTACTTTAGAAAGAAGATCTCTTGTAAAGAAAATGAAAAATTGTTGCATTCTATTTCTTAGGTTCAACGATTTTGGTGGCGAATTTTTTACTACTTCTATTTCTGTTGGTTTAAAATTTTCCTGATAAATTTCAGACCATCTTTCTGGTTTTATTTTTCGATCTTCTGAAAAATTACCAAATTCATCAACTTCTTTCGACTCAATTACATTGAACATCGTTTCTGGATTTACGGTACCACAAAAAGTACATTCTCCAGCTTCACTATTCACTTGACTATCTATCCTCTTAAAGTAGGATACGGCTTCTACAGGGTTCCCATAATAGACTTGATAACCACCAGTATCTAATAAGATAATTTTATCAAACATTTTGTAAACATCTGATGACGGTTGGTGTATGACCACAAAAATCAACTTTCCTTTAAACGATAATTCACGAAGTAAATCCAATACGTTTTCTGAATCTTTTGAGGAAAGACCGGAGGTTGGTTCATCTAAAAACAAAATTGAAGGTTCTCGTATTAACTCCAATGCAATGTTTAATCTTTTTCGCTGTCCCCCACTAATTGTTTTATTCATTACATTCCCAACCTTTAAATCTTTGGTATGTAATAATCCAAGGTTAGACAACACTAATGTCACAGCCTTTTCTAATTCTATATTCGAATAACTTTTAAAACAGATTTTCGCGTTGTAGTAGAGGTTTTGAAATACTGTTAATTCTTCAAAAAGTAAGTCATCTTGGGGTACAAAACCAATAACACCTTCTAAGTCCTTATCTTTTCCATGCAGGTTTAAGTTATTGATTAGAACCTCGCCATTTGATGGCGATTCTATACCACTCAAAATATTTAGTAAAGTTGTTTTACCAGCTCCACTGGCGCCCATTATTCCTACCAAATTCCCTTCACGCTCAGATAGATTCACCCCTCTTAGTCCAATATTCCCATTAGGAAACTTATACTCTATATCTTTGGCTTCAAATGAAATAGAGACATCATCTGGCCGCTCAATAAATCGACTTATAATTTCACTATAATACAATGGCTTACCAACAGGAAGTCTTAAAACACTTCCATTTGCCATTAAGTAAATTCTTTTAGATGGCAAACTATTTCCATTTAAATGAACTTGAATATCCCCAGTAAACCTTAAAAAATAGAGGTTAACTTTAGGGACTTGCAAGATGAATACATTCCCTTTTAAATTGTTATACTCTATTTGTTTAAGACCTTCTATATTCTGTTCCAGCTCACCTGTGAGATACAATAGATTATCTTTAGTTTGTGTTGCGAGCTCATTACTGATCACAAACTGCTCAATTGCTTGATATTCTATAGCTTTAATTCTAAAAACCTTTGCAACAGTTTCAATAATTTCAATTCTACTTTTCGAGAAAATTCTATCTGAATTGATCAATTCAAATAGCCGAACTAATACAATAACTTTTTGTTCTTGAGTAAGAGATTTTCCAATTCTTTTACAAATCCCCAACATTTTTACGGAATCTGTTACAGATGTTCTTTTTTGTTTTTTCTCATCTCCAGAGACTTCCCCCTCTTCATTTTTCTTCTTTTTATCAATTAAAAGTCCTTCAAAAAGCGTGTAATATTCTTGCACTTTTTCTTCATTCAATTGCAGCTTCAAAAAAGACTTTACAAACTCTCTTTTCTCGAAATTAATGCCATCATCCTGTTTAGAAATAATCGCAAACAGTTGCATTAAGGCCTTTAAAATTTCTTCACTCATTTACACTTCTTAATAAGACATTTGTTTAAACGGTACT
Source organism: Flavobacteriales bacterium (assembly GCA_034112225.1). Classification (GTDB taxonomy): domain Bacteria; phylum Bacteroidota; class Bacteroidia; order Flavobacteriales_E; family Vicingaceae. The sequence goes on along the minus strand of JAWUVT010000085.1, from coordinate 49,638 downwards.
TCAACGATATCCGCATATTCTTCCCCTGCTTCTTCCATATCTTCATCATCTTCCTTAAAATGCCATTCTATAGTCACCCCTTCGGTATCCTCATGTATCTCTTCCAATAACATAAGAATGTCTAAGATAAGTTTTGAGGAAGCGGTATTGAAATAATCCATTTTAAAAATGGCAATGGTCTTAATTCCCGGATTTTCTTGATAGGTCGTTAACCAATCCATTAGTGGATTAAAAAACTCCGTAACATCTTCAGGTAAAGATTTTCCATTAAACTCAAACACATGAGTTTCTGGATTTAATATAACTTGAGGTGTTTCGTCTGTAGCTGCAATATTTATTAATTCCATAATTAATTTTTAATCTCTATTAATAACTGATTTTTGAATGAAGAAAGAGGTTTCATCGTTTATTTGATCGAAAAAATATTCTATATTATTTCCTGTTTTTTTAACAATATCAATAAAGCCTAATCCTGCGCCTGCTTTTTCAGATAAACGACTTGCTTTTATCATTCTTTTATATTCTGATTTAATTTCATCTGCCTCTAATGCATTAAATTTATCTAACATTTCTTTAATGATCTCCGCTTTTTCATTAGAAACAACATTACCAGTTGTTACGGTGTATTCCTCCTCATTATTACTGATCATAAAGATACCTCTTCCCGAGGCGTCAGAGTCTTCTGACATTTCTTTATCGGCATGTTTTGCAACATTTTGTAGACACTCTACCATTACATGGTAAACTCTTTTTTGGGTTCTTGAACTGTCTGTTTTCCCCTCTAAATTTTGTTCTGTCAACGAAGAAAATTCCTTGGTAATGGTTTGCGTTATTTCACCTTCATAAACCAACATAATTTTTTGATTACGAATCGTTTTATGAAACTTACTTACAAAGTCCATATAATTTGTTCCTACGTCTATTATTGTTTTTTCCATAATTTAATGTCCTTTTAAAATTTAATTCCGATTAATAATACATCATCTATTTGTTTACAATCTCCCATCCAATTATTAAAATTTTCTTCAAATATATTAATATTATCGGATACTGTCTTATCTGAATTCTGTTCTAATAATCTTCGTATTTGTTTTGGCCCAAATTTTAAATTTTCTTTACCACCAAACTGATCTGGGTAACCATCGCTAAAGAAATAAACGACATCATTAGGTAATAAATCAATTTTATGATTGGGGTATTCATTTTTACCTCCGTATTGGTTTCCTCCTACTGGATATTTCCCTCCTTTGTATTGGATGATTTCTTCTCCAGATCTTACCAGATAGAGAGGTCTATGTGCTCCAGAATATTCTAATTTTTTAGTTTTGGTATTGTAACAACAAATACCAACGTCCATTCCATCTGCAGCCTTATTCTCAGGATCGTCTTGTTTAAGTGTTCTTACGACGCCTGCATGTAATTTATTCAACACTTCCGATGGCGAATAAATCACATTTTTACTCAAAATATCATTCAGAATTAAATGCCCAATTAATGACATCATAGCTCCAGGAACACCATGCCCTGTACAATCAACAGCAGCGTAATAAATCCAATCCCCTTTCTTAAAATAATAAGGAAAGTCACCACTAACTACGTCTTTAGACTTATACAACCAATCTGTAATGGGTAAATCTTTTCTAATATCTTCTAGCTTTGGAATAATTGCTTTTTGAATTCTTTTTGCATAATTAATACTGTCTAAAATACTCTTGTTTTGCTTTTCGATGATCTTCTTGCTTTGCCCTAACTCATCAAGGGTTTTTTGAAGTTCTTTCTTTAAATCTCTTTCTCTTAATGTTGCTGTGGCCAAATGCTTAGTTGTGTCATTCAACTCTTCTATTTGCATTTGACTTCTCTTGTATCTTTTTTGTAATTTTTCTCTTTCTACTTTAAATTTTTTAAAATTATTAATCGCTAATTCAACATTATAAAACAATTCTCCCTGTTCAACTGGTTTAGTTAAAAATGCCATAGGATGCGTCTTTTTCGCTTCTTCTTTTACAGACTCATTGATCGTTGAAGCAAGGTATATCACACCTAAATCTAAGTTTCCCTTTAATAAAGAAACGGTTTCAATTCCAGATAATTTTCCAGTAAGTTGAACATCAACTAGCATAACATCGGGGTTTAGTCCATCTATTTTTTCTAACGTTTCTTCTCCAGATGAAAAAACGCCAACAACTTCATAATTTGCAAGAATAAGCATATTCTTTAACTCAAGAGCTAAAACTGCTTCTTCTTCAACAATTACAATTTTACATTTCTCGTTCATCATAAATCTAAATTAAACCTAAATATTACTAATTAAATTTATTTTCCAATTTTCACCACCTTTTTTACTCCTTCAACAAATGCTTTGTCTACTGACCAAATAAAGTCAGCATTTATATCCCCGCCATCAGAAGATAGAATCGCTTTAAATCCTAATAAAAACTCATTTTTGTTCATTCCTTCAAAAATAATTCTTTCGGCCTCTTTATGATCAACAATATCTAAATGTGGAACGCCACCATATGTTCGGTAATCAAAAACATTTGCAAATTGACTTATAAGTCCTGCAGTAATAATATTATCTGTTTCCAGAATTAAAGACTTCGATTTTTTGTTATACTTTTCTTCGGCAAAATTTTTATTAGGATAGATAGACGTCATAATTGATTTTACTTCATTTTTAGAAAAAATCAGATAGGAAGCGCCTTTTAATTCTCCAAGTAATTCAGATGTCAAAAGATAAATGTCATCACTTTTTGTATCCATATTAATCTTTAAAACATTCTCGGAGATGGTAAAATCATCGCCCAAATCTAATCTAATTTCTGTTTTTAGAAAAGCTCCAAAAGACTTTGCTGCTTTAGACAAACCTGATCTGATTATCTCTTTTGCTTTTTTCAATTCTATTTCGGTAAATATCTCCATCTTAATTAAACATCTTAGCAATTTTGCCTATTAAATCTTCTTCTTCAAATGGTTTTACGAGATATTCTTCTACCCCATTTTCCTTACATTCAGCAATTACATCAGCTTGTCCTAATGCGCTAATCATAATTATTTTAGAGTTCACTTCTTCTTCTATTTTTAAGATTTTCGCAATGTCTATGCCTAACATATCTGGCAAAACATTATCTAAAGTTATTAAATCTGGTTCGTGTTCTAATGCCATTTCAATCCCTGTATTTCCATCTTCTGCCATCCCTACAACTTCAAACCCTTCATCTTCTAATACGTCCACTATAAATTCACGCATAAATGCTGAATCATCGATTATTACAACTGTTTTTGCCATTTTTATATAATCTAATTTGATACCATTTGCAACATTTTAGTTGCGATTTCATCTAATGGAAGTATATAATCTGCAGCCCCCATCCCTATTGCTTCTTTTGGCATTCCAAATACTACACATGATTTTTCGTCTTGTGCAATAGTTCTTGCTCCAGCTTCTTTCATCTCTAATAATCCTTTTGCTCCATCAGCTCCCATTCCTGTAAGAATTATTCCTATTGCATTTTTCCCTGCATACCTCGATACAGACCTAAAAAGGACATCTACTGATGGTTTATGCCTATTCACCAAAGGTCCATCTTTTACTTCTACAAAGTACCTAGTTCCACTTCTTTTTAAAAGCATGTGCCTATTTCCTGGAGCAATTAATGCTTGGCCTGTTAATACGGAATCTCCATTTACGGCTTCTTTCACTGTTATGTTACAAATATCATTCAATCTATCTGCAAATTGTTTTGTAAACATCATTGGCATGTGCTGAGTAATAATAATACCTGGACAATTTAAGGGCAAATTTAATAAAAAGAGTTTTATGGCTTCAGTTCCTCCTGTTGATGCTCCTACTGCAATTATCGTTTCAGTAGTTTTAATACTGTTCGAATTATGAATTTTCTTGGATAAAATCGCATCGGCAGATAATTTTTCAGGAATTGAATCCCATGGTCGGATTTTAATTTTTTTAACTTTTGCTTGCGCTGCGGCTTTTACAGCTCTGCATAAGCTCAATGTAGATTCTTCTAGCGCTTTTTTAGTATTTACTTTTGGTTTCTCAATGACTTCTACCGCTCCATATTCTAATGCTTTTATTCCAGTCTCTGCCCCTTTTGTTGTTAAAGTAGATATTATTACTACAGGTATTGGATGTTGTGACATTATTTTCTTTAAAAATGTAAGGCCATCCATCCTAGGCATTTCTATATCTAATGTAATCACATCCGGAATGTTTTTTTTTATTTTCTGAACAGCAATAAATGGATCTGAAGCGGATCCAATAACTTCTATCATTGGATCTGATGACAAAATATTTTGCATAGTTTTTCTCACCAAAGCAGAATCATCAACTATTAATACCGATATTTTTTTTTTACTCATCCATTTATTATTTCACGTATTTCATCATCACCTCAGCAGTATGCGTGTCAAAAATTATTTTTCGGCCTATTGTACCTCCAACACTTTTTGCTGCAATTTTAATTCCTTCTTCTTTCATTACATCTATTGCGATCTGTATATTTCTTTCTCCAATTTTTGCTGAGCTATTGATTTGATTAGCCCCACCAAACACTTTCGCTATCATATCTTTTTTATTACACCCTAGCGATTCCATTAATTTAATCAGTTTTTTTATCGCGAGATTACCATATTTGGGAGATGCTAGACCATTACCGTTCCATAAAGGGAGCATGTAGTGATTTATACCCCCTATTTTTAGCTTTTTATCATACAAACAAATTGAGATACAAGAGCCTAAAACAGTAACTACTTTATAAGGATCCTTATTTACAAATAATGTTGATGGATACAAGTAATGTTGATTGAATATGTCTTCTGATTTTTTCAAAATAGTTCGTCAATTTCATCAAACAAAAACTCATTCCCCCCTAAGGTTAAGTTTAAATCTTCATGTTCATCACCCTCAGTAAGAAAAATCGTGAATGTACTTCCTCGCTTCACTTCACTTTCCAATCCAATTTTACCGCCTAATAATTCTAGTAAGTCCTTAACAATAGAAAGTCCTAATCCATGCCCTCCGTGCCCTTTGGTAGAGCCTGCCTCTAACTGCTTAAACCGATCATATATTACGGTTTGGTGATCTAAGTCTATTCCTATTCCAAAATCTTGAATGGCGATCATCAATTCATTATTTTTAGTTTGAAGTGACAGATTAACAGCTCCTCCATCGTTACTAAACTCTATCGCGTTTGCCAATAGATTGCTTATAATTAAATGTATTTTTCCTGCATCAGTTCTAAAAGTTGGGTCTGACAATTTATTAATAATCGTTATTGTTATTCCTTTCTTTTTAGCTTTATGTTGAAGTTGATCTGCCACTTGCTTTACTACTTCATTTATATTTGCGTTCGCTATTTCTGGCACTAATTCCCCTGCTTCTAACTCTGCTGCAACAAAAATATTACTCAACTGAAAATCCAAATCAAAAGCTTCTTGATAAATTAAAGTACTCGTTTTAGTAATTGCATCTTCATTATTGTAATTTTTTTTTAAATTCTTTGATAAGCCTAAAATTGAGGTTAAAGGATTAACAATTTCATTCCTAATATTTGAAAGGAATTGAGATTTTACCTGTTCAGCACTCAAAAGTCGTTTGTTCACCAATTCTAATTCAGCTAACAAGTTTTTTTGCTGCTCTAATGTTTGTTCATTGCTTTTAAAGCGTTTATCTAATTCCGCCAATAATTCGCTATCTGTTATTTTATCCATTTTTTAAATTTTTTGGAAGATTGTTGGTCTTATTGTTTTTAATGGAGCATCCATTCCCGCTAATGATTCTGAATGACCTAAAAAGAAAATACCTCCTGTTTTTAACCTGGCACACAACTTCTTAACAACCTGTTCTTGTGTAGGTTTATCAAAATAGATCAATACATTTCGACAAAAAATCACATCAAATTCATGAGGAACCTTATATACCTTATCTATTAAATTTAATCTGTGAGCAGTTATCTTTTTTCTCAATCGAGGTATTACTCTTACGGTTTGGTTAATTTTATCTTTACTTTTTAAAAAATATTTACTTTTAATGGTATAGGGTATTTTTTCTACTCGCTCTTTTGTATAAATACCTTCTATGGCTTTTTTTAATACTAGTGTAGATATATCTGTACAATGAATCGAATAATTAAAAGCTTGCTTTTCATTTAAGAACTCTTCAATCACCATGGCTGCAGTATAAGCTTCTTCTCCTGTAGAGGAAGCTGAGCTCCATATTTTTAAAGGCTTTCCAGATCTTTCTTCTAAAAAATCTGGCAATACAGAATCTGTTAAATAGTGAAAATGTGCAGGTTCTCTATAAAAGTCTGTTTTATTGGTTGACACCACATCAATCATATTTACCAATTCATTTCTAATGCCTTTGTCACTAAATAGGTAGTTTACATAAACCTTAAATGAGGTCATATGGTTTGCTTTCAATCTTTTTCTCAATCGACTTTCTAGCATTATCTTTTTTTCAATCGGCATTTTAATGCCGTAATTCGTATAGATGAGTTTACTGAGCTTGTTAAATTCAGTCATTGACATTCTATGTAGATCTTCATTTAGCATAATTTATAGCTTTTAAAACTTCTCATAATCACTGTCTTTCCCATCTCTATCTCCTGAGGAATTTAAGTCGATATTAACGCCTCCATCAGGTTTTATGTATGTATTTGATTCTCTAATCGTTTCTGCCTCTTCACGATTTAAGGTTGCAATTGCAGCCTCTTTCGCGCTGTTTTTTTCATGGTCAAAGGAAATAACATCCTTTTCTACATTCTCCTTATCTGTATTGCTAGTTTGAACAGGATCGGTTCCCGTCTTGAAAAAAAGCATTAGCGCTTTCATATTTTCTGATTGGAGATTCAATTCTTCCGAACTTGCCACTAGTTCTCCTGCTGTAGCGGCATTTTGCTGTACCACTTCGTTGAGTTGCTGAATTGCATTATTAATTTGGTCTGCCCCAGAGTTTTGTTCGATACTTGCTGCAGTTATTTCTTGTACCAAATCTGATGTTTTTTGGATATTCGGCACTATTTCTTTTAATAAGATTCCAGATTTTTGAGCTACATTCATACTACTAATAGATAGGCCATCTATTTCTGTAGCTGCAACCTGACTTCTTTCGGCCAATTTTCTTACTTCTGAAGCAACTACAGCAAACCCTTTCCCATGTTCGCCAGCTCTTGCGGCTTCAACAGCAGCGTTTAAGGCTAATAAATTGGTTTGTCTAGAAATTTCACCAATAATCGATATTTTATTGGCGATAGTTTGCATCGAATCCACTGTTTTATTCACCGCTTCACTACCACTCTCAATTTCTGTAGAAGCTGCTTCTGCAATTTTTTCTGTTTGCTTGGCGTTATCTGTATTTTGTTGAATATTTGCCACCATCTCTTCCATTGATGATGAAATCTCTTCTACTGAACTTGCCTGTCCTGTTGCGCCTTCAGACATAGCGGTAGATGAGTTTCTCATTTCTAAACTGGCATTAAAAATATGTTGATTATTCTGAATTACTTTTAGGACTATTTCTCGAAATTTTTCAGCCATACGGTTAATATTAATCATCATTTCTCCCAATTCTCCGTCACTAGAAAAATCGACTTCATGTGTTAAATTTCCATTTGAAAGTTCTAAGATAGACGCATTCATAATTCTTAAAGGCCGTAATATTGAATTTAATATCCATATTGAAATTAATATGCTAATCATTATGACCAATGCAATAATAGAATAGATGATTAACATTGCCGATCTCACTTCAGCTTTTCCCGCATCATGAACATCGTTAATCAATGCTTCAACTTCTGGTTGTATAAGATCTACTGCAGCTTTTAATCCTCTTCTCAATCCCAAATTTTCATCCAAGCCAATAATTGCGTCCTTCTCTATTATCGTTTTAAACTTACTTGCATATTCTTCAAAATCACTTAACATCAGCTGATCTTCTAAATAAAGTGTAATTTCCTCTCTCTTGATTTCAAAATTTTCTATCGCTTCTAGGTCTTTTCTGATTAAATAATTTTTCTCAAACCTCCTTAAAAATAATAGCTCATTTTTAAGTTTAGAATCCGTCACTGCATCATCTAAGACAAAAGCTACTGATCTCATTTCTCCAACATTCCCAAAATTCTTATAACCTCTTTCTCTTAATAGTTCCGTGAGGCTAATAAATTTTTCCTGATACGTATCAAAAGACGCTTCGATAAAATCTATTTTAGGTGCTAAACCTAAAGATGTTATTAAATCATGTTTTTTAATTTCACCTAATAGTTGCTTGTTGGATTGAATTTTATCCTTAAAATTCTTAATGTATTTAATTTTTCCAGTTTCAAAAAAAACCTCATCTCTATTGGCGCTAAGCATAAACTCTCGCTCCATGCCTCTTAACTCCAAAGTATTTACTCGAACTTCTTTTACGTAAGCATTTAAAATGTCCGAATTCTTAATTAGCTCACTTGTTGTATATAGAATACCTCCGATTAGGGCCAGAAGAATAAAAATAACAACTCCATTAATTCTCAGTTTTGTCTTAATATTTAAAGCCATATCAATTATTTTTAAATTTAAGTTTAATGCTTTTTATTGGTTATCGGCTTCTATACTTAACGAATCATTAAATACGGAGACATCTTCTATAGAGAAAACTTTACCTATATTCAAAAGCATAATAAAGTTATCGTGCACTCTTGTTACTCCCTCTATAAACTCAGGGTGGTAACTGCTTCCAATACTTGGTGATGGTTTTATGTCATTTAATTGCAGCTCTATCACTTCTGTTACTGCATCTACTAAAGCTCCAAGTGTAATTAATTCACCTTCAATTTCTAGTTCAAGAACCACAATACAGGTATCTAATTCCAGTTTAGTTTCCGACATATTAAATTTCACCCTAGTATCTATAACCGGAAGAACGTTTCCTCTTAAATTGATTACCCCTCTTAAATAATCAGGAGACCTAGGTACATTCGTGATTTTAGGGACTTCAAGTATTTCTTCCACTTTAATAACATCTACGGCAAAGTGTTCATTGCCCAACATAAATGTTAAGTAGGAATTAAAAACTTGCGCCTCTATTTTTTCTTTATCATCCATAGGTTCTATTCAATTTATTGTCACTTTTTTAATTGCTTTAAAAAATTTATTTCAGGCTTTAGCTTCGTTCTTTTTTTTAACCATTCGAGAAATTGCTAATTATTTTATTGGTATCTAAAACTAACGCAATAGTTCCATCACCCAATATGGTAGCTCCAGATAAATAATCTTGTTTTTTATAATAACTTCCTATTGGTTTCAATACCGCTTGATATTCACCTACAATAAGATCTACACTAATTGCAGCTTTTCTTGCGCCATTATTAACGACTATTATTTGTGTTAATTCCGGTTTCTCTTCATCAATAAGAAGTTCCTCTCTAAGGTTTAAAAAAGGAATTTCAACATCATCCAATAAGAGGATCTTATTAAAGTTGTCTTCTAATTTACTATAGGCAACTTCATAACATTTGTCTACAACACCCAAAGGAACTACATAGTTAGAGCTTCCTATTTCAACGAGTAAGCCATCAATAATAGACAATGTTAAGGGGAGTTTAATGGTTAGCGTTGTTCCTTCACCTACTTCAGAACGAATGTCTACAGTCCCTCTCAAATCATTAATATTTCTTCTAACCACATCCATCCCTACACCTCGTCCTGAAACATCTGTAAGCTTTTTGGCAGTAGAAAACCCTGGAAAAAAAATGAAATCTAATATCTTTTTATCCGTTAGGTATTCGTCATCAGTCATCAACCCGTTTTGAATTGCTTTTGCCCTTATTTGATTTACATCTATTCCTTTCCCATCGTCTTGTATTTGAATGTGAACATTTGCTCCGGAGTAAAATGCTTTAAATAAAATAGTTCCGATTGCAGGTTTCCCCTTTTCTCTCCTATCTTCAGCACTTTCAATCCCATGATCTAAACTGTTTCTAAGGATATGCATCAACGGATCAGTTAATCCTTCTATAATATTCTTGTCTAACTCAGTTTCATCTCCTTCTATTTTAAAGTCAATCGTTTTACCGAGGTCTAAAGAAACATCTCTAACTAAACGCTGAAACCTACTCATTATATGTTTAATAGGAATTAGCGTCATACCAAAAGCGGTATCTCTTAATTGCCTTGACAATTTTTCTACATTTTCTGTGATTATTTCTAACTCAGGTGTTGATTTAGTTTCCGTATATAAGCTTAAACTTGCTTGAGTGGTGACTAATTCACTTACAATACTCATTAATTCATTCAGTTTATCAGATGCAACCCTAATATTCTTTACTTGCTTTTTCGCAACGGTTTCAACCTTATTTTCTGGCAATTGAGTCGCTATTTCTTCCGCTACAACTTGCTGCTCATCGCTTATTAAGCTCTTAAGTTCCTCTAAATTAAATTGAGCGTCGTCGCCAATTGCTACGAATGATTCAATCTTATTTTTAACTTCAAGATCAGCAAGTAAATTATAAGCGCATAGCTTCTCTACTCTAAGAGTACTATCTCCTTCAACAAATAAAAATACATCTCGGATCTCATTCTCCGCTACTGAAGTTGCCAATAGGATTTCCCAGTAGGACGTACATTTTAAAGGGTCGAAATCTTCAATTTTATCTATTTTAATTAACCTTGGGTAAATTTCACAATCTCCTAAATCGAACAACTCCTCAAGAATTAATAAGGGATTAGTTCCATTGTCAAAGATGGTAGTATTCGGAATAAAAGAAATATAATACGTGGATACTCCTCGTCTAATCTCTTGGGTCCTTTCAACATCAACAGGACTTTCTGTAGTAACATGTTCTCCCATTAAAGCCAAAATCTGAGCGGTTAATGAAATTTGTAACTCTTTATTTAAAGTGTCTTTTAACTCAATATCCAACACTATTCTTTTGATATGATCTAAAGAGATTAAGGTGACACCGATAAGTGTTTTTGTTACCGTAAGTTTTCCTGCTCTTATCGAATCATATATTGATTCTAAATTATGGACAAATAATGCTACATTTTCATACCCAAACATTCCACTACTGCCTTTAATGGTATGCATAGATCTAAAAACATCTTCTATTAATTCATTATCATTTGGAGTTATTTCCAACAATAATAATGAAGATTCTAGCTTTTCTAAAAGTTCAGCAACTTCTTCCTCATATATAGAATTCATAGTACTCATTAGCGAACAACTTTTTTAATTATTTTCAAGAGCCTTTCTTTATCAAAAGGTTTTACAATCCAACCTGTAGCTCCTGCCTCTTTTGCTTCTATTCTTTTTTTAGTTTCAGATTCTGTAGTCAAGATCAATGTTGGTAAATATTTATATTTCTCGTGTTTTCTTATCATTTTCACCAGCATGATCCCGTCTACTTCAGGCATGTTTAAATCCGTAAGCACTAAATCAACGTGTTGATTTTCTAACTGGTTAAATGCATCAGCTCCGTTTACAGCTTTAACTACATTAAACCCTGATTCGATAAGTACGTCACTAACTAACTCTCTTATACTTTCAGAATCGTCAACAACTAATATTGTTTTTTTCATTTTGTAGCGGTTAATGGTTTCTTAAACAAAAGTTTATTATACTTGGTCTTAACCAATAAGGTTTTTAAGTCTATCGGTAAATTTTCCATATAAAATGAGATTGTTTTTTCTCCCTGATTATAAATAGTTGTAAAATAATAAAAGATCTGAATAGCACTTAAATCTAAATCCTCAACATTTCTAAGTTTTACTTCAATGAGGTTAAAATGTACTATTGCTTCTTTTATTTTATTGGTAAGAAATTGAGCCTGTTGAATGTCGATTACCCCTTCAATAAAAAAAATTGCTTTTTTTACTTTTTTTCTCCTTGATGGTTCAATAATTATTTTAATTCCCTGATATTCTTCCACTAATTTAAGCGCTTCTTTTTTTTCCAATTCGACATGCGGACTTAGAGCAATTGAGGAGGGATCACTGTCCTTGATTTTTGTATCCGACTTTTTCTTCAAGTCAGGAATCAGCTTATCAATTTTTATATTTTTTCCTAAAGTCATATTTAATTCTTGTTAATCCCTAATATTTCTTTTGCCAATTTGCAATAATCTATTGCGCTATTAGATTTTGGAGCGTAATCTATTACACTAGTTCCGAATGAGGGAGCTTCAGCAGCTTTCACATTTGTTCTGATGTAATTGTCAAACATAGGTGCTTGAAAATCATTATGAATTAAATCCATTATTTCTTTCGATATCTTTTTTCTTTCATCAACATTAACCGCTAAAACGCCCATCAATTGAAGGTGTTCATTAAAAGCATTCTTAATTTTATCCATCGTTCCAACAATTTGCCTTAATCCTTGCAGGCTGAGCACATCTAATAAGATCGGAATTATCACCTTATCTGAGGTGGTTAAAGCATTAACGGTCAGCAATGAAAGTGAAGGCGGACAATCAATTAAAATATAATCGTACTTTTCCCTAACTTTCCTAATCATTTTATCCAGTATCCGCTCTCTTTCTTCTACCTGATGCAAGGTCAATTCAATATCGGCAAGCAAGAGGTTTGAAGGCAAAACATCCAAGCCTTCTTTCTTTACTAATACTTCTTCTAAAATTACTTCCCCCATCATTACTTCTGACAAGCCATTTACATCGTCTGGAATACTTAAAGAATAAGTTAAATTCCCTTGAGGGTCGATATCTATCAACAGCACTTTTTGATGGTTTAAAACCAAAGCTCTACCCAGATTAATGGCAGTTGTAGTTTTGCCAGTACCTCCTTTTTGATTAATAATCGAAATTACCATACGCTTTAGTTTGTTAATTTGCCTCTTAAATACATCCCACCTAAGAAAACTTCTAGAAAGCTTGAAGTTTTCTTCGTTTGAATGCTCCAGTAATTGAATAAGATCACCTTGTAAATTACAGCTGATTTACAAGGCAATCATTACTAGTGTCTATTTTTCATTTCCTAGAATATGCCTCTCAAAACGAACAAAGAAGCGCTCAAAATTATTGCTTAGAACTTATAAGAAACAACCGCACCATACATTCCTCTAATTTGTGATAGGGTAACATTTGCGAGAGATCCATTTCCAGTACTTGCAATTATTCCCGTATTAAAAATATCATTCCCAAAAACAGACAACTGTAATTTATCATCCATAAAACTCTTTTTAACACTCATGTTTACAATTGTTCTACTTTTATCTGTTCCTACGATAAGCCCTGGATTATCAGCCCCTAGGCCTGTTGTGTTAGGATATCGCTGTAATTCATATTGATAATACGCCTGACTTGAAAAAATAGTAGCATACATCAACTCTACATTGTACGAAAAGTTATTCGGCAAGTCAAAAAATCCTTTCATTCTAAAGACATGCTCTGGCATAGCTGGGGTTTCTGGTGTTTGATCGATTAAATTTGGAGCAACAACTAATGGGTTGTTGATGTCAAAATCATCATTTTCTTGAAACTCCCAACTACTTTGAGTATAGACATGTGACACTTCAAATTTTGTTCCTTTAGCAGGAATAATTCTAACGGTAGATTCAACTCCATAGATGGTCCCTTTTATATAATTCCCATATAAGATATAATCTGCAAACAGACCTGATCTTGTTTTAGATTCCGTATCTTCAATCGTTGCAGCCGTAGCGGGTAATGTTGCATCCGTTACTGTTGTATGATAAAAGTTAGACTCTAATGATATTGTATTTTCAATATTAGATCTAAATCCAACTTCCCAAGTTTGATACTTCGTTGGTACTGTAGCTGAACCATTTACGACTCCGGTACTACTTGGTAACTGATCTTTAATCGCTTGCTCAGTTCCTGCTAAGGTAGCTACTCCTGTGGGGGTCAAAACAAAGCCATCTGCTGTTGCGGTTGCAGTTGCTTCTGCAAGGGCTACAGATCCTCCAGCATTAATCACTCCATCATAAGCACTCGTATAAACACTGTTATAAACATTCTGATAAGCTGCTCCAGCAACAGATTCATCCGAAAGTGTTTTCAACAATAGAAAATCGATATTGGTGGTATTAAAACCTGGCGTAGTATAGGATTGGGTAAATCCTCCCCAAATGGTAAGATCTTCGAAAGGAATAACGGATATTTTAGCCATTGGAGATAAATAGTAATCATCATTAACTAAGGAATACGTTTCGGCCTTCATTCCTAAAAGGAAATTTACCTTCCCATCTAAAAACTTCACTTTATCTTGAATAAAAAATCCATTAGACGCTTCTGTGCTAACAGGATCTATGTAGGCAACGCCTACAGGGTCATTAATATCTTTCACATCAAAATTTACAATTCTATAGTTCGCTCCAATACTTAAATCATTAAATTTCCCAATCGATATGTTATCTTGAATTTCAAAATCATAAATTGAGTTCGTAATCTTATACCCTCCAAATAATTTAACAAAGTCATCCTCCATATTGGTAGACGCACGAACAAAAATACTGTGATTGTCATTAAACTCATGGTCAAATCTTAAATTACCTACTACTCGACTTCTCGTCACATCTGTCACCACCAGTCTGTCTGAATACTCCGCTCCTGGAGAGAACAAAGGAAGCAGGATACTATCGGTATCAAAACTGGTATACTCTGTTTGTTGAGCCATATTCATGTGTGTATTTAAGGATAGCTTAGATTTTTCTCCAATTTTGTAAGCTACTTTCACCCCTCCACTATACATTTTAGTGGATTCAAAATCTTCTTTAAACCGATTCTCGATGTAAACAGAATCGGCTACAACATTATTTAATGAAGCATGAGCTTTAGGAACTAATACACTGTCTCCACTCATTTTAGATAAGGTTCCAAAACCATCAAATGACCTAACTTTAGCATAACCTGAAATGGAAATCTTCTCATTAATTTTACCTCCAGCTCTTAATGATGCTGCGATATATCCTGGGCTAGCAGTTGAAGCTTGAACATGTACTCCATCATATTTCTCAGGATTTTTAGTAAAGATATTGATCACCCCTGTTGCAGAGTTGGCTCCATAGACGACCCCTCCAGAACCTCTAATCACCTCTATCCTATCTATTTCACTTAATGGAATATCAAAATTCTTAAAATTAAAATCTGAAGACATGTTGTCTTGAATAGGAGTACCGTCTAATAGATACAAAACAGAACCATTCCCTAAGAAGGATGGACTATTTCGCAATTGGGAGGTTACAGCTCCATACGCCGTTTGAACTCCCCAATAACCAGGAACAGATCTTAAAGCTTCGTGTAAAGTCGTTGCTCCAGAATTCATGATATCCACTGAGGTTAATACATAAATGGAGGAGGCCACATCTTGAATTCTTTCCGCCTTTTTAGAAACGGAAGTTACATCCATATTGAGTAAATCTTCTAAACTCATTTCAAAAACACCATCACTAGCCACCTTTGAGGTATCTGTTTGTGCTAAACCTGAAGCATTTATTGCAACTAATAAAGTTGCCACTAAAATCGGTTTGGTTCTTTTCATATAGATGTTGGTTAAAGTGGATTTTAAAGGTCTCTTTTTTTGATTATAGTTTAAAGAATGTAATTGCTTCCTTGAGTTTATCTGCTAGGTTGTTAAGATTATCAGATCTATCTCTAATGTCGTCTGCAGAAGTTGCATTTTGATTTACGATAAAGGTCATTTCTTGAATGGCCTCGTTGACTTCATTTGCCCCGGTACTTTGTTCTTGACTTGTTGCACTTATTTCCTGTACGAGCTCAGATGTTTTCTGAATATTAGGCACCAACTCTTCTAGTAACTGTCCTGATCTTTGTGCAATTGAAACACTTTTAGAGGAAACCTCGTCAATTTCTGTTGATGCCTCTTGACTTCTTTCTGCTAACTTCCTAACTTCTGCTGCTACAACAGCAAATCCTTTTCCATGTTCTCCAGAACGAGCAGCTTCTACCGCAGCATTCAATGCCAATAAATTTGTTTGCCTTGCGATTTCACCAATAATTGAAATTTTATTGGCAATTATCTGCATAGAATCTACCGTATTGGCTACTGAATCACTTCCATCTTTAATTTCAATAGCTGCTGTGCTAGCAATCTTTTCCGTTTCTAAAGCATTGGATGCATTTTCACTAATAGAAGATGCAATTTCTTCCATAGAACTTGCCACTTTCTCTACAGACTCTGTTTGTTTTTTTACGCCATCAGATAAGTGTTCTGAAGACTTTATTAAATGGTTACTAGAATTCGCAATCTCATTCGATGAATTCGTAATTAAACCCACTACATCTCTTAATTTACGGACCATTTCAGCAAATTGATCCATTAACTTACCTATTTCATCTGTTGAGGTATTGTTAATTGCGACGTTTAAATCCCCTTGAACAATTCTACTCACCAAATTAGTCGCATTTTCTATCGGCTTTACAATTATTTTAATTGAATATAAGTAGATAAATAATCCTACAGCTAGAACAACCAACAAAATCGTATAGATGAGATTCCGCATTAAAGAGAAATTGTTAAAAATCTCTAATTGCGTTTTTTCAGTAGATTTAATCGTTATTAACCTCTCCAAAATAGGAATTAAAACTTCTGATTGTACTCGAATAATCTCATTAGCCGATTCGGAATCCATTACCGCAACTATATCTTCATAATTATCAAAGGAAATCAACATCGCCATTATTAGCTGTTGTTGTTCTATTACAGAATCTGCAACATGAACTGCAAAATCTAATTCTTTTTTAGCTTGAGGTTCCCAAGATTCTGAAGATTTTTTTAGCGCAGCTATAATTTCAGGATATTTTAAATGATTGTCCCTTAGTTGCTCTTTTGCAACCTCATCCGTTCTATTATACAACCACATTGCGGTCAAAAATTTAGTATCAATGACTAAATTCTTTAATAAGCCCATACTTTCAACAGTAGCGTCTGTATTGTTCGTCAAGTCACCCATTATATTTTCGGATCGATTAACGGAACTTAATATAATAATAAAACTAGCTACAAATAGAACAACTAAAGTCGCAAAACTCAATAGCAATTTAAACTTTAGAGACGTTTGGAACATCAGTGTTTTCCTATTTTTAAATAAACTCATATTTCAATGTAACTGTTAATACTGATTAATGTTGATCCTATTATTTTAAAGAATAATCCCTAACGCCTTTAGTTTTGAACTTACTTTTAATCCACAACTATTAATAGCCGATTCATTTATTTCAAAAGCAGTTTTCCCCTTTTTAGTAACAAAATTAATTCCTGCGCCTTTTTCACCAAAGCCTTCAGATTCTGTTACCAACAAACTTTTCGTTGAGATAGCAAGAACAATAGCGGCATCAAATTCAGCACTCTTTTTTTTTGTTAAAAAAATAATATGACATCCTTTTGCGGTAGAAACAGTGCTTATTTTTTTGATTACGATTTTTCTTGTCCCTACTTTTTTTACCCGCGCTAATTGTTGAAGAAAATCAGTAACACCTCCAGAACCAACAATACCTATTACAAAATCTCCAGAGGATTTGGATGCTGGCCATTCTACATAATTAGTAAAATAATAAACTATTCCCGATTGTATTTTTGCATCTTGTGTAAAAGCTACCTTACACAACATAATACACATGATTAAACCTAAAAATATTTTACGACTCCCCATATTTCATCTGCTAATTAGTTAAAAAAATACCTACGACTTTATCAATAAGCCTCTTAAAAGTACACTATTTTTCTCTCCGCTTTATGAAAGCCCTATTTTATTTTATTTAGCGATTGCTGACAAAGTCAATAACAACTCCCAAACTATTACAAATCAGTGGTTTAAATTTATTTATTTTGTTTAATATGTTTTTTAAAAATGCAAGGTTATTCCCAAGATTATAAAAATAACCTTGAACTTATACCTAGCAAAAAACTTTTAATAGTATCCGATATTTTTTCAAATAGAATAAAATGCGTTAAACTCCCTATCAAGGATGTTTTCTATACGATGAGGTAAGTTGTCTCTCTAAAAGAGACTTATTCAGCAAAACCCTATTTAATCCCTACAATTCTCATGTATTCATCAATCAACCTCTCTTGATAGTTTTTATTAACGGAACTTTAACTACAGGAAATATTCACTTTTATTTACCGCTTCAGTTTAAAATTTTATCCCTACTAATAACACATCGTCAATTTGCTTTGATTCGGCTTTCCATTCCTGAAAATTTTCTTCGAATACTTCTTTTAAATCCTTCATCGATTTTTTATGGTTCTCGACAATTAAATCCCTTACTCTTTTAGGACCAAACTTTGAGCTGTTAGGCCCTCCAAATTGATCTGGTAAACCATCAGAAAAAAAGTAAATAGAATCGTCTTCAGCCATCTTCACTCGATGGTTTATAAAGGTGTTTTTTCCACTGTAATGCATTCCGCCGATTGGAAATTTACAGCCTTTATACTGAATCAATTCGCCATCTTTTAAATGATACAAGGGGCGATGTGCTCCTGAAAATAAAATTTCATTATTGAGCTTGTTTATTCTACAGATTGCCACATCCATACCATCTGCAGATTTATTTCCAGGGTCATCTTGCTTTAAGGTTTTAACCACCCCTAAATGCAATAGATCAAGTATGTCTGCTGGCGTTCTATCTTCTTGTTGACTATTTACTACGTCATTTAGCAACAATGCTCCTATTAAGGACATCATCGCCCCAGGAACGCCATGCCCTGTACAATCTACAACCGCTATATAAACGTAATTTCCACGTTCATAAACCCAAGGGAAATCACCACTTACTAAATCTTTAGGTTTATAAAACAAAAAATAATCTCCTAGCAGTTTATCGAGTGTTTCCTTAGTTGGAATAATGGCTTCCTGTATTCTTTTCGCATAATTAATGCTGTCCATTATTTTTTTATTCTGCACTTCAATTACCCCCTTCGTTTTTTGGAGTTCTTCTTTTAACTCTCTTTCTCTCCAAGTAGCTGCGATTAGATGTGTATTGGTTTCGGTTAGTTCTGAAATATACTGACCTTGTGATTCATTTGCTGATTTTAACTTTTTTAACCCTCCACTCATTTCGGCAAACCTAAATAATGAGATTTCTATCGTCGCTTTTAATTGCTCTCTATCAACTGGCTTCTTGAGGATAGCACTAGGCAATGTTTGTTTTGCGTTCAATAAAGTAACATCATCACTAACAGATGTTAAATAAATTACAGGAAGATTGGTTTCTTTTTTAATTATTTTCACAAAATCAATCCCAGAAAGCTCTTCCTCTAGAAGAATATCTACGAGTAATAAATCTGGTTTTTCTGATCTAAAAAGTTGGAGTCCAACCTCTACTGTTTTGCAAATTCCAACTACATTATAGCCAAAATCTGTTAGCATTTTTTTTATAATCACTGCTAATAATTGATTATCTTCTAGTATTAATATTTTAACATCTTTTTTCTCCATCATCCCTTCAATTTAACTTTTTTATAGATACGTGTTTTTGAATCGTAAACTTCAAATAACACTTTACTTTCATAGGGCAACATATCATAATATCCAATAATAAAGAATCCGTCGTCTTCTAGGCTATCATGAAACAATTGGAGCACCTTCATTTTTAGGGAGTCATCAAAATAGATCATTACATTCCGACAGAAAATAACATTAAATTTCTCGTCCATTTTATCTTGCACCAAATTGTGAATTTTAAACTTTACGTGCTTTTTCAATTCATTTTTTACCTTCACCTCACTTTCCCCGTAGGTGAAACAATCTTCCAAATTTCCATTTGGAAGAAATGCAGAGAATGATTTTGCATATTTAGTTAACAACCTAGAAGAATAGGCTCCTTTTATTGCTTGATCCAATATTCTAGCGCTTAAATCTGTTGCCATCGATTTGGTACGTCTTAGCATATCCATATGCTTAAGAACAATAGCCATCGTATACACCTCTTCTCCTGAAGAACATCCTGCATGCCAGATATTAAGTTTGTATTTTTTCTTGTATTGTGGCAAAACATCCTCCTTAAGTTTGATCCATATTTCAGGATTTCTAAAGAGTTCTGTTAGGTTAACAGTTAATTCATCTATACAGCCCATGAAGAACTCTCGATCTTTTAATATAATGGACCAAAGCTGTAAAACGGAATCTAATTTTTTTCGCATAATTAAACGCGTAAACCCTCGTTTTAAAGATTTTGGCTCGTAATTAGTAAAATCTATTCCATACCTTTTTTTAATACCTGTGGTAAGAGAATACAATTCTTGATCTGATAATACATCTTGCTTTTCTAATAGCATATTGTACTCCTCATTTTTAAAAATAAATCTTGATTTTGAGCAATTAATTTCACTCCATCAATATACTTATCGTTGAGCAAACAGATAAACTCTGGATTAATCTGCATTTCGGTGGTCAGAAACTCTGAATTGAAATACAGTGCAGATTTTGCTGTTTTACTAGCAGTTTCAACCAGTCCTGCTAATCCATCGGGCTTTATTTTAGACAAAGTCGGTACACCTCCGTAAATCTTATAATTAAACAAGTTCGAAAACTGTGTAACAACAGCTGCAACAACAATGTTATCCATCTCCAACAAAATGGCTTCCGACATCTCTTCCAGCTTTGATAGATCGTTTAAAATAGAGGCTGGCAAACTCGTTTTTAAGATCTCTCCAACTTCCTTTTCTGACAACACCAAATAACAAACGCCTTCTAGTTCTCCTTTTAACTCTGTAATTAAAACATAGACCTCCTCGTCTCCATATTTTTGAGATAAATTCCGAATAGAATCCACTGTTTTTACTTGAAGATCTATACTCTTAACAAAAACTTTTTCTTTCGTAAAAAAAGCCATAGAGTCTGCGGCTTTACTTAATCCGTAGTTAATAATCTCTTGGGATATATCTTGCTCTTCTGTATTAAAAATGTCGCTCATTATAGTATTGCCTTTTCTTTAAATAATGTATTGATAATATTAGCAATATCGATAACTAAACAGACATTGCCATTTCCTAAAATAGTTGCTCCACTGATCATCTCTAATTTATCAATAGGTGCTGATAATGTTTTTTCTACGATTTCCTTTTGTTGCAATAATTTATCGACCACAAACCCCACGTATTTATTCCCATAAGAAGCGACTAATACATCTAATTTCTGACCAGGACTTACCCGATCAAAACTTTCATGAAGTGCACCTTCTGTTGAAAGGTCGGATAACCCATTAATCGCATACAAATCATTTAAAAAGATAATGGAAATGGTTTTTCCTAAATAACTTGCCATTAATCCATTACTAACTTTGTGAATGTCTGATTTTGTAAAAGAGACTACTGCTTCAGTATATGATAATGCAACCGCATATTCTTGTTTATTCAATTCAAATAACAAAGCTCCTTTTACTGCCATAGATGATGGCAATGAAAGGTGAATGGTAGATCCTTCTCCTATTTTGGTGGTTACTTTTAAATTACCGCCAATAGATTCTGTTGCCCTTTTTACAACATCCATTCCTACTCCTCTTCCTGAAACTTCGGTAATAACGTCTGCATTAGAAAATCCTGGTTCAAAAATCATCATGATGAGTTCGTCATCAGTCGCCTTTTTATAATAATCTTTGGTGATAATTCCCTTTTCTACTGCTTTTTCACCGATTAATTTAGCATCAATTCCATACCCATCATCAATCACCTCAATAATAACAATGTCTTTCTCATTTCGAGCCCTTAAGGTTACTTGACCTGCTTCTGGCTTTCCTAATCTCTTTCTTTCAGCTGGAGATTCAATGCCATGACTCACCGAGTTTCTGATTAAATGAACCAATGAATCCGACATTATCTTTAAGATGTTTCGGTCAATTTCATTTTCTGTTCCCTCTAAAATAAGGTCTACTTTTTTATTTTCTATTGCAGCAACATCTCTAATTATTCGATGAAACTTGTTAAACAGAAATCCAATTTGAACCAATCTTACATCCATCACCCCATATTGTAAATCGGCAGTAATCCTTTGTAATCGGGCAAACATATTTCCGTCGTTCCCGTTTTCTACACTTTGAGCGACTAAACTATCTCGTTCAATAATTAACTCTCCAACAAGGTTGAGTAAACTGTCTAATTTTCTTACAGGTACTTGTACTAAATCTGAAAACGCAATTTTAGTTTCTTGTTCATCCTCATCCTCATCCTCATCCTCATCAATCTCAAAACTTGAGCGTTCCTTATTTTCAACAAGTTCAGAAATTGCTTCTACAACTCCTTCTTCTTCCCTTAAGATATCTTCCTCGATAGGTTGGTCTTCCTTAGAAGGTTCATTGCTGTTTTTTTTCTCTTCTTCTTCTTTTTTTAATATTGGAGGTGATCCCTCTTCAATTGTGGTTGCTGGAGTTGATCCCTCTTCATTTAAGGGGGGTGGAGCAGCAGCAGCATAGCTTGCCTTTTCCTTCTTTAAAAAGACATCAAGCTTTGTTCTAATTCCTTTATAGTTAATTCTTTTTCCAGTTTTTATCGCGTCAATTAACTCTCCTAATTTATCATTGGCCTTAAATAACGAACTAAATAAATCTGCATCTAAGGTAATTCTCCCTTCTTTTACTTCATTAAAGACATCTTCCATTACATGTCCCAATTCCGCAATTGCATCAAACCCCATTCCCATGGCATTTCCTTTAAGTGTATGCGTAATTCTAAAGATGTGGTCGATTACCTTTTTATTAGAGACCTCTTTCTCTAACCTCGTTAATAATGTATTGAGTTCCTCGTAATTATCAAGCGCTTCGGCTAAAAACATTTCCTTATACTCTTCATCTTTTGAACTCATATATATATTTAAATTAATGCTGAATTAAGCGATACAGCTCACTATAAAACCAGCCATCCCTTGTATTGAAACACAGCTTTTTATTACATTTCGATCCGCAACTTCTTTAGGCATACCATACACTATTGAAGTGTCTTTATTCTGACCTATAGTAAACGCTCCTTTTTTAAACATGGCCTCTAAACCATTAGCCCCGTCTTTACCCATTCCTGTTAAAATGGTACCGATGGCTCTTCTTCCATAAACTTCTGCAACAGATAACATTAAAGCATTGATCGATGGGTTGTTAAATTCTGCATATTGTTTGGTGGTAAAGCCAATCACTACACGACCTGATCCATCTCTTTTAACAATCATATTTCTACTCCCAGGGGCTACAATTATTTCTCCAGCACATAAAACATCATCTTTCATCCCGACCTTAACTTTTAAGGGAGTTAAACCATCTAATCTATTGGCAAAAGAATGTACAAAATTAGCGGGCATATGTTGAGCAATGATTACTGGTACTGGTAAATTTACTGGCAATTTTTTAATTATATTCTCTAACGCTGTTGGTCCTCCTGTTGATGCTCCTATTACAATGATGTCGTGACTTGTACTTTCACTGAATGTATGCATACCATTATTCCTCTTAATAGGAGCAGTGCTAGAACTTAATATTTTTTTATTAGACGCTGCTGCTGCTCTTACTTTATTTACAATTTCGGTCTCTATCTTTCTAACTTTTGCTTTATTTTCCTTGGGTTTATTGAGGTAATCAAATGCCCCTAATTTTAACGCTTCTAAAATGGGTTCAAGGTTCGTGTTTCCAACTGCACTTAAGATAATAATAGGAATTTTCTGTCTTCTCAAAATATGTTTGACGGCATAAAGTCCATCATACTTTTCCATATTGAGATCCAGTAGAATAACATCGGGTTTTAACTTTCTCGACTTGGCAACGGCTTCCTTTCCATCTTCTGCCGTACCAACCACGCACATTCCTGGTTCACTGTTTAAAATGTCAGAAATAATGAGCCGCATTAATCCGGAGTCATCTACCACTAAAACTTTAATATCCTCAGTATTCATTGCTCCTTTAAGACAACGCTTTTTCAACTGATTCAACTAATTGCTCAACCGTAAATGGCTTCACAATATAATCTTCTGCACCTACAGCTATTCCTTCCTGAATAACTGATTCTTGTCCTACGGCACTGATCATTATTATTTTAGATTTAAGTTCCTCTTCTCCTTTTAATACCCGTAAAATATCCGTACCAATCATATCTGGTAAAATATTATCTAAGGTAATTAGATCTGGGTTAAGCTCCATGGCAGAATCAATAGCTGATTCTCCATTAGCCGCTTCCCCTATCACTTTATAACCAGCCTCTGTTAATGCGTCCTTAATTAGTGTTCGCATATACATTGAATCGTCAACTACTAATACTGTCTTTTCCATAATTATTTGTTTTAAATTACTGCTAATTTTTTTAATTCTTCTGCTTCCATCATTTTTATCATGTCCACCATAATAATCATTCTATCCCCAGATTTTACAATCCCTTTCACGCAATCTTCATCTAAATTCGAATACTGCAATACCGTTGATGACTTATCAATATCCGATTCAGGAACAACCAATGTATTGGGCACTTCATTTACTAAAATTCCTATTTTAAAGAGTTCACTTTCTACCACCAAGGTATAATGAGAGTTATTTTCCTCATCGGCTTCCTTTTTTATGCCAAATTTGGTGCTTAAATTAATAATGGAAATAATATTACCTCTAATATTAGCGACTCCAATAATGTAATCTGGTGTTTGCGGTATTTTTGCAATCCCTGGCGTTAACACCACTTCTTTTATTTGGTCAATGTGAAGGGCATATTCCTCATTTCCCAGTTTAAAAATAATTAACTGGATTAACTTGCCTACTTCTTGTTGCTGAAGATCATTTTTCGCTTGTTCTCTTATATCAGCTAGCGTTAATTCGTTTTCCATAATTAATAGTTTAGAGTATTGAATTATTAATTATTAAATTTTTAATTTAAATTTGGAAACCCCTTCTTGCAATTGAACAGCTGCTGAAGCCAGTTGTTTACTTGTGGAGTTGACTTCAACCATTCCTTGATTTAACTCTTTAGAAGAGGTTGCTATTTGCTCTGAACCGGCTGCGGTCTCTTCTGCTACAACTACAATTTTTTCGATATTTTTAGCACTATCACTAATCGCCTCTTTTTGTTCAACTGTTGCTCCTTGAATTTCTTTAGAAAGGTTGTATGTTTCTGTCGTTAACTTTTCAATACTTCCAAACACAGTTTCGGCGTCGAGAGAAGCTTGGGTTCCATTTTTAACACTTGAGCCCATCGTGTCAATAGATTTAGCAGCTTGATTGATATCTTTTTGTACTGCAGTAATTACCTTTTGAATATCGATGGCTGATTTTCTAGAATCTTCCGCTAACTTCCTAATTTCTTCTGCAACAACAGCAAACCCTCGTCCTGCTTCTCCTGCTCTAGCAGCTTCTATTGCTGCATTTAATGCAAGAAGGTTGGTTTGTGCGGCAATGTCTGTGATCACATTAAGTGTTCTAGCTATTTCCTCAGATCGTTCACTTAATACATCTATAGATTCTGAAGTAACATTAGCTGCGACTTCTATTTCACTCATATTTTCCACCACTTTCTTCACGGTAAATAGTCCTTCATTGGAACTTTTTTGACCGTTTTCTGCAGCACTATTTATTAAATCCGCTTTGTCACTCATCCCATTAGAAGACTTTAACACTTCTCCTACGAGTTTAGAGGTATCATCTGTTTGTTGCGCTTGCTGATGCGCTCCTTCTGCCATTTGCTGTATAGCTGATGCCACTTCCTGAGTGGTACCTTCCATTTCATCTGATTTCGTTAATAATTCTTCTGAGGACGATGCCACCAAATTAGCGACCTCCTTCAAGTCCCCCATCAACGCATTCAAATTAACAATAGCTTCATTGTAAGCATCTCCTAACTCTTTTAAATCTCCATTAACATTCGATTCAAAAGATTCTGTTAAATCGCCATCTGCTAAGCTGATCACCAAGTTTCTGATTGAGGTAATTGGTGCTCCAATTCCATTTAACAATCCATTAATACCAGAAATCACCTGCTCATTCACTTCACTAATATTCTCCATCTCCATTCTTTGAGAAAGATCACCTTCGTCTTTCACAATGTTAACTACTCGATTGAGCTCTTTTATTACACTTACAGTTTCAATCTCTGCTAATTTTGATGCATTTACGTTGGATGCAATCTTAATTACTTTAAAGTAATTTCCGTCCCCATCTTTTACTGGAGTATAAGAGGCATTGATCCAAACGTACTCTCCATCTTTTTTAATTCTGCGATGCTCTCCTTCTTGTTTAATACCTGCTGCCAAGTCATTCCAAAATCTCTTATATTCTGACGAAGAAAGATAGGCCTCTTCACAAAACATTCTGTGATGGTGACCAACGATTTCTTTTTCTGATCCATACCCTAAAGTATTGATAAAGTTTTCATTGGCAGAAAGAATCGTTCCATCTAATCCAAAATGAATAGATGACCATCCTGTATCCACTGCAGATTTAATAGCATTGGATGCCACACGATCTTCTACCATTTGATCCACGTTATTCGCAATCTTAATTACTTTAACAATTTTACCGTCTCTATCTTTTATTGGGGTGTAAGAGGCCTCAATCCAAACGGTATCTCCTCCTTTTTTAATTCTTTTAAACTCTCCTGTTTGCCTAATCCCTAAAGCCAAGTCATTCCAGAATTTCTTATATTCTGAGGAAGAAATATACGCATCGTCACAAAACATACGGTGATGCTGGCCTACAATTTCAGATCCAGAACCATACCCTAACATACTCACAAAATTTTTGTTCGCATTAAGAATGGTTCCGTCAGTTTCAAATTCAAGAAATGCCCAGCCTGTATCTACTGCCGATTTAAGCGCATTTCCTGCTACACGATCTTGCACCATTCTATCGATATTCTTGGCAATTTTGATCACCTTAACGACCTTACCAGAATTATCTTTAACTGGAGTGTAAGAGGCATTAATCCAAACATTAACACCATCTCTCCGAACTCTTTCAAACTCTCCTGCTTGTGAAACTCCTGCAGCCAAGTTATTCCAGAACTGATTATACTCTGCACTGGCTCTAAAGGCATCTTTGCAGAAAATTCGGTGATGTTGACCTGCAATTTCAGCTTCAGATCCATACCCTAGCATACTCACAAAATTGGCGTTGGCAGAAATGATAGACCCATCCACTTCAAATTCAACAGAAGCCCAGTCAGTATCAATAGCAGTTCTTAATGCGGTTGCCGATGTGTCGCTATTTTCAGGTGTATTCATCGCTGAGTTTTCTGTGCTTCTTTCTTCCATAACTTCTTCTTTGCGTTTAGTTGGTTTGGTGTGTTCTTCTTGTTTATTAAAGTTTTTTCCTAGCGCCATAATCTATTTTTTTTATGGTAATGAATCGGTTTAGAATTTTTTTTCTAAACCATTAATTCAATAACCACATTTAATTTTCGAGTAGTTTAAGTATTTCTTTGGTAACGTTTAAATAATCTTGAGCACTTGTTGATTTAGGTGCATATTCAATTACACTTTGTCTAAATGAAGGGGCTTCGGCAGCTTTTACATTTTGCCGTATGTAGTTGTTAAAAACATGTACTCCAAAATCATTATTTACAAGGTGAAGGATCTCATTGGTCAACTGTCTTCTTTCGTCAACCAAAACAGGTAAAACCCCCAACACCTGTAAATTCGGATTGTACTCATTCTTTAACTCTTCCACTGTTTTAAGGATTTGCTTTAAGCCTTGAAGGCTTAATACATCCATTTGCATAGGAATTAAAACCGCATCCGAGCCAATCAATGCATTTACGGTTAAATAAGATCCAGCTGGAGGGCAATCGACCAAAATATAGTCGTATTTATCTTTTACCGTAGCCATGGTATCTTTAAACAATGTAAATGGGTAGCCTTGCTTGATGAATTCAAATTCATAATCAATCAATTCATTGGTAGAGGGTATTACATGCACTCCGTCTGCCTCAAAAATATCATCCTTTTCAACTTTCTGTTCTAACAACACCTCTCCAAGAATGCATCCTTCTGTTGAAATTCCATAACAATAACTGAGGTTGGCTTGTGGATCAAGATCCAGTAACAGGACTTTTTTACCTTTTAGTGATAATGCTTTGGCAATGTTTACAGTAGAGGTTGTTTTACCAGTGCCTCCTTTTTTATTTACAATAGCAATAATCATTTAACTAAATTACGAATAATCATTGCTGACTAACAATAGTTTTAAACCAGTAAATAGCCTAGGCTTTTCAGCTAAAGAACTAGTAGTAATAGACTAGGGCAAGAAGTGGATATAGGTGAGTTCTAAGAGACCTCAAACACTAAAAAAATTATTTAATCGTAAAAATCCCCAACTTTAAAGCTTCGTGAAGAAGTTGAACAGAGTTGTTTACTTTAAGTTTTTTATAGATATTTGTTCGATGTGTTTCAACGGTACTAATTGAGATAAAGCATTTACTTGCTATTTCTTTAGAGGCTAAGCCATCGCAGATATAACTAATGATTTCTTTTTCTCTTTTTGAAATTAAATTGGGTATTTGACCAAACTCACTTTTAATCAGCATATTATTTACCATAATTTGCGATATACTTTTGCAGTAGTAGGTATTCCCTTTGAGTACTTCAATCATTCCTGATAAAATCTCCGTTTTACTAGTGCTTTTCAACAGGTATCCTTTACACCCAATTTCAATACTTTTCATCACGTAATCTACGTTCTCTTCCATAGAAAATATCAAAATAAGTTGCTTCGGATTGGCCGCTAAAATTTCTTTGGCCATCTCCAATCCATTTCTTTTTGGCAAATAAATATCCATGAGTATCAAGTCGGGTTCTAGGGTTGAATTTAACATCAACGCATCAACCCAATTATTAGCCAATCCTACCACTTTAAAATTTTCATTTTCTTCGATAATCAATTTTAACCCATTTAAAAGTATACTGTGATCATCTACCAATAAAATTTTTTTCATCGTTATTTAAATTTAGGAAAATCAATACAAATTGTTGTCCCATGTTGAGGCGAAGAATCGAAAGTGCAATTTCCTTTTAAAGCCTTTACCCTATACTCAATATTGTTGAGTCCAAAACTTTGTGTCTTTCTTCTCACTCTATCGTACTTAAAACCCACACCATCATCTTCTATCATTATTCTGATCTTTTCATTTCCAATATTGACCAATTGAATCTGAACACTCGTGGCTTTGGCGTGTTTCGAAATGTTATTAATGGCTTCTTGTATGATTCGATAAACAAACAAGGCATTAGAGCCAAGGTCTCCATCATCAACCTCAAAGACAATACATTCCGATTTAATTCCAGTTTGGTAAGAGAAATTAATAACTAAGGTTTTAATAGATTCTATGGCTCCAAAATATTTGATATTAGGCGGCGAAATGTTTTTAGAGATGGATTTAAGCTCTGCAACGGCATCTTTAACCATTACAACCAACTTATCGCTTAAATCGATAGAATAGCGGCTTACAAACTTCTCGGAAAACATTGCAATTGAGATTAAACTTTGACTCACTCCGTCGTGCAATTCGCGCGAAAACCTTTCCCTTTCATCGTCTACTCCTTTGAGTAGTGCATTTAATTTAACCTGTTCTTCCCTATTTTTTTTGGTATTATCGGTAAGTGATAAAATAATCCTATCCTCCTCATTTTCTAAAAAATGTTCCAAACCTACCTCTACATAAACATTTTTTTTATTTTTTTTAAAAATTACAGCTTCCGGAAAATCCTTAGCTCTCCTTTTAGGGAATTTTATTTTACTCCCAATTTTTTTATACAAGTTATTCGATAATTCAAGAGGGAAAACAACATTGAGGTTTTTCAGTTTAATCTCCTCCTCCTTATATCCACACATCTTTTCCATTGCTGGATTAATCGAAATAATTCGGGCATCTTTATCTATAATTACGATACCATTAGCGGAAATTTTATATAAGGTTTCATACCTATTTCCGAGCTCTTCCGCGTTGGTTTCACTCCTTATTTTTTGTTCAATATTTTGGACGATAGATAAACTAAAACTCTTGCCTCCTTGAGAATAAACATTCGCATTAATTAGTACCGGAAAAATAGATCCATCTTTCCGTTGGTGGAAGGACCTAATATTTGAATAATTGGGATCGTCTACTAAATTATCGATCACTTTTTGATAGCCAGTGTCAAGAGGCTTAATCAATGAAATATGTTGACCAACAAACTCTTCTCTTAAATAACCCAATTCCTGAATTGCTTTTTTATTCACATCTACAATAACTAGTGAATTAACATCTATTAAATAAACAGGATCATTCCAATTATTTAAAATCTTTGGTATTTTCAATTTAATCGATTATTATTAATTATTAAACTACATATATCCTGCAATAAACGTTTAATAAGGTTCAAAAAAAAAAAAAAAACAACTTATATTCTAAATAAAAAGGAAATAGACTAGACCCAGTAGTGGTAATTGTGTAGTGATTTTATGATTCATCTTTAAACCAAAGAACTTATTTTCTGAAAATAAATCTCCATCAAGCAGATTTATCGAGCTATTTCTATCTTTTCATCCCTAATTAAGGTAGAAACAAGCTTTGAACTGTAGGTCAAAATTGAAATTCATCTAATTTACTATTCACCGTTGTTACTGCCTCGATATGATTATTCTTATAAAATAAACACCTAATCCTTTAGGCTCCTCAACAATAACTACTGCTACTGGATAAGAATCACTAAAAAAATTCTGCCCTCACAACCGCTCTCACCAACAAAAAAAACCAACGAAATCAGTACCTACAGTTTTAAACATGACCAGAAATGGATTATTCGTATTTACTTCATTTTATCAATTACAAAATGGCAATCCTTTCGCTTAAAAAAGAACTACAGACCTAAACCATCAAAAAAAGAGAATAAGAATAGTGATATTAGCCCAGAAATTGTAGCTAGTAAAAGACTAAGATCATTTCAAAAACTGTTAAACCATTTATTTTTTTTACTTTTGATTGCTATCCGACACTAGCCCGATCATAAAGTTTAATTTATTTATGTGTCATTTTAACTAAAACAATCCTAATGAAAAAAATATCACTTTTATTACTCTTATTAATGACTTTCTCCATTGGTTTTACTCAAAATAAACTTGTCGAGCGAAAAAAATCTTATGACCTTCACATCGCCAATGCCAATAAGGCAATGGAAAGTGACGAATACAATAAAGCTCAAAAAAGCTTAAGAAAAGCAATGCATTTCACTGATAATGATAAAGAAATAAGTAAATTATTAACTCAAATACAAGAGATAAATATTCAGGGAAAGAGCAAAGCCAAAGAAGAAGAAAGAAAAAATAATATTTTAAAAGAAAATAACACGAACGAGAAAGAGACTGCTGAACTTCCAAAACTTAAATACTCAACAAGTAACCTGCATAATGATTTGATTCATAATGAAATCTTCACTAAAAGGAAAAAAGTACTCTATAAAGCCTACAAGAAATTATACAATCATCTTAATAAAATAAAGGATAGCCATGAAAGATACGTCTACCTTAAAGATTTAAAGAATTTACAATTAAATATAAATTACCTTGACTCAGAATTAACTTCTAAGCTTAGCAAAGAGGTTAAAAAAATAAAAGAAATCGAGGAAATCTGGAAAGTGATCAAATTAAATATGCCTGAACAATTCCCCAACTAAAAGAGAGCGAATACTGATTTTTTTTTTTCTCCGAATTGCATTTATTTTCATTTCAATTGAAGTAATCCTCTCTAAAACTTATTTAGGGAGACTTGATTACCCAATCCCTAACAAGTAAGTTTTAAACGTTTAATGCTGTTGGGGGATGCACTTTATGATACCCATTCCTTAAGAACAAAAGTGAATGAGCTATTCGTCTGATTTTAATCAGTAAGTATATTGATAAACCCCAGATTAATATCTTTACGGATTGATTAAACTTGTAGGGATATGAAAAAGATCAAGATCACTATCGTTGGGTTTGGAAACATTGGAAGGTGTATTCTTCAACACTTATTGGTTGAGCCAAAACACCCCTTATGCATTAATATTATTGATCTTGACACTACTTTATCGGGTAGCTTTTTAGATTTTTCTCACTCTAATTCTTTATTAAATAAGCATCAATTGATTTGGAACGATAACGTGTGTTTCCAAAACTCTCACTTCATTTTTCATTGCGCTGGTCCATCCGTACCACAAAATGCCACACGATTAGCGATCACTCAAGAAAGTAAAGCGATTACCACTTCTATTTTCAAAAACTTTAAGAGCAGAGTAAACCCATTTATCATTGTCATTTCTAATCCAGTAGACGTGATCAGCAACCTGACCTCTCACCTAACTGGATTAGACCCCTGTAGAGTAATAGGCACAGGAACCTTATTAGATACAATTCGAATGAAATACTACCTAAGACAAGTTTTTCCAACTCAAAAAGTAACCACACAACTCTTAGGAGAGCACGGTGATTCTATTGTTTTTATGGCCTCTAAAACATTCATTGATGGGATAGCCATTGAAGAAATGCTGGATGCGAATACAATTCACCAATGTGTGGAAAAAACCAAAACATCGCCAACGCTAATTAAAGCAACTCAAGGGGCTACATTTTATGCAGTATCCAATTGTGCCGTATCTATTTTTAACCAATTAATTACTCCTACAGCTTCCATTTTACCGTTAAGTGTACTCATCCCTACTCAATTCCAGCAACTCTTTAAATCAGCTCCTCTATACATGAGTCTTCCTGTTCGGATTACGAAGAACGGAGCAAGAGTTGAGGAGGCTTTTGAATGTAGTGATAAAGAATTAATGGAGTTGCGTAAATCTGCCAAAATCATTTGTAATTATTTGTAAAAACTATTGAGGCATCAAGTTCCGTTGTCGAGCGCATTAAAGATCCTATAAGGTTTTCAATCTTAAAATTAAGAATAGATGCTATTATGAAAGAATATAGCGTATCTACTTCTCATCTACCAATGCAAGAACAACACCTTTGCCTATCCCCTGTCCAAAAAAGAAGCATAAAGGTTTCATCTACTTTAAAGAGCCCCAAACATATCGCACTTTGCACATTGAAGAAATAGTAAAAGTAAAAACCAGCGGTACTAGAGAAAAGTTTTTTATCAACTTGGTTCACCTAATCTTAAAACCGATGGTCATCGATACAAACTAGAACGGTGTAAAACTTTAATTTATAGCGCCCAAATTTCCTCCAAAAAGAACCTTAGCTCCAAGGGTTACAAACCCGCATCATCCGACCAATTATAGGTGCAGATTTATCCTAGAAAGAAGATCAGGTTTTGTTAACAAAGAACTGTGCTGAAAAACTATAAATTAACTGCTTTTTAATTTAAAGCTGGTTTTCTACATCGGTACTCATTCCGCTCAATTCATCCTGATTTAGCGATTGAAAAATCCTGTTTTAACATCATGCTACCAACAGCTATGGGTGCTAACTTCTTATTGGCTACCAACAAAATAAGAGGCGATCACTGTTAGGCGAATTAAGAGCTTTAAAAGGAATTTATACCAACCAGATGCATCTCCTCTTATTCATCATACGGATAGAGGGGGGCAACATTTCAGTCCTGAAAACACTGGTAAATTGCTCAGGAGAAACATTAAAATCAGTCTTCTAGTTTTCTTTTCCATAATTCAACTGGATAAATTATGTACCTAAGTTAATGGTCACCTCAAGCGTAGACACTCCAGTCCTAAAGTTATTCAGCCTGACAAAGTAAAACATTTAGTTCATTTACTAGAAAAAAATAACAACCTACAACAACTAAGTAGTTAGATTGCCGATAGGTGAAATTTGAATACGATGATGACAAAACCTTATGCCCAAAAGTTCCTGATGAGAAAGCGACAATTTAATGGTGATGAATTTGAATAAAAAAGAGGTAAGACTTATGTCTTACCTCTTTCACTAAAAATTATTTTCTAAAAAATTAATCTCTTAAAACTGATCTTGAGATGACAATTTTTTGAATTTCACTTGTTCCTTCGTAAATCTGAGTAATTTTTGCGTCACGCATCAAACGTTCAACATGGTATTCTTTTACAAACCCATAACCTCCATGAATTTGAATCGCTTCAGTAGTCACCCACATCGCTACTTTCGAAGCAAAAAGTTTGGCCATTGCTCCTTCTTTAGTAAAGTCCTTTTTTTGTTCTTTTAACCAAGCAGCTTTAAAACATAACATGCGTGCGGCTTCAATTTCAGTAGCCATATCTGCCAACTTAAAAGCGATAGCTTGATGATTGGATATTGGTTTACCAAAAGTTACTCTTTCTTTAGAATAAGCCAAAGCTAATTCATAAGCACCAGAAGCGATTCCTAAAGCCTGAGAAGCAATACCTATTCTTCCACCAGAAAGAACAGTCATCGCGAATTTAAATCCAAAACCATCCTCCCCGATTCTATTTTCTTTAGGAACTTGTACATCATTAAACAATAAGGTATGCGTATCTGAAGCTCTAATTCCTAATTTATTTTCTTTAGCACCAACAACAAAACCATCCCATCCTTTCTCTACAATAAAAGCATTAATACCTTTATGTCCTTTCTCTCTATCCGTTTGAGCAATTACAATACAGTAACTTGAAGTTCCTCCACTTGTAATCCAGTTTTTAGTTCCATTTAATAAATAATGGTCTCCCATATCTATTGCCGTAGTTTGTTGTGATGTTGCATCCGAACCTGCTTCTGGTTCTGACAAACAAAACGCGCCAATTTTTTCTCCCTTTGCACAAGGAACCAAGTATTTCTGCTTTTGCTCTTCTGATCCAAACTTTTCAATTCCCCAACAGAACAAAGAATTGTTCACAGACATTACCACAGAAGTTGATGCATCAACTTTCGAAATTTCTTCCATAGCTAATACATATGAAATGGTATCCATACCACCCCCTCCATACTCAGGAGAAACCATCATCCCTAGAAACCCCATCTCTCCTAACTGTTTTACCTGTTCAGTAGGAAACTCCTGTTTTTCATCTCTATCAATTACACCCGGTTTTAATACGTTTTGAGCAAAGGTTCTTGCTGCATCTCTAACCGCTATATGCTCTTCTGTTAATTCTATGTTCATCCGTTTGTTTATTTTAGTAATAAATGAATATTAGCGTTCCTCAAAAGGAAACAAAAAAAAAAATACGCTCAATTATTAGTTACAATCATTGATTGTTTTATTTTTGAATAAAGAACAAATGTAATTTTTTTTTATAAATAGTCAAAAGAAATGAGTCGTTATAATGTTATAGGAACAATGTCAGGAACCTCTTTAGATGGTTTAGATATTGCAAATTGCACTTTTGAAATCATCAATGAGAGTTGGTCTTTTAAAATTAATAGCGCTACAACAATTCCATTTCCAAGACAACTCTATAAGCAATTAGCGAAAAGCACTCAACTAAGCGGAATCGATTTGATGCAACTCAACAATGAAATGGGGAACTTTATTGGTGAATCAACGCTAGATTTTATTGCCTCAAATCATATTGATTCAACAACAATTCATTGCATTGCTTCGCACGGACATACCGTTTTTCATCAAACAGAAACTAACCTTACTACTCAAATTGGAAATGGAGCCAACATTTCAGCCATTACCAAACTCCCTGTTGTTTGTGACTTCAGATCCATAGACGTAGCGCTTAATGGTCAGGGTGCCCCTTTGGTACCTATAGGAGATCAAAACTTATTTTCAGCTTACGATTACTGTATCAATTTAGGAGGAATTGCCAATGTTTCATTCGCAAAAAATACGGAACGAATCGCTTATGACATTTGTCCCGTTAATATTGTCATGAATCGATTCGCACTAGAGTTGGGAAAAACTTATGATAAAAATGGTGATTTCGCTCAATCAGGAGAAATAAATTCAGCACTTTTAGAAGAACTTAATACACTGGATTACTATAAAAAATCACCTCCAAAATCTTTAGGAATCGAACAAGTTGAAGCTACAGTTTTTCCTATTCTGGCTAATTATGAAATTTCAACAGCCGATAAACTATGTACTTTTGTAGAGCATATTTCGATTCAGATTTCAAACACCATTCAATCGTCCAACAAAAGAGTATTGTTAACAGGTGGTGGTACATTTAATTCCTATTTAAGAGAAAGAATAAAAGCGAATACGCCAAATGAAATCATTATTCCATCCAATGAAATCATCAATTATAAGGAAGCTTTAATTTTTGCATTTTTAGGGGTTTTAAGAATCCGAAAAGAAACCAACTGTCTGCAATCAGTTACTGGCGCAACACAAAACAATAGTGGAGGCTGCATCTATCAGGCGTTTTAACAAACGGCCATTCTCTATATTGACATCCTGAGTTTACCGAAGGGTTGACTGGTAATCTATAACTATATGAAATGCCCTTTTTTTAAACAAAAAGTTTAGGTATATTTGAGACTTATTCAAAAAAAAAACTAATTCAACACTATGCTTAAAGTAAAATCAATACTCTTTACCTTATTTTCAATTTTTATACCTTTTATCACTTTTGCCCAAGAAACTGCAAAAGCTGTTGAGTTAACTATAGATCAAAAGATAGATGCTGCTTTTAGACCTATTGCTGATGCCGTAGGAAGTGTCGTTTTTTATTCGATAAATATTGGAGAAAGTTCCGTACCAATTGTATTGTTTGTACTTATTGGTGGAGCACTATTCTTTACGGTCTATTTTAAATTTGCCAATTTCACGCTAATTAAAACCGCTGTTAAAGTTGTTAAAGGAGATTATGATGAATTAGATCATCATACTGCTGATGTTGCTGAAGGAGATTCGACTCCCGGTGGTGCAGTTTTTGAAACAATAGCCTCAGAAGGTGTTGAAGGTGAGGTTTCTCACTTTCAAGCATTAACTGCTGCATTGTCTGCAACCGTTGGTTTAGGAAATATTGCTGGTGTTGCAGTTGCAGTATCAATTGGTGGTCCAGGAGCTACATTCTGGATGATTTTAGCGGGATTCTTAGGAATGGCTTCAAAGTTTGTTGAATGTACTTTAGGTGTTAAATATAGAGAGGTTACTGAAGACGGAACAGTTCACGGTGGCCCTATGTATTACCTCTCTAAAGGATTAAAAGAAATGGGGATGGGAGGTTTAGGTAAAGCACTCGCCATCTTTTTTGCGATCATGTGTGTTGGAGGTTCTTTTGGAGGAGGAAACATGTTTCAAGCCAATCAAGCAACAGTTCAACTTATGGGGAAATTAGGCATAGCTGATGGTTCTGGTTGGATAATTGGTTTGATAATGGCCGCAATTGTTGGTGTGGTAATTATAGGTGGTATTAAAAGAATTGGTTCAGTTACAGAAAAAGTAGTTCCTTTTATGGCCGCAATATATGTAGGTACAGCTTTAATCATCATCTTTATGAACATAAGTCTTGTTCCTGAAGCATTCGGTTTAATTTTTAGTGGAGCATTTAGTTCTAACGCTGCTTTAGGTGGTATTATTGGGGTATTGATTGTTGGGTTCCAGAGAGCTGCATTTTCAAATGAAGCAGGGGTCGGTTCTGCAGCAATTGCTCATTCTGCCGTTAAAACAAAATATGCGGCAAGTGAAGGCATCGTCGCCTTATTAGAACCATTAATTGATACCGTTATTATTTGTACAATGACAGCTTTAGTATTAATCATTACAAACATTGAAGGTGGATTTATCAATTATGGAGAATCTACTGTTGGGGGTATTGAGCTTACTGGTTCTGCTTTTGACTTTGCGCTTCCTGGTTCTTCTTGGATTTTAATGTTTGCTGCTGTTTTATTCGCAATTTCTACTATGCTCTCTTGGTCTTATTATGGACTTCAAGCTTGGAAATTTCTATTTGGAAAAGGGAAAGTAATGGATATCGTTTATAAACTGATGTTCTTAGGATTTATAGTTGTTGGAGCATCCATTAGTTTAGGTGCAGTAATTGATTTTTCAGATGCCATGATTTTTGCAATGGTATTTCCAAACGTTATCGGTTTAATCTTATTGTCTCCAAAAGTGAGAGAAGAATTGAAAACTTACCAAAGTAAAATCAAAGCATTTAACACCGCTAAATAAGATTTTCTGATGAATATAAAAGACTACTTTTCTTTTACTCGTGGAGAAAAAAGAGGAGTAGTCGTTATCTTATTAATTATTCTATCATTAATTATTGCTAACCTTTCGGTTGATCTTTTTAAGCAAGAAACGCAAACCAATTTCTCTGAATTTGAAAACGAAATTCATGAATTTGAAAAAGGTATCCAATTAAAAGATTCTAAAAAAACGAAAGAGACCTTATCAGTCGATCTTTTTGAATTTAATCCAAATACTATTTCTGATAAAGATTGGAAAAGATTGGGTTTTGCAAGTTGGCAAATTAAAACCATTAATAATTACAAAGCTAAAGGGGGGAAATGGAAAACGAAAAATGATGTTTCTAAACTATATGGTTTGGAGAAGCGTCATTTCGAACAATTAAAGCCCTTCATTCTCCTGCCTGAGACAGTTAAAAAATCTTATAAAAAAAATAAAACTCAAAAGGTCGAATACTTTAAATTTGATCCCAATACCATATCAAAAGAAGAGTGGAAGCAATTAGGTTTTGCAGCTTGGCAAATCAAAACGATCTTCAATTACAAAGCTAAAGGAGGAAGTTGGAAATCAAAAGCCGATGTAAAAAGGATCTATGGTTTAGATGAAGCCGATTATTTAAAATTAGAACCGCACATCTTACTCCCTGATAAAACAGAAAAGAAAGAATCCCTAAAGAACAAAAAAGAGTACACGAAACAGATAGATATCAATACTGCTAAAGCCAAAGAAATCATCCAATTAAAAGGAATAAACTCTGAAAAATATGCTGAAATTATTATAAAGCATAGAGAGCAATTAGGTGGCTTTACAAGGAAAGAACAATTGAAAGAGGTTTGGAATATGACAGACGAAATTTATAACGGATTTATTGATCAAGTTGTTCTAGGAGAATATGAACCCCCAACAATAAACATCAATACGACTTCTGCATCGCAATTAAAAGACCATCCTTATATTGATTGGAAAACTGCCAATGCCATTTTTAAATATCGAAAGGCCAATGGGCTTTATAAAAAAGTAGAAGAGATTAAAAAAATACACCTTATTAATAAAAAGACTTATTTGAAGATTGCACCTTATCTAAAGATTGACTAAACCTTATCCGTCAAGCAGCATTTATTTCGGCAGCTAAATAAACAGCTCTAGAAATAAATTAAACATGACAGCACCTTAAAATAAAGAATATATGAAACGTATTTACGGCAGCCACTGGTCAGATTACGAATTAATTGATGCCGGCAACACTAAAAAATTAGAACGCTGGGGAGATATCATTACGATCCGACCAGATAGAAATGCTTACTTTGCCCCCATACAAACTCAAAAAGAATGGAAAGAGAAAGCACATTTCGAATTTATTGAAGAGACCAGCAGCAAAGGAAGTTGGAATACCCTCAAAAAAAACACCCCAAAAGAATGGCAAATCAGCTATAAAAAATGTGTTTTCAATTTAAGATTAACTCAATTTAAACATTTAGGCATTTTTCCTGAACAGCAAACCAATTGGGATTTTATAAAATCGAACATTAAATCCGAAGAAAAATTTTTAAATCTATTTGCCTACACAGGGGGAGCATCATTAATTGCGAATTCAGCTAAAGCTGATGTTTACCATTGCGACTCAGTAAAACAAGTAATTACTTGGAGTAAAGAGAATATGGAAAGTTCCAATCAAGAAAATATGCATTGGGTTTTAGATGATGCCTTAAAATTTGCAACAAAAGAAGTCAAACGCGGAAAAAAGTATGATGGAATAATTATGGACCCTCCAGCATTTGGAATAGGGGCTAAAAAAGAACGCTGGAAAATAGAAACCAAATTTCCTGAATTAGTAAAAGTAGCAAGCGAATTATTAAGTAAAAAAGGCTTTTTGATTATCAATACTTACTCTCCTAAGTTAAAAGAGGAAATGATAAATGACGTGGTTAAAAATTATTTTCCCAATAAGAAGATAGAGGTAAATAAACTCTCCCTAAAAACAACAACAGGAAAAACATTAGAATACGGAGAATTAACAAGAGTATATTAAATGTATACTCATCGATAATATCCTAAAAATTAAGAACTATGATTGACAAAAGATTAAAAAAAGTAATAAGGGATGTTCCAGATTTTCCTAAAGAAGGAATAATTTTTAAAGACATCACTCCCATATTATTAGATCCTCAATTAACCAGAGATCTAATTGATGAGATGGTTAACCATGTGAAAGATCTCCATTTAGATGCCATAGTTGGTATAGAAAGTAGAGGTTTTTGGTTTGGGATTATGCTAGCCAATAAATTAGACATCCCTTTCATTCCGATTCGTAAAAAAGGAAAACTTCCATACAAAACAGTTTCCTATTGTTATGATTTAGAATATGGTTCTGCTGAAATTGAAATGCATGAAGAAGAAATTAAAGAGAATTGGAATGTTTTAATACATGATGATCTATTAGCTACCGGAGGAACAGCTTGCGCTGCAGCAGAACTTATAAGAATGCAGAAAGGTAAAATTGCTGGATTTTCATTTGTTGTAGATTTAACATTTTTAAACGGTTCTGATGTTTTAAAAAAATATTCAGAAAATATATTTAATTTGGTCAGCTACTAAAAAACAAACTATGGATTTTGGATTAACGGAGAATCAGCAAATGATTGCTGGAATGATTAAGGATTTTGGAGAAAAGAACATTCGACCAGATATGATGAAGTGGGATGAATCTCAAGAATTTCCTGTACATGTATTTAAACAATTAGGAGAACTAGGCTTAATGGGCTGTATTGTGCCTGAAGAGTATGGAGGATCAGGAATGTCTTACAATGAGTATGTTACTGTTGTTACAGAAATTTCAAAGATTTGTGGATCAATAGGCCTATCAGTTGCAGCACACAACTCATTATGTACCAACCACATTTTAATGTTTGGCAATGAAGAGCAAAAGAAAAAATGGTTGCCCAAATTAGCTACGGCCGAATGGATTGGAGCATGGGGAATCACAGAACACAATACCGGTTCAGATTCTGGAGGAATGAATACTACAGCAAAACAAAATGATGATGGCAATTGGATCTTGAATGGAGCGAAGAACTTTATTACACATGCCATTTCAGGAGATATTGCGGTAGTAATTGTAAGAACTGGAGAAAAAGGTGCTAAAAATAGTATGACCGCTTTTGCAATAGAAAAAGGAACTAAAGGTTTTACTTCAGGAAAAAAAGAAGATAAATTAGGAATGAGAGCTTCAGAAACTGCTGAATTAATCTTCTCAGATTGTGAAGTGTCCAATGACAATGTTCTAGGTGAAGTAGGAAAAGGATTTATCCAAGCCATGAAAATTTTAGATGGTGGTAGAATTTCTATTGCTTCATTAGGATTAGGAATTGCAAAAGGAGCTTTTGAAGCGGCATTAAAATATTCTAAAGAAAGAGAGCAATTCAATCAACCTATTTCCAATTTTCAAGCCATTTCATTTAAACTAGCAGATATGGCTACAGAAATTGAAGCTGCTGAACTGTTAATCTTTGAAGCTGCTGATCTTAAAGATAGAAATTTAGACGTAACTAAAGTCTCTGCTATGGCTAAATATTACTCATCAGAAGTTGCTGTTAGAACGGCTACTGAAGCAGTACAAATATTTGGAGGTTATGGATACACTAAAGAATTTCCTGCAGAGAAGTATTATAGAGATGCGAAGCTTTGTACCATTGGAGAAGGAACCTCTGAAATACAAAAAATAGTTATTTCAAGAGAAATATTAAAGTAATTATTGCTATTGTAAATTTAATTCATAGATTTGCTATCCTTAAATAAATTAAAAAGTAAGAAAATGATCATTATTCCTATTAAAGAAGGAGAGAACATAGAAAGAGCTCTAAAACGTTACAAGAAAAAATTTGAAAGAACTGGAGCACTGAAAGAACTAAGAAGAAGAAAGCAATTTGACAGACCATCTGTAATCAACAGAGAAGCGATGCAAAAAGCAATATATATTGAAAAATTAAGAAAAGCTGAAGAGTAAAATTTGTTAATTTTCTACTTTAAGTAGTTTATTTTTATAACTTTTGAATGAATAATTCGTTATAAAAATAAACTACTTTTTTTTATGCCTCAAATTTTATCATTTTGCGATTACCTTTTACATCAAAAAAGATATTCTTTACATACCGTTACTGCATATAAAAAAGATTTAAGTCAATTTCAACACTTCCTCTTCACCAATTTTGAAGTAGAAAACATCCTTGAAATCAACTCTTCAATGATAAGGTCTTGGACAGTTCATTTGATTGAAACAGGCATTTCAACTCGAACAATTAATCGAAAAATATCGTCCTTAAAATCGTTCTACAAGTACCTTTTAAAAAATAAGGAAATCGATAACAATCCCGTTTCAAAAGTAATCACTCCAAAAATATCCAAACGATTGCCAGAATTTGTTGGTGAAATAGACATGCAGAATCTATTTCAAGAACATCAATTCAATACTGATTTTGAAGGCACACGAGATCAGTTAATACTAGAACTCTTCTACGCATCAGGAATAAGATTGTCTGAATTAGTAAATCTGAACATCAACTCGATAGATTTTAACAATGCAACCCTAAAAGTGATTGGCAAAAGAAATAAAGAACGGTTAATCCCATTTGGAAAGAAAATAAAAGACAGATTTCATCACTACATAGAAATACGATCAACAATAACCACCAAAACGTCCAAGCTCTTTCTTACCAAAAAAGGAGAGATAATATACCCGAAACTTGTGTATCGAATCGTAAATTACTATCTTGGTAAAGTCACAACGGCTAGCAAAAAGAGTCCTCACGTTCTTAGACATACATTTGCAACACACATGTTAAACAATGGAGCAGATTTAAATGCAATCAAAGAAATTTTAGGACACGCCAATTTATCAGCCACACAAGTTTATACTCACAACACTATTGAGAAACTAAAAAACGTTCACAAACAGGCACATCCAAAAGCATAATGAAAAATGTTTTAGAGAAAAACAACAACAAAAAATATTTATAAGCGTAAAGAAGAATCATGAAAACAAACTTTATATCAAAACAATGAAATAATATAAAGCAATAAATTATTAACTATAAAACGGGGTATTATGAAAGTAAATTTAAAAGTAAGTTCGGTCCATTTTGACGCAGATAAAAAATTAGTTGAATTCATTCACGATAAAGTTGACAAGCTAGCAACACACTTTGATAAGATAATAGATGGTGAAGTCATCTTAAAAGTAGAGAATGCAAGCGATACTGAAAACAAAGTAGCAGAAATAAAACTGTTAATACCAGGAAGTGACATCTTTGCTAAAAAACAAAGCAAATCCTTTGAAGAAGCAACAGACATGGCTGTTGAAGCACTAAGAAGACAGTTGAAAAAGCACAAAGAAAAACAAAGACAAGGATAAAATTAAAATAAAATCATTTTTTTAGTTGTGAAACGAAATAATTTAATTACGTTTGCAGACCTTTTCAAGGAAGGGTCTGCTTTTTTATGCTAAACTAGTGTAAGGAAAAAGAAAAAAGCCGATGTAGCTCAGCTGGCTAGAGCAGCTGATTTGTAATCAGCAGGTCGTGGGTTCGAGTCCCTCTATCGGCTCATTAAAACCGCTTAAAATGTTAAGCGTGAATTTTTGAAAGAATTGAAATTCGTTGGGGGAATACTCAAGCGGTCAACGAGGACAGACTGTAAATCTGTTGGCTTCGCCTTCGAAGGTTCGAATCCTTCTTCCCCCACAACAAGATAAGTAAAGGCAACTTTATTTAAATGAATTTAAAAGCGAGAGTAGCTCAGTTGATAGAGCGTCAGCCTTCCAAGCTGAGTGTCGCGGGTTTGAGCCCCGTCTCTCGCTCTTTTAAATTTAATGCATCTGCAAAAGCCGATGTAGCTCAGCGGTAGAGCACTTCCTTGGTAAGGAAGAGGTCACGGGTTCAATTCCCGTCATTGGCTCTATAATAGGATTAGAAGTAAAAAAGTTTAAAATAATAAAATAAAATAAAAATCATGGCTAAAGAAATTTTCGACCGTTCTAAACCACATTTAAACATTGGTACTATTGGTCACGTAGATCACGGTAAAACAACATTAACTGCTGCAATTACGGTTGTATTGGCAAAAGCTGGAGGTGCAATTGTAAAAGATTTCGCTGAAATTGATAATGCTCCTGAAGAAAAAGAAAGAGGTATAACAATTAATACTTCACATGTTGAGTATGAAACGGCTAACAGACACTACGCTCACGTAGATTGTCCAGGTCACGCGGATTACGTTAAGAACATGGTAACTGGTGCTGCTCAAATGGATGGTGCTATTTTAGTTGTTGC
Source organism: Flavobacteriales bacterium (assembly GCA_034112225.1). Taxonomy (GTDB): domain Bacteria; phylum Bacteroidota; class Bacteroidia; order Flavobacteriales_E; family Vicingaceae. Next base: position 5,320 of record JAWUVT010000085.1, on the reverse strand, counting down.
TGCTACTGATGGTCCTATGCCACAAACTAGAGAGCACATTTTATTAGGAAGACAAGTTGGTATTCCTCGTATGGTTGTATTCATGAATAAAGTGGATATGGTTGATGATGAAGAGCTATTAGAATTAGTTGAGATGGAAATTAGAGAGTTACTTTCTTTCTATGAGTACGATGGAGACAATACTCCTGTTATTGCTGGATCTGCATTAGGTGGATTAAATGGTGATGATAAGTGGGTAGGTTCAATCAACGAGTTAATGGAAGCAGTAGATGCATACATTGAATTGCCACCAAGAGATATCGATAAAGATTTCTTAATGCCTGTAGAGGATGTATTCTCTATTACTGGTCGTGGAACTGTTGCAACAGGAAGAATAGAAACTGGAGTTGCAAACACAGGAGATGCTGTTGAAATTATCGGAATGGGTAATGATAAATTAACATCTACCGTTACTGGAGTTGAAATGTTTAGAAAAATATTAGACAGAGGTGAAGCTGGAGATAACGTAGGTATCTTGTTAAGAGGTATTGAAAAATCACAAATCAAAAGAGGAATGATCATCGCTAAACCGGGATCTATTACTCCACATGCTGAATTTAAGGCTGAGATTTATGTGTTAAAGAAAGAAGAAGGTGGACGTCATACTCCATTTCAAAATAAATACAGACCTCAATTCTTCATTAGAACAAGTGATGTAACTGGAGAGATTTATTTAGAGCCAGGAAGAGAAATGGTTATGCCTGGAGATAACTTAACAGTAACCGTTAAATTAATTGTACCTGTAGCGATCAACAAGAATTTAAGATTTGCCATTAGAGAAGGTGGTAGAACAGTTGGTGCTGGTCAAATTACTGAAATCTTATAAGAAATTATTAAGTAAATTTAAACTAAAGGTATTCGTCATTGGCGGATACCTTTTTTTAACTTTTAATTAGTAATATTGTAACTTATAAAAAACAAACGGAAGTAGCTCAGTTGGTAGAGCACTGGTTTCCAAAACCAGCGGTCGTGAGTTCGAGCCTCCCCTTCCGTGCAAAAGAATAAAAGATTTATGGCAAAAATTGGAACATACATACAAGAGTCGGCAGACGAACTATTAAACAAAGTGTCTTGGCCAACTTGGCCAGAACTTCAAAATAGTTCTGTAATTGTGCTTTTAGCTTCAGTTATTTTTGCCTTAATCATATTCGTTATGGATCAATCATTTAGCGAATTAATGAAATTTGTTTACAGTTTATTTGAATAATGATTATGACTGAAACTACTAAAAAATGGTACGTTGTTAGAGCAATTAGTGGTTCTGAAACAAAAATCAAAAAACACATCGAAGATGAAGTTGAGTTTGCAGGATTGAAAGATTTTGTTTCTCAAATTTTAATACCAACTGAAAAAGTTTACCAAATAAGAAACGGTAAGAAAATAAGTAAGGAAAAAAGTTTTTTTCCTGGTTACATTCTTGTTGAAGCCGATTTATCTGGGGAAGTTCCTCACGTAATTAGAGGCGTAAATGGAGTAATTGGATTTCTTGGTGCAGAAAAAAGAGGAGAACCACTTCCTTTAAGAATGAGTGAAGTCAATAGGATTTTAGGTAAAGTTGATGAATTAGCAGAAAGCGAAGAGGAGATGAATATTCCTTACGCTATTGGAGAAAACATCAAAGTTATTGACGGTCCATTTAATGGATTCACTGGTACAATAGAGAAGATACTTGAGGAGAAAAGAAAACTAGAAGTGATGGTTAGAATTTTCGGAAGAAAACAACCATTAGAGTTGAGTTTCTTACAAGTAGAAAAAGAAAGTTAAAAAAAAGTAATTACCAGTATAATTTCAACATTATAATGCTTCCAGTTGAAAGCGTACGATTTAAATAATAATTAAGATGGCTAAAGAAATAAGCGGATTAATTAAGTTACAAATTAAGGGGGGTGCAGCAAATCCATCACCACCAGTAGGGCCAGCTTTAGGTGCTAAGGGTGTTAATATCATGGAATTTTGCAAGCAGTTTAACGGTAGAACTCAAGATAAGGCAGGTAAAATATTACCCGTTGCAATCACGGTTTATGCTGATAAATCTTTCGACTTTGTAATTAAGACACCTCCTGCTGAAGTACAACTATTAGAAGCTGCTAAATTGAAGAGCGGTTCTCCGGAATCAAACAGACAAAAAGTAGGTTCAGTAACATTGGATCAAATAAAAGCAATTGCTGAGGCCAAAATGCCCGAGTTAAATTGTTTTAAAATTGATTCAGCTATAAAAATGATAGATGGAACAGCAAGAAGTATGGGAATCACTGTTAAAGGTTAATTCCCAGCAGAAGTTTAATAATAAAAATTAATTAACAATGGCTAAGTTAAGCAAGAATACAAAAGAAGCTTTATCAAAATTTGATTTTGATAAAGAGTACAGTTTAGATGAAGCAGCTAAAGTTGTTAAGGACATTACATTTACAAAATTTGACGCATCTGTTGATATTGCGGTACGTTTAGGAGTTGATCCTAGAAAAGCAGATCAAATGGTTCGAGGAACTGTTGCCTTACCGAATGGTGTTGGTAAAGATGTTAAAGTTTTAGTATTATGTACACCTGACAAACAAGCTGAAGCTGAAGAGGCTGGTGCTGATTTTGTTGGTTTAGACGAATATATCGAAAAGATAAAAGGCGGATGGACTGATATTGATGTTATTATTACTATGCCAAGTGTAATGGGTAAAGTTGGAGCTTTAGGTCGAGTTTTAGGACCAAGAGGTTTAATGCCTAACCCAAAATCTGGTACAGTAACAATGGATATCGCAAAAGCGGTTACTGAAATCAAAGCAGGTAAAATTGATTTTAAAGTAGATAAATTTGGAATAATTCATACAACAATTGGTCGAGCATCTTTTGATGCTGATAAATTGTCTGAAAATGCAAATGAATTACTTCAAACTATTGTAAAATTAAAGCCTTCATCGGCTAAAGGTGAGTACATGAAAAGCATTTGCTTTTCAAGTACCATGAGTCCTGGAGTTAAAGTTGAATCCAAATCATTTGCGGTTTAACGGATTTTCTAATCTAAACAAATTAAGTTATGACAAGAGAAGATAAAAATCAAGCAATAGACGCTTTAACTGTAAAGTTAAACGCTGCTAACATATTTTATATAGCAGATATTGCTGGATTGGATGCTGTAAGCTCTTCTGACTTAAGAAGGAATTGCTTTAAAAATGATGTACAAATTGAAGTTGTAAAAAACACCGTATTAAAAAATGCTTTAGATAAAGCTGACGGTGAATATGCAGAGTTTTATGATACATTAAAAGGGAATACATCTATAATGTTTTCTAATGTTGGAAATGCTCCAGCAAAGATCATTAAAGATTTCCGTAAAAAAAGTGATAAACCTTTCTTAAAAGGAGCTTTCATTGAAGAATCAATTTACATCGGTGATGAAAATTTAGATGCACTTGTTGCAATCAAATCTAAAGAAGAGTTACTTGGAGAAATCGTTTCTTTATTACAATCTCCTGCTCAAAATGTTATTTCAGCACTTCAATCAAGTGGTGGAACAATTGCAGGAATTGTTAAGACACTTTCAGAGAAACCTGAATAAAAACAAACACAAACAATTAATAATTTACAATAACACAAATAAAAATAAATTACAATGGCAGATTTAAATAAACTTGCAGAGGAGTTAGTTAACTTAACTGTAAAAGACGTAAACGAATTAGCTACAATATTAAAAGACGAACACGGAATTGAGCCTGCTGCTGCTGCAGTAGCTATGGCTGGTCCTGCTGCTGGTGGAGATGCTGGTGGAGCTGAAGAGCAAACTGAATTTGATGTAATCTTAAAAGCAGCTGGTGGTTCTAAATTAGCTGTAGTAAAGTTAGTGAAAGAATTAACTGGTTTAGGTCTTAAAGAAGCTAAAGGATTAGTTGATGGTGCACCAAAAGCATTAAAAGAAGGTGTTTCTAAAGATGAAGCAGAAGCTTTAAAAGCTCAATTAGAAGAAGCAGGAGCTGAGGTAGAAGTTAAATAATTTCTACATCCTAAAAAAATACGGTTTGAATTCTTATCTGTTGTATAACGGATAAGAGTTCAAACCATTTTGTGCTTATACACTCCTCTGTAAATAGAAAACTGAGGCCATTCAACGAATGAGCTGATTTACAAAGAGTTATAGTATTAATAAATAGTTAATCCTCTTTATGAGGCGTAATTTTAATAATAACTAAACTCATATCTACTAATGAAGAAAACGTTAGTTACAACACCAAAAGCAGAAAGAATTAGCTTTGCTGCTACAAAAAATCAGTTGGCATATCCTGACTTTTTGGATATACAATTACAATCATTTCAACAGTTTTTTCAATTAGAAACTACTCCTGAAAACAGAGAACAAGAAGGTTTGTTTAATGTATTTAGTGAGAACTTCCCAATTACAGATGCGAGAAATCAATTCGTTTTGGAGTTTCAAGATTACTTTGTAGATCCACCAAGATATTCTATAGATGAGTGTATTGATAGAGGTTTAACACACAGTGTTCCTTTAAAAGCCAAATTAAAACTGTATTGTACAGATCCTGAACACGAAGATTTCGAAACCATTGTTCAAGATGTATATTTAGGGACTATCCCTTATATGACCAATAAAGGAACATTCGTAATCAACGGAGCAGAAAGAGTAATTGTATCTCAATTACACAGATCTCCAGGGGTATTCTTTGGTCAAAGTCGCCATGCCAATGGGACTAAATTATATTCAGCAAGAGTAATTCCTTTTAAAGGTTCTTGGATTGAATTTGCTACTGACATTAACAGTGTAATGTATGCTTATATCGATAGAAAGAAAAAGTTACCTGTAACTACTCTTTTTAGAGCTATTGGATACGAAACTGATAAAGATATATTAGAGTTATTTGATTTAGCTGACGAAGTAAAAGTTAGTAAATCAGGACTTAAAAAGATTTTAGGACGAAAATTAGCTGCAAGGGTATTAAAAACTTGGGTAGAGGATTTCGTTGATGAAGATACTGGAGAGGTTGTTTCTATTGAAAGAAATGAAGTAATTATTGATCGAGAAACAATTCTTGAAAAAGAACATGTTGACGAAATAATTGAATCCGGTTCAAAAACAATTATCCTTCATAAAGAAGATGTAAATTCTGCAGATTATGCAATTATTTACAACACTTTACAAAAAGATCCTTCCAATTCTGAGAAAGAAGCTGTAGAACATATCTATAGACAACTGAGAAACGCAGAACCGCCTGATGTTGAAACAGCACGTGGTGTAATTGATAAATTATTTTTCTCTGAAACGAGATATGATTTAGGT
>JAWUVT010000084.1:0-20372 GCA_034112225.1 Flavobacteriales bacterium | reverse complement strand
GAGGGTTTTGTGCAGCACAAGGGGAGGGTAGTTTTTTTTGTTTTATGGGGAGTAGGAATACTTCGTTGTTTGGGTACTACAAAACGCACACAACTAGCGTAAAATACTAGGGGCTGAAAAAACAGTTCCTGGCACATCTTTACTTAAGAAATACGGCAATACAAATCAAGTAAGGAAAGTGGCTAAAAGGTAGGCTTGCCAACTAAATATACAGAAATTTTAGAACGATGTATTCAGATTTGGCCTATCGGCAATCCGAATACATCGTTGTTAAGCACTGACAGTATCTAGTTACTGTTCAATAAACGGTAGTACTTCTACTGTTTTAACTTTTACAAGACATGCGATGCATGCGTTAATAAAATGGAGAAGTGACTCCCAAAAGGAAAAAATAAGAGGCAATAACACGCAAGACAACTCAATTGCTTCATAGCCAATAAAGAATACACTCAAGGCTTTCCACCACCAAATTTTAGTCATTGGCTAAAAGTTTCAATAGCCATTGGATTAAATAATCTCTAGAGGAGTAATCAGCTCAAAAAGTTCTTTTCCATACATTTGACATTTAGCACCGGAAATTGGTTCTCAACTTTTATTAAGTGACTCAAGCAAAGTTTTTTTACTCTAAAAATCATCTAGAGAGATATGCTCTAAGCTGTTTTTAAAATTCTCTTGTTCACTAAAAGCCAAACAGGTTTTAACTGCTAAGGTTGTTTCTTATTAAGTAATGTTCTTAATTTAATGCGTTTAAAAATTTCCGCAAACCTCACATTGAGTTGAATTCATATCGGTTGGTATTTTCTTACAGGAAGTACATTTTTGGAGATGTTTTTTTAAAGAATATCGTCTACCTCTTCTAAGTTCCTTTTCGGTGATTTTATGGTTTAAATTTTGCTGTTCTCTACTGCTTAATTTTGCATTTAAGACTTCAAATTTCTTCGCTAATTCTGATGAAGATTGAATAGGGTATTTAACTAGATTAAGAAATTCATCATATAATATTTTGCAATCACTTATCGCTTCAAATGAATAAGCAAGTTCCTCATCCCATTTATACATGATTGATAATATTGAAATGATTAGTTGCAAAATTATTAGAGGAGTCCCAACGATTGAAGCATAAAATAGAGCGTCATTATTTGGTCCATAACTAAGCGCTATAGCTACTATTATTAGAGGAAGAATTATTCCTGAGAATTTTAAATAATTAATACAGGTCAAATACCATTGTATTCTTTTTTCAAAAATGTAGCTGTATCCAAAAATAGTTATAGACTTATCAGAGGAGTCTGATTTTATTTTTTTTTCGGGTGTTTCTCCTTCTGTCATCAATTTGTATTTATTGTAGCTACCAAACAAATAAACAACATATATCGTTTAGTTGCACTTTTTATTGCTTGGTTGTAAAAAAAAACTCAAAGATTGTAACCGGTCCAATATCGCCACTAAAAACCATTATTTTATGCGTATAAACACCTAATTTTTTTGCAGTATAAATAGCTGTTCATAAGAGTGAAAGGAGGTGGTGAAAGTTTAAATACCAGTGGGAGTGAGAGTGGGAGTGAGCGTCCTTTTTTATACTTTGAGTAAGTAGTGAATGTATAGAGGGAAATCCCGAAGGAGTTCCGTGCAACCCCGCAATACAATTCGTGGGGGACACGGTGCCCACATCATTTTCTAATGAAATGAAGCCTAAACGAAGCCAAATAATAAAGGAAGTACTAGAAAAATGGTGGTGGATATGCTGATTAGCAATCAGTAAGTTGTTGCTTTCCCTAGATGGGATTGTTGAGCATCCGGAATCTTCAACATCGTATTCAGATTTGGCCTATCGGCAATTGGAATGCTTAGTTGTTAGGAGTTGTTGCTTTTATTTTTAAGGGTTTATTATTGCGCCAATAAATAGAATGCTATTTGATTCATTGTCTTTTAAAAAGAAAATAAATGGTCTATCTGCTTTAAAATCAACTGACCTCCTAGCAGACTTTTCTCTCAAAATAACTGCTGTTGCAGCTGCTGCTTCAGTTCCTTCCTCATTTACCTCTAAAAATGATTTATGGATGATTTTACTTATTGATAATCCTGTTGACATTCCTGAGAAGTTAGCTCGAGTGACATCAAACGCATCAGTCATTCCCATTTTTTTTAATGAACGATCAATGTCATACGTAGTTTCAACTTTAAATTTAGGCAAGCTTAAATTAACTTCGACCTTTGTTAAAGAATTCAAATAGGATTGACAAGTTGTATCATTCAACTCTTGGACTAAGTTGCTAATGTTGTTTTCGATACTTGGTAAAATAACGACCATTGAAATGTTCTGGTTTTGATAAGGCAATTCAATAACCTGTTTATGTTCATCAGCGAAGTATTTGAAATTACCTTTTTGAGACATTATTTTAACGGGTTGTCCATTAAAGTCACTTCGCTTCGTATTTTCTTTTTTGAAGCTGTATCGCCAATTGCTTTTAAAATATATAGCATTAGTTAAAACCATTCTTGCATTAGCTAAATCCCCTTCCTCGACAATCGTTGGTATTTTATTTCTAGTTTCTTTTTTTACCCATGTATTGATTTCTTTGGCCCCCTTTAAAGGGTAAATTGAAGCTTGATAATACTTATTCGTTAAATCGAGGTACTCTTGGTTAAAATGCCAATTTTCATCTTTCCAAATTGCATTAGCAATGGATAATATTATTGAAGAGTCTGAAGCGTAGCTTTTGAAATAGGTGTTAAGTAAATTAAATCCGGTATGAGTTTTTATTTGATTTAGTTCATAATGAAGAACAGCTGCCATTTGTTTTTCAGTATTGCCTTTAGCACCGGCATAAGTCATCGCTAGGGCAGATGAAATACTATAAGGAGATATAAATGAATTGGAATCCTTTGTAAAGATCTCTTTGAATAATTCGAAAGAGAATTTGTTGTTTTTCTTTACTGTCTTTGTGAAAGATTGAGCGTTGATAGAATTGCTCCAACTAATAATTAAGAATGTGAGTATGATCTTTTTCATAGTCTTTAATCTAACTGCCAACGGTTAATGTATGGGGGGGGTCAGTTTCTTTAAGTCTTAAAAGTAATGATTTTTGTGAGGCTTCCCAAGCTATGCATTGTCAAAAAAACATAAAGCCTTACCAAGCCCAAAGCACGAATGGAGCTTGCTAAATAGCTACGAGAAACTGCTAGCAAAAATTAGGGAACTTCCTCACCAACTTGTCAAAAAGCTAAAACTGTTCGCAGCCAAATGCAATGTGAAAATGGTTTGTGCCCAGCATGGACGAACAAATTTCTATCGAAGATAGAAATTTGATTTAGAAGGTGCAAGTCCCTTATGGGCGTCTCTAGCTCCTTTTTCTTTCGCAGTCATTCTCGCCTCTATTCCATAAGGTCTTCGTTTCATGTATTAGATCCCATGGACTCACTTGATGTAAAAATAAATTCTGCTAATTGTTCCCTTTGATCAGCTTCATTAGGTGCAAATCCGCATGAAGTGTTTAATACGTTTCAATTAATAACAAGATCTTAAACAAGGAACATTCACAAAAAAGAAAGCTAACTTTTCTGTTTAAAAATAATAGTTCTTTGCGTATTCTTCTTATACCTGTCTTTAGGAATAACCTCTCTTTTCGTACTTGGACGATAGCTTGTCAGGTTTGGATTTAGAATGTATTTGACTTGATACTCAATCATTTTTTCAAAAGGAATAAGAAAACTCTTTGTCTCGCATTGTTCTAAGTCACCTTCCTTAAGTAAATTTAAGACAGTATAGACTGACTCAATAGTACTCAAACAAAGGGGGGCTGGCTGTTGCTTGATAATAAATTTCGATTTTATTTCATTGTCAAAACTCACTCTCTTTAGTTGTTGTAAGGTCTTACTTAGTTTAAGGATTTTACGAGCGCAGGGCCATGTGCCATCTAGAATGAAGAGGTGGGGATGATTGCCCATAAAAGAATTTATTTCTAAACTTTTTCTTGTCGATAAGTTGAAATTATCTTTTCCTGGATAAAGTAAAAAAGAACCACTTTATTCTTTATTCAGTATTTCATTTTCACGCTTATTATTGGTGAAATCTACACCAACTATAATTTCTGAATTTTCAAGTTGAAGCTGAGTCATATGTCCCGTTCCGTTTTTTTCTTTTTTGTACTCCTTCGGGTGCATCAAAATAATAAAACGAGTCTTAGTTTTGAAAGGACTAATATGTTTACAAATACATGTGCTTGAGGGCCTCATGCATTTATAACATTTTATTCTTGGATTTTTTATTTCTACTGGCAAGGTAAATGGTTCTTTATTTTTCTAATGGACGATAACAAACGGCTAAAACACATTAATTTTTAACAACGTAGGTTTAGAGCTCGTAAATGTAGTCTATTTAGCTTACCCATTTACTATGGAGAAACGATTCATTCACTATCGTTTTCAAGGGGATATACATCTCTTAGTGAAAGCTTCTTTAACTGCATTTGTTGTCGCTTGTTTTTTTACAACTACTTACAAAACGGTAATCGCTCAACCATCGCCACTAAAAGCTATATTTTTTTAGGTGTTTAGACCTGTTCACAAGTTAAAAGCAAGTAAGGGGAATTTTAAAATCAATAAAAAAAATCCTTTTCTGAAAATTAGAATCTTGTGCAACAACCGAAGAAACAACAGCTGTTGTTTCGCCACATTTGTTGTCTCTTGGGGTTGATTAAAATACAGCTAAAAACCATCAAAATCGTTTTAAGTATTTTCGGTTTCTACTTCGATAATGCATGGCTAATTTCTTAGTTGATAAAATATTATAGCTTAAAAATGGGGGGCAGGTTTCAACAAGTCTTTACACCCAAAAGTTACACCAATAGCAAAAAAAAAGGGCTGAAAAATCAGCCCTTAATACTTCTTCACTTAGAATATATGGGATAGTAACTAAGTGAAGAAAGTGTCTAAAATATAAATTTAATATTCCATATTTGTTTTATTTAGGTTGAATTCTTAATTAATGCTGACTATTGGTTAAGTTACAATAAGCCAAATTATCCAAGAGTTGGTTTTATTCCATTTTTAACATTTCAATCGTACTTTCATTTTTTTTAGATCCCTTAAAGCAAGCAGTGTGTTAAACGCTGTTTTTAAGTGCTTGAATACTCCAAAATAATTATGTTACAAATATGACAACTAAAAACCATTAATTTGTACGTATAAATACCTAATTTTTTTTTACAGTATTTATACCTACTTACCAGTAAAAAGTAAATAAAGGGGAATTTAAAAACTACAGGAAAAATGTAAAGGATGTTCCTTTAACTTTGTTACGATGTTCCTTTACCTTACCAAGCATTATGGAGATAGAAGGCATTACAGTTATTGGAGTATTACGTTTAAAATTGATGAGCGGTTAATTTCATTTTCCCATCGCTTTAATGATTCTGTCTTCTTTTATCACTAGATCTCTCATTAATAATTTATAAGGGAACTGTTTATGCTTCTTTGAATTCTTAAAGCCTTCAAGAATCTTTAGTAAAGATGAGGCGGTTATTAACGATAAGTTGAAGTCTTATTCTAGTTCTGTTTCAGAAGTGGTCAACACTAAAATGGGGTGTTCTCAAGAGTCTTTTAATGGTTTTAGAATTGGTCTTCGTACTTCTTTTTCTAGAGAGAGATTTTCGGAATCTTAATAAGACTCAAGAATATTTGCGAGATCATTTGTGCTTGTCCTAATTTTTGTTGTCCAATTTGATAGCTCGATCTGAGTAGGGTAGAGTAGAGGCATCGTAAACACCTAAACACTAGAAATAATAATAATAATAAGAAAGCGAGATTGTAGTTCAACTATAATCACGCTTCCTTTTTAAAATATCAGATAAACAGCCAATTGTAAAATCGCTACAATTAGCTGATTATTGAACCCCATAAATCTTCACCACTTTAAAATGTTTTTCAAAAGTATTGTTGTAGCACTTGATAAAATAAGTTCCAGAAAAATAACCATCTAGAGAGACTGTAGTTTTCAAATTACCATTTTTTTCTATTGATCCGGTATGAATTGTTCTGCCCAAATTATCGTAAACTACAATGTTTACTAACTCAGATGGAGCATGAGACGATTCGATTTCTATAGTAAAATGATTGTTAGTTGGATTCGGATAGATCTTGATTCCATTGGATAAGTCATTGTTTCCGATACTCAATCCATTCGCTCCAACTTCAATAGGAACACTCACCTCGTATAAGCATATATCCCCTGCATCTTTTACAATTACATTATAAGTACCCACAGCTAAGTTGAGGAATACATTATTCGCAAAAAAGTTTTGACCACCATCAATACTATATTGATATGGACTGACTCCTGAAGTAGGAGTGATTACAATTGAACCATTTGCAGTTAACACCGAAGAGGCTTCGGTAGCTTCTACATCGACTGAAATAAATGTACAGGCTTCAATAGAAACGATCTCCTGATAGTCGCAAACTCCAGTAGCACCTTGAATGAGTACGGTATAATTTCCTGGAACTAAATTGACAAAGGTATTAGAGTCAACAAATGTTTGTCCACCATCAATACTATATAGGAATGGATTCAATCCAGAAGTTGTATTAATTGTAATGGCTCCATCGTTAGCAGATGTAGAAGTTGAATTGGATACGTTTATATCTGCTGTAAACTCACATCCGGTTCCATCAGGACAAAAGACTTCTTGCACTTCAGAACCAAACTGACCATCATTGTTTACTAGAGTATCGCCTGAAGCATTTAAAACTATAAAAAAACCAATTCCAAAGTTACAGCAAATTCCGTCTCCATATGAATCGTAGACCTTCAGAGAAAAGCAAGAACCATAATTCAAACAAATGTCTTCACTAAAGAGTTGCGTTCCTGTCTGTAAAGATCCATTGGCTATGGTTTGGTTTGCCCCTTCGTCATATATTTCCCAAGAAGTTTCCTCTGGATAATCATCAGCATCTATAATAAGGGTGATCATGTCATAATCTGAATCTAGATCCGTAGTTGTGATCGCCGAATTGTTGGTTAAATCTTCATCCAATTGGTTGTTTATACTTAATAAGTTTAGCGTGATATTGTTATTGACTGGTTGAAGATTGTCCTGAACACGTATTTCAACAATGCTTTGTTCTTGGGAAGGTAGATCTACTGTAAAATTAAAAGTGTCTACAGCTATACCATTAACTACTGCCTCAATTTCTAAATCGGTGATGGTAGTCTCACCTTGGTTCGAAACGATAGCGTTAACAGCAACCTCGTCATTACAAAGAACGGTAAGTTGCCCAATAGAAAGTGCACCATCCAATAAGTAGATCTTACTTAAAACAAGATTTAAAGTGTCATTGTTTCCGTATTCATCATCTACATCAGTAACGATTCCAGTAATGTTATAATCACCAACAGTTGAAAAATCTTGTGGCATTGAAAACTGAAAATCAGCATCTTCAAAAGGTTTAATGGTGTCAGGGATGTTCATGGTTTCTATCAATAGACCATCTACTATTAAAGCAATGTCAAAGTCATGCATATCATTCAATCCTTTATTGGCAATTTTAGCTGTTACCAACTCATTGCTTCCTAAGCTTGAAGAAGATGGTGGATTAACAATTTCTGTAAAGCCTAAATCATTATTGGCTTTAATATCTGCCCAAAAGGAAACCCAAGGTCTTGCTTGTTTTATCACCAGTTGATCTTGAGCTGTTACCTTATATTCGATATCCATTGCAAAACCATCTGCACCTACAACGTCGTAAAGTATGGCAAATTCATCATGAATAACGGTAAGGAATTCTCTCATTTGATTGAGATACACTTCATCCATTACCAGTTCACCTTGACTGACTAAGTTGGACAGTCTTAATACGAGATAGCCCGCCCCTTGAGAAGTATCTTCGTACAATAAGATTTCTTCTGGCACTGAATTCGGGTCAGGATTTGTAATCAATGATTCTCCCACTTGTGTATTTAGATAAAAAGTACTGTCAGTGCCATAAACGGGATCAATACTAACTCCTACGCCATTGGATTTCTCTGCTTCAAAGTTGGGGTGACATAGAATTCCCATAGCTGCAATATAGTGATCCACGCGATAAAAATCTCTTTCCTCATATGCCCTAAAATTCCACATGCTGGCATAAATTTGTTTAATGGATTTAGAGATATGTCCTTCATCGAGGTGTTGTGTTTTGGAAGTGTATAAACCCGCACCACTAAATCCTGGTAAATCTTCATTATTTGTACTTGATCGACAGCGAACAGCTGTACCTACAGGAAAAGCAGAATGCATGGTTTGTAACTCGTCCATCATCCATTGCGGCATGGGAGCATCTTTAATGTCTCTTTTAAAATCTTGCAAACGCTGAATACGAAAATTTAAATCAGCTATGAAAGCAGGATTGTTTATCATGACTTGCGCCTCTATGTAAAAGTCATTAAATTTCATGAATTCATCATAGAAGTAAAATGGAATTCCAAATCCATCAGGTATCGTCTCACTGGGAAACCCAAATGACCTCATGGTGGCAACATTAGAACATTTTGCACCAAATGAAGTAGACATTCCAAATTCAATTGAATCTAAGGGGAAGATTTCTGTGATACTTAGATCTCGAATAGGAATTTGTGGTTCTGTTGGTCTAAGGTCTTCGTACCAAGTATTTACTTCGCTGAAAGTGGCTTCTCTAATTTGATATTGCTCATTTTCTACTTTGTAATAAATATAACCGCCTAATAAATCGTTAATTGAATCAATCAATAAAGGATTTTTGATATATGCATTTGGAACATGATCTTGAATAGCTCTTAAATTAACATGCGATAATGGCGTTTGTATTACCGTGGTTATTATTCCTCCCACTCTAGGTAATGAATTTGGTAAAGCGTCATAGATAACAATATCTCTTGACCCCGGTGTTTCACCAAGAGCCATATGTCTAAAGAATCCATATCCTTCCGCTTCATGGAAAGGGATGTAATCGATCTCAGCAAAAACATCAGATTCTAAAACAACATCTACTCTAGAACCTACAAAATCACTTGCATATAGAGTGTTGTATGAATTTTCATCTGCTTGGCCAATAAAATGGTTCATGTTATTTTGTAGAAATGGCATATTTGCAACCAATAACTCATATGTTCTTTGTGTTGCCTCAAAATCTTTGGCATCTCCAAAAGAGAAATTAAATGAATAACTTCCAATAACACCATTTGGAAGAATGTCATTAGGATTAAAAACGATCTCTCCAGACCCATCATCTCCAATTACCGATGCACCAATTGCATTGAAAAAATTTGCGTGGATAGCATACGTATTGCTATTAATAAAATATATTTTTGGTTGGGGAGTATCTCTGTCAAGTATTCCGAACTTAACATACAATTGGCCATCTAGAAATGGAGCCCAAGAGACATTATTTACTGTGGCTAAATCCGCAAAGGTTTGCACATCCGGTATTGAGGTTGCTCCATCTATAATTGCAATAGGATCTGCAAAGTTTATAGGGGCGTCTGTAGGCATGTTATTAAATTCTGTAATGTCATCTATACCATCTCCATCTAAATCGTCGGGACTTGCTATATCATGTGCTGTTATCGTATAGTTTGCTAATGGATAAGCTGCTGCTGGTTCAGAAATTACCATAGTTCCATTAACCCCCATAGTCATTGAAGTAGTCCAATTAAACGTGGGGCTATGTTGTGCGTTAAGTAAATAATATTGATCTGGTTGAGCTTGAATTGACAATTGTACTTGACCAATACTATTTACAGAATAATTGGTGATCGGTACGTTTTGAGCAAAACAAAAATTAGAGACAGAAATGAAACAAACAAGTAATAAAATAATTCTCTTCATCATTATGAAAGGCTTTGTTAATATGGTTACTAGAATTTAAATGTACTCATTTGATTTTAATTAAAAGTCGATATTATTTATTCAGCCCTAAAAATTATAAAGGATTCTTCACCAAAGTCATCAACTATTTTTTTTTGTGAAGGAATAGTGCAAAGGGTTGTTTGACGAAAGTTTGATTATCCCTAAGAGGAACATCTGAATTTCTACTTATTGAAGAAGAAAGTATACTAAACCGGAGATTCGCTATTATAGGGTTTTAGTAGCGAGCTATGCTTTTAATCCTTGCACTCAAAAGCGGTATGTAATAAATGAAGTCGACCACTATTTTTAGAGATGACGACCTGGTAAACTCGATTATAAATATCTAAATCAAACGCTCCTAGCTCTTGGCCAACCAACAGACCCGCTAAAACGCCTGTTGTATTACTATGCCCAACAACTAGTGCATCTTGTTTACAGGCAATTAATAATTTTGAAAAATCTTTAAGTTCTTGAGGATTATATTCCTTAATCTCTAGTCCTCTGGATGTGGCTGTTGGCAGCGCAGTTTTTTTAGTTCGATTATAATCAGTACTGTATATGGCATGAAGAGGTACGTCTCTAAGGAAACTGTTTAGCTTCTGCGATCTTTGCTCACCACATGGAGTAAGTGGAGGGTCTGAAGGATTGTTGGATGTCGAACTTTTTTCTGAATGTCGAACTAAATAGATGGTAAAGGTTTCGTTTTTTTTCTGGGCACCAACGTCAAATTGAAACCCTAGAATTATTAAAATTATTGTGAGATATTTCTTTGTCATCCTTTAGTGTTTATTTGCTAATGTTTCCATCACTTGTGAAAGTTAATAAAAGTAAACTTATTTATTTTGTCCTTAGAATTTAAAGCGTTGTAAAAAAAAGTAACCGCAACTGAACATAATTTTCAACTTAAAATTTTTCGAGAAAATAGCTCAACAACAGCAGTGCTTTAGGATGCTATTTTAATCCTTATCGAAGGGGTAAACCTCTGGTAAGTATTTTTTAGTTGGAATTTATACTGAATACACTTTGGCAAAGTAAAAACTTCGAAGGGTCAGGAATTTAATTTATTTTTGTTTTCTACTGCAGCCGATTCATCAACTTATATCCGAAATAACCAACGCCAAAGAAGCTCAAGAGATTGAGCAGATTCAATCATTATGGAGTGGTTATGGAATGATTTCAAAATATGCATTAACAGATAGTCCGCTTCAAACGGTTGTTGTAAAAAAAATTGTTTACCCAAATCAAACCAATCACCCCAGAGGATGGAATACTGATAGCTCTCATCAACGCAAAGTAAAATCCTATCAAGTAGAAACGGAATGGTATAAGAGCTTCTCAACATTATGCAATTTAGACTGTAGAGTTCCTGAATGTTATGGTATTGAGAAACTTGGAGAGGAACAAATTATAGTATTAGAAGATTTGGATGCTGCAGGGTTTCCGGTACGTAAAACTGAACTCTCAAAAGAAGAGGTTAAAGTTTGTTTAAAATGGTTAGCCAACTTTCATGCTACTTTTTTAAACGTAAAACCCGAAGGTCTTTGGTCCATAGGAACGTATTGGCATTTAACCACTCGACCAGATGAGCTTAAAGCCATGGTAAGTTCCTCGCTAAAGACTTCAGCCTCGAAAATAGATAGCGCATTAAACAATGCTCAATTTCAAACCTTAGTGCATGGTGATGCTAAAGTGGCTAACTTTTGTTTTTCGGTAAACAAGAATCAAGTTGCAGCAGTAGATTTTCAGTATGTAGGAGGTGGTTGTGGAATGAAAGATGTTGTTTATTTATTGGGCAGTTGCTTAACGGATAAGGAATGTAATATTTATGAAGAAGAACTGTTAGATTTCTACTTCAGAAAATTAAAAATGGTTTTAAGTAAAAGTTACGACGTTAAAATAATTAATGCCTTAGAGGTAGAGTGGAGGAGCCTATATGCTATTGCATGGGCCGATTTTTCACGCTTTCTATTGGGTTGGATGCCTACCCATCAAAAGATAAATGGATACAGTAAAGTGCAGGTAAAAAAAGCCCTAAAAGGGTTGTCTCTTTAGGCTAATATGGTCTTCGATAAGCTGTTCTTCATCTTTCTAGTTTGTTATCAATACATTCTAAACGGAAACCTAATTGTTCTGTGAAATGCCTTTGGAATAAACATTCCAATCCCTATTAATGTCATCGGTTTTAAAAAAAAAAGCGGTCTCAATAGTTCACTATTTTATACGCTAAAAAGAGCTTTAATGCCCCATTTTTTTTAGGTAAATCCTAGCATGGATAGCTATCCATAAACAGTTGTTAAACTGGCCAAGAGCTTTCTCACTAATGGATGTGGTCTGTTAAAGTGACGCTGCTTTAACTTCAGACAAAAACACATGGCTATAAATCAGCTTATTTTTGGGAAGAATTCTCAAAACAAAAAAAGTCAAACAAAACTCCCCAGAGAGAAAATATTTCATTTTAAACCAGCTGATTCTTATTCTCCAAGAATTTACCTTTTCATTTTACGTACATTTGAAATTATGAAGAATGAAAACTTATTAAAAACCAATCAGCGTTTAAACGATCAGATTAAAGCGTTAATTTTAAAAAACGAGCAACTTCATCTGAGCATTTCAGAACTAGAATTACAATTGAAAGATGAGTTTCAGCCGAATGATGAAAGCTCTTTTAAAGTAAAAGGGATTACTGTTCTTTACATTGAGCTCCAGGGCCATAAAGAAATTCTAGAAGAGAGTTCTTCCGAACAACTCTATGACGTATTGGATGAGCTGTATATTAAGTTTAATGAAATTGCCTTAAAACATAAAGCCCAACGGGTAAAGGTAATTGGCGATTATTATGTTTGTGCTGGAGGGATTGATCAATCTAATTCTACCAATCCAATTGATATTGCTTTAATCGCATTAGAAATTAACCATTACCTCCATGCCATTTATGAGGAGCATCAATTAGCAGGTAAAGCATTTTGGAATTTAAGAATAGGCATTCATTCAGGCAATGGAAGGGTTGCTGTTAAAGGGCAAAAAAACAAATCATATACCTTAACTGGAGAGGTTATTAATACCTTGCCACGTATAGCCTCAATGTGTGCATCAGGAGAAGTTTTTATTTCAGATTACACTTACGAATTAATTAAAAGTTATTTTCAATGTGATTACATCAAAGAGCTTCCCGCTAAATACAGAGGCAATTTAAGTCTTTATCACTTAAAAAGAATTAAACGAATTTATTCGGTCAACCGAAAAGTGGGCATTGCTCCCAATGAAGATTTTATGTTAAAATATCTACTGAGACAGTTCAATGATATTGAACGTAAAGTATTAGATTTTTTGCAAGAGAAACTACCTAAAAACCTTCATTACCATAACTACTGCCACACTATTGATGTGGTTAACCAAACTGAATTAATTGGAATTGGAGAAGGGGTTTCTGATGAACATTTATTGTTGTTAAAAACTGCGGCATTATTTCATGATGCTGGGCATACCGTGCAAAGCCCTAATCATGAACACTATAGCACTCTAATTGCTAGAGAGTGGCTCCCTAACTACAGTTATTCTGAAAGCCAAATAGATACGATCTGTGAAATTATTATGGCAACACAATTGCCTCCTGAACCTAAAAATTTATTGGAAAAAATTATTTGCGATTCGGATTTAGATTATTTGGGTAGGGCGGATTTTATTCCTGGATCCAATGCGTTGTTTGAAGAGTTAAAAGCACTAAACATTATAACAGACCTGAACGAATGGAACAAGCTTCAGGTTAAGTTTTTAAGTGCCCATAGCTTTTTTACAGCAACCTCTTTACGATTAAGAGAAGTAAACAAACAAAGTCAAATAGATAGAATAGAAAATTTAATTATAAAATAAGACGGCAACTATCTATTGCTTTAAATCGTATTGAAATTAGAGCATTTTAACTATGAATCAATACTTCAGTAAATCGGGTAAAAAAACAGGCGTAATCGCTTATCAAATAGAGGAAGAAAGTATTCTTCTTAATTACAACAGTAAAAGTGGGAAAATAAAGAGTATCATGTACTCTTATGATATTTCTGGAGTAAAACATGTTGAAAAAATTAAGAAATTTGCACGAAGATCAAAAAATTTAAATACCTATTTAGCTAAAAACAAAATCCACTATAAAAAAGTGATCTAATAACTTAACAATTCAGAAACAGCACTTTTAAACCTGCTTTTGGTAAAGGACTCTAAAAAAATATTTTCCAGCTCATTTTCACCAATAACAATTTCTTTGTAACCGAATATTGCATTGTTCTCTTTTACAGCATACGCTACTAACAATACTTTTTCTCCTGTAGGAAGTCCAGTTGCTTCATACTGATCTTTATGGTTTGAATTTGAATATGCCGGAAGAACGGAATTAATAGTTCTAAAAACCAATCGAACCACCACATCTTTCGAAGTGTTAACTCTTACAGTTAAAGGAGAGGTTTCTTTAGACTCATAAAAACGATCGCAATTGATCCACCCTAACTTGCCTGCGGAAAGCTCATAAAGAAGCGTTGCTTGTTCCCTTTCATTTTCCTCATCATAAAGGGGCTCGGTTGCCTCTTCATCTTCATCAAGTTGTTGAAGATTAAGGATGTCCTTCTCTCCATGAACCATTACAGGTTCGTTTTTGTCCACATGCCAATTGATGAGGCCCTCTTTTTTAGTGCCATAATAAGTAAACATATCTGGGTAAGATTCCTCAACTGGAATTTCTACGGCATATGTTTTTCCAGCTTTTAATTTTAATTTTTTAGTTCCAAAGTGTGCTGTAATGTAAAATGAGCCTCCAGTTTCTAATAGCTTACCGTTAGCTTCGGTTGTTAAACCGGCATAGACTAAAGATTTCTTATCCATAAACTCCCAAATACAGATGCTAATATTTTTGTTTTGAATAGTGATCCCATTTACGGTTTCAAAAGCGTTGGAAGGAAAGTTAAACATATTTCCATTGGCTGTTGTTAGGGTTTCATCAATGGAAGGATTGAAAACAAAACATTGTTTATCATTTTCTTCTAAATTAATTTCACCACTTGCTGTGCGTAAAGATTTAGGCTTATGGATCCAAAGAATAGGATATCCTCCACCATACTTCATAAACAGATTTGCGGCCTTTACTTGGTGGTTTTCTTTGTAATAGGTCATAATTATAGCTGCTCGTTCTTTTACCAATTTCACCAATTTAGTGGATTGAAAACGTGATTTTTCTTGCTCATTAACCAAATGAAAACAATGATATTTTAAATCATACATTGTGTGGTAAGTAGCCGTTAAGTCCAATCTGTTTTTAGCTGTTAGCCCTTTTGCAGGGTTAAAAGTTAAGCTAGAATTGCTTGAGTTTTGAGCAATAGTTGTAGCAGAAAGAAGGAGGGTCGAAAACATAAAAAAAAATCGTTTCATGGAATTGGGGTTAAAAAGTAAAGATTGCTTGCTGAATAAATAACCAACGGTAAACGTCTCATCTTTATTGTGTTAGATATTTTACTCCTTAAGCACTACAATTAAACTTTATGATTTTGTAATTTGGACACAAACAATCCATCATGAAAATAGTAGCAATAGCAGGAAGTAGTAGTAAAAAATCTATCAACAGAAGCTTATCAGAATATGCATCTACATTATTTGAAAATGCAAAGACTGATCTTTTAGACTTAAATAACTATGAAGTTGAAATTTATAGTATTGATAAAGAGCTAGAGGGTGGTGTTCCATCCCAAATAATAGCACTTGCTCAATTGATTGATGCAAGTGATTTGATAGTGCTCTCATTAGCAGAGCACAACGGTACTTACAGTGCTGCATTTAAGAATATTTATGATTGGTTATCAAGAATACCCAACAGAAAGGCTTTAGGAAGTAAACCTCTACTTTTAATGGCTACTTCTCCAGGTCCTAGAGGTGGTTTAGGTGTTTTAGAGGCAGCACAAAGTAGATTTCCCAGAGACGGTAGTGAAATATTAGCCACTTTTTCTTTGCCCAGCTTTAATGATAATTTTAATGCTTCAGAGATAAGCACCATTAACTACAAAACAGAACTCATTAAAAAGGTGAATGACATTAAACTCAATCATTTTAAAATGCATTACAAAGACGATAGCTTTACTTGTGGAATTGATCCGACTAAAGATGATTGTGGGGATGCAATAGAGTATTAATGCACTAGACACTAAACGATAATCGTGTAAGTCAAACGCTCTCGATTATAAATGGGGAGCGAGAGACTATACCCCAAGGCTTTCCTTAATTCTGTTTATTGGATACATGAATTGTGTTGAGGTTTGAAATTAACTACTTTACAAAAAAAAAGTGCGCATGGAAATCAGATTATCAACCTTAGGAGACCTTCTTCGAATAATGGAAATAATTAAAGATGCACAAGGTTATTTAGCGACTTTAAAAATTGATCAATGGCAAGATGGTTATCCCGATAGATTTACAATTGAGTTAGACATTAGCAATGAAGACAGCTATATCGTTTTAAATGAGGAGGATGAAATTATAGGAACGACTGTTTTTTCCACTAAAACAGAACGCGCATATCAACATATTGAAGGCAATTGGCTAACTCCAGAAAATTCAAAATATGGCGTTATTCATCGTTTAGCAGTAGGAGATAATTTTCGGAAATTAGGGTTGGCACAATTTGTTTTCAATGCCTGTGAAGCAAGGCTGAAAAAAATGAAGGTTAACAGCATGAGAATAGATACCCATAAAGATAACCAAGGGATGCAATACATGCTAAAGAAAAGAGGTTACCAATACTGTGGCGTAATTCTTCTTCAAAATGGCGATGAACGTTTGGCTTTTGAGAAAATAATTAATTGAATAGGTGATTTTTTTTCTCCTTAGCTGTTAAAAATCTGTTTGCATTCGTTTTTGTTGCTTCAATACGAATGATAGCTAAACCTCCTCCCGCATATTTAGCCTATTTTCTACACCACCGCATGCTAAAATATAAACTAGGGTTTCTTATTAGAAAATTAAAGGAGATTAAATGAGGTAGAACAAGACTCTTCTTTGGTAAGTTAAGGATGTATTTCCCTTTGCCTCATTGATAAAAGAGGTGGCTGGTAGTCGTTTTAATGCTTGCAAATGATATTTCATTTGGATGATAAGTTATTTGCGTTTTGCATCGGTTAATCATTTAATGCTCTTGATTTAATTGGCTTATGTTTCCAATATACGCTACAAAAAGGACAGGAGAGAGTTCTTTGTAGACCATTTAGCTCTTCCCATTTTTAGGAGTCACGATCAATAATTAAGAAGACATTTAATTGTTGATTATTCTGTATCTCCGTTCTAAAGATTAAAGGAGAATAGAATAACACTTAACTCATTATTAATTCCTATATTGTTTAATCTAGTGTAGGTAAAGATAAACATGTAGCATTGCCCTATTCTAGATAAATAAGAGGTGTTAATCTATTAAAATGGAGTTGTGTCCTATATGTGACACATGTTACTTGAGTGTTACCTTATTGTTGTCTTGTCTCTTTTTTCTTTTAGATATAAATTAAAAATGCATAAATTTGTTCATAAAATAACAGTAAACATTAAACAGAGTGAGGGCGATTCTCTTATAACTTTTAGTGCTGGGTATTTGTAGTTTTAGATGCTCATGGATATATTGCCTTATTGACAAAAAAATAAACCAGCAACTCTCAAAAAAATTAAATCGAACCCTAGTTACTCCTATGACTCATCTTTATCCAAAGCAAAAACAGGAAATTGGAACCGAGATGGATAAGTATGCCATAATTCCCTTAGATAAACACGAGTTAGCATCCAAATTAATGGCCAGTGAAGATAACTTGAAAGCTGTTTTTTCCTCGCTATCGGATGTGTTTATTCGAAGTAAGTTAAGTGGTGAAATTGAAATGATTAGTCCTTCTTGTTTTCAATTGTTGGGCTATAACGCTCTGGAGTTAATTGGTGAAAGCATGGCTCAATTCTATACAGATTTGAACAAAAGAGAAGCCATGATAAAGGCATTATTCGTAAAAGGGTTTATAAAAAAAAATAGAATGACACTCCTTTGTAAGAATGGAGGTACAGTGATTGCTGAATCGGACATCACACTCGTGAATGGGGCTAATGGAGAACCGTGTTCTATTATCTATCTCATTCGTGACGGATCAACCACCGTTAAAAAAGAGCAGGAGATAAAAAAATTAAAACTTGCTGACATTCGGAATAAAGCGAAGGCACATATTGAAGGAGAAGAGAAGGCAAGAAAACGAATTAGTCAAGACTTACACGATAGTTTAGGTCAATTGCTTATTGCAACAAAAAGATCATTGAATCAATTAAAAACAGTTGATAATTTGGATTTATTTCACGAGACTTTAAAATTGATGGATTTGAGCATTGGTGAAGTAAAATATATTGTGAATAAAATGACACCTCCAAGTTTAATACACTTTGGTATTGATTCTGCCTTAACTATGTTGTGTGCCATTTCCACTTCTCCTGCAATCGCCATTGAATTTAATTTAATAGGGAAGTACAAAAGATTAGAAATCCATGTTGAAACAGCGTTATTTCGAATAACTCAGGAGGCAATAAACAATGCAATAAAGCATGCGAAATCTAAAAAAATTACGGTCATATTAATTGCTAAAAAAGGCACAGTTGGCTTAAAAATTATTGACAATGGGATTGGATTTTCACTAGCTGGGTTAAAAGCAGTTAATATTGGGAACGGCATATCCAATATCAATGAGCGTGTAGAAAGTATTCAGGCCAAGCTAAAAATTAGATCTGATTCAACAGGAACAGAAATTTTTGTTACTGTTAAGGTATAAAACGTATGAAGAAGTATAATATATTAATTGCAGATGACCATAGTATAGTTGCTAATGGAATTATCAACTTGCTTAAAAACGATCTAAATTTTAACCAAATTATTACTGTTGACAATGCCAAAGCGGTAGATAAAATGTTAGAAGCAGACCAATTTGATCTTTTGATAACGGACATCAGCATGCCGAACTCCAACCATCTTAATTACCTGGTCCAGATTCGCAAAAATAATCCAAATCAAAAAATATTGATTTTTTCCATGCACGATGAAATTCAATACATCTATAAAGTGATTTCTTTAGATCTTAATGGATATATCGGTAAAGATGTTAGTGATGAGGAACTTGTTACGGGAATCAATGAGGTGCTAATCGGTAATAAATTTTTCAGTAAAAATATAATGCAAACCTTAACTACTCAAATGAGTGTGAAAGCAACTCAAACTTCTTTATTAAAGAATGTATCTCTTACCAAACGAGAAAAAGAAATAATTATCCTCATTAAATTAGGATATATGAATAAAGAAATAGGGCTTCAACTATTTCTATCCAACAAAACAGTTAGCGTACATCGTTATAATATCATGCAAAAACTGAAGGTTAAAAACTTGGTTGACTTGCTTAAAGTTTGTTCAGAATTAGGGATTTAATTTGTGTTGGTTGTGCTAAAGGAGACCCTCTTTTACCGTTCTATTTATTAAAGAATAGGGGTTCTGCTTTCCAAAAAATAAATGTAGTTTTTATTTTTTGAACCGCGACTCATTATTCATTAGGAATCGAAGTTGGCACCTATCATTAGCACATCGTCCACTTGTTTTGTGTTGCCCATCCAATGGTTAAAAGTTAAGGCCAATAAGTCAATATTTTCAGTTACTGAATTGGATGCATTTTTAGCCAGCAATTCCCTGATTTTTTTAGGACCTATTTTTGTTGTTTCTGGTCCACCAAATTGATCCGGGTAGCCATCGCTAAAAAAGTAAACAGCGTCTCCTTTTTGCAATTCAATTTCATAATTTGGGTAAGAATTTTTTCCGCGATGTTGATTTCCTCCAGCAGGGTATTTGCCTCCTTTAAATTGAACCAACTCTGCACCTTCTCTCACTAAGTATAAAGGTCTATGTGCCCCAGAATATTGTAATTTTTTTGTGAGCGTATTGTAACAACAAATGCCCACATCCATTCCATCAGCATTTTTATTTTCTGGAGCATCTTGTTTTAGGGTTCTAACAATCCCCTTATGTAATTTACTTAACACTTCTGCAGGGGTGAAGATTTCTGTTTGGTGTAAAATATCATTTAGTATTAAATGGCCTATTAACGACATCATAGCTCCTGGAACTCCATGTCCAGTGCAATCAACCGCAGCAAAAAAGAGGAGATGGTCTTTTTTATAATAATAAGGAAAATCACCACTTACAATATCTTTTGGTTTGTAAAACCAATCCGTGTGAGGTAAATCTAACCTGATGTCTTCTATTTTTGGAATAATTGCATGTTGTATTCTTTTTGCGTAATTAATACTTGCTAGAATATTTTGATTTTGTTTTTCAATAATTTTTTTACTTTCTTCTAATTGACCCAATGTTTTTTGCAATGTTTTTTTTAGGTCTCTTTCTCGTAATGTTGCTGTTGCGAGGTGTTGAGTTGTTTCATTTAACTCATCGATTTGTTGCTGTCCTCTCCGAATTGTTCG
>JAWUVT010000083.1:0-8487 GCA_034112225.1 Flavobacteriales bacterium | reverse complement strand
CTACACTAAAGGTCTGTGCTAGCGTGGTTGAAGAAATTAAAAATAAAATGACCAGCAAGAAAGAACCTTTTAAGAAAATATAAAAACACGTTTTTAAAAATAGATTCATAAGTTTCCTGTTATTTTTTTTGTAGTTATGATGCACAACAACCGTGTTTAGGTCACTAATGGGAAACCGATTGGTGTTGACCTCCGTAAATGTAGTCATTTTAAGCCCCCCATTGTTAATGGGTAAACGATTCATTCCCTAACGTTTTCAAGGGGCTCCACATCTCGTAGCGAATGCTTCTTTATTTGCATTGGTTTTGGCTTGTTGTCGCTTGGTTTTGGATCAAATCCTGCAAAACGGTAAGGCGATAAATGTCGGTGCTAAAAACCATTATTTTACGCGTATAAATCCTCCATTTAACGTTTCAAAGGACGCAGGGGATTCGCTGTAAAATGGCTTAGGGACATTACTAAGCGCTATCTATCTATCTATCTATCTATATCATTGGGAGTTAGGGGGGCAGATCACCTAAAACCGACTGCAGAATAAGAGCCGTATGAATTGAGAGGTTCACGTACTGTTCTGTGAGAAGTTAAGGTTCAAATACCTTCGGCTTACTCGACTATAGGGCTTTATTACTTCAATGTTTTAATTAAATGTTTCACTTTATCTGATTGGATAAAATCTACATTTTTCTTAATTGCGTCCATATTTCTATTTTTTGAATGTGCATTGAAAACAGCAATCATTGTTCCATTATTATGAGCTTTTTTTACCTCATCTTTTGATATGTTATCAATAGATATCGTTATTCCTTCTAGTTGAAATTCATTAACGAATTCTAATGCTACATCAAAATCATTATATACAAATATTTTCAAAGCAGGCCTTATTGTTTTTAGTGATTTAATGAAGTCTTTTCTCTTCAACTCAATGTACACGTTGTTTTCTAAATGATGGTCATCTATAATTTTAACAAGTGCATTGTTAAATGTATTTAGGTATGCTGATGAAGTGTCAGGGTTGAAGTTTTTACAGTCTAAAAAGAAAGTGTATTCCGTTTGGTTTGCAACAGTTGAAAAAAGCTCATCTAAAGTGATTAACCTATAGTTGGTATATGGTAGGTCTGTATATACTGCATTACATATTTCACTCCATTTTTTATTGAAAATTTGTCCTGACATATTTGTAGAATGTTCAAGGGACTCGTCATGGAAAGCAACTAAAACACTATCCTTTGTCATTTGAATATCTATCTCTGTACCGTCTGCCCCAAGGTTTAAACAGTTTAGTATGGATTCAAAACTATTCATAGGATAAGTGTGTCCTATCCCCATTCCTCCATGACCTAAAGCTAATACTCGATTATTATTTAAGTTTACGATATCAAATTCCTCTTTTTGACAAGAGGGTGCAATACATATTAAAACAAATAGTGCTATTATATTTTTCATTTTTCCGATTTAAAAAGCGTATCCAATTAAAATGCCTGCCCAGTGTCTATAGGAGTTATAAAATTCAATTATTGGCGTATAACCACAACTAACCATAATCCCTCCTGTATCTTTTTGGTACCGATATCCAATTGTAAAATTCCCATGAAGATTCGTTTTTCTCTTGGGCTCCCAATTTGGACGATTGGCTTCTACAATGTTTGATACTGTTTGACCAAATCCAACTACTATTTTGTGTTTATTTCCATATACTCCGTTTATTGCTATTGGAATAATAATGTCAGGGTTAAATTTAATGGTGTAGTCTGTCAAATTATAAGTGCTTACGCCAATTCTCATCCCAATCTTCAATTTTTCTTTTATGAATATTATTCTTTCGTAGTTAAGAGATCCATATCCTCCAATGCCCCCAGCTTCAATATATATACTGTTTTGAGCTATATAATTTGTATCTAATTGTGATTTTGCTTTACAACTAAAGGATAGCAATAAGATAATAATATGAAATAGCTTAATGTTCATTTCTGTTTTTAATGCCCCATAACAATCGTTAAGATGTAATTAATGGGTAACCTATTTGTGTTTACTCCCTTATATGTAGTCGTTTTAAGTTCCACATTTGCAATGGGTAAACCATTCATTTCCTATCGTTTTCAAGCGTATCTAGACCTCTTCGTGTAAGCTTCTTTAGCTGCATTTGTTGTCGCTTTTTGTCGCTTGGTTTGTAGCAACTACTTCAAAACTGTAAGGCGTCAAATGTCGCCACCAAAAACCATTATTTATTCAGTATAAATACTGAATTTTTTTTTTTAGTAGAACTACCTAGTTGCAAAATAAAAGGAAGTGTGAGAAATTTTAAAACTAGGGTAAAAAGCATTGGGAGTAGGCATTGTTGGGGATTATGCCTCTGGTCATCAAGCGTTAGGACTTAGGGGGTGGGTGCAAAGCGGGCGTTACTTTTTCTTCAAAGTGCGGGGGAAGGCTACTTGGTTATTGCTTTCCCTAGATGGGATTGTTGAGCAGCTCAATGAGTGAGTAGGGTATTTTTTTTGGTTTTATGGAGAAGGAATGCTTCGTTTTTCTGGGTACTACAATTCTCCTAAAACGCTTAGAAAAGAACGGTGATGTGCGTTGATTCAACGACTACAAATTAGCAAGTATCAGTATTTAACCGCCAAGTACGAGGACCGCTTGGTTTATCCTGAGCCTGACTAAGGACCTTTAGAGTGGGCCACGCACTGACTCTCATTTGATCGTCAGCCGTTTATCAATTATGTTTTAGTTTTTTTCAATTTCGTCCTAATTTTTTTCTTTTTAGCTTTACTAAGCTCAGTAACAAGAAAAATTATCTTTCCATCAAATTCCTTTCCTCCATCTTTATAGATAGAATGGTAGGTGTATCCTTCAGCGTTTCCTTTTACAACCTCAACAGCTAGTGAATGTCCAATGTACTGTTTTAGACTTTCCATATTTGTGTTGATATATGTAAAAGAATATTGGCAATCACTAATCCAATTCATTTTTATAGTAACCCATTCATCATTTTCTATGTTGTATTCAATTTGATAATTTTTGTCTCTATAAATAAAGGTATTAGAGTGTTTCCCTTCAAATTCAAAATAACCATTTTGGTAAACCTTACAGTCGAGGTCATTTTGTGCAATTGAACCTGTGCTGAATATTAAAAAAATCAGGCTTGTAATCATATATCTCATCTATTCTTTTTTCATTAAACATAACGCACAATCAATGTTTTGCTACGGCGATTTAAAAGTACAGTTTTTCGTTTAAGAATTTAGCCAATTCCGAAAGCTTTTGGATGACTGTGGGTTTTAACTTTTTTGAGAGCACGTAAAAATTGAATATTTCGCTTGTGCGTAATTTTCAATTTGGCGAAGTTCATTAATTGCTTTACTGTTTCAAGTTCATACAAACTTGATGTTATATGCTGGCTTTTACTTTTCTTTCCAATACTCTTTAGTTGTTCTTTTTTGTCTGTAGAAAGCTATAAATAAAAGTGCTAAAGGAAAGAATAAGAGGATTAATGTCCATTTTATTCGGGTTTAAATTATTGGCACAATTTAAAGATATGAAGAAATAAAAAGTCCAGTAGCAACAACCGAAAAGGCACTTGAAATAAACATTAATTTTTCATATCTAGTATAGATATCTCTTGTGTTTTTATTGCAAATTCTCCATAAAGTTCCGGCATAGAAAAGTAGCAGAAATAAGTAGTCAGGTGGAATCGTTTGTGGGAATAGGGCATCAAATATTGATGGTGTTGAATAGTCGGTATTTAAAGAGGTCAAGAAAAGTAACGCAGAGCTTGTCTCTGAATAGGTCAGAAATAGTGAGAGAAAGATCCAACCTACTTTTTTTCATTTCCAAAACAGTATTGTTGTCAGCGGAATAATTAGTAATGGCATACAATGCAAAATCATACTAAAGCCCCATTCTGCTGAACTGCTAGTAAACATAAAACGAAGCATTCCAAATTCTCGAAAGCATTGAAGAATTGAAAGCCCCGCAAAAATAATCGGGATTAAATGTATAAGTTTTTCAGGTGTTTGAATTCTCTTTTTTTGTAATGGATTTATCGTGTCAAAAAAAGTTGTCTCAATTTGAATGAGCTGATCTTCTTTTTCTTTTTTAAGAGACCATTCTTTCTGTTCATTTTCAATTTCAGCTTTAGAGTTTTGCAAATCAACAGCACTAAGATTCCTTTTATCAATTTCATTTTGAGCAGCTTCAACAACTAATACTTGAACCTCTTTTTTACACGCTATAATTTTAAATCATTCAGTATTACTTAGCGTTTTATATTTTTTGATAAGATCTGTCATTTTTCAATAGCTGGCATGCAGATAACGATTCAATGTATGATTAGTAGTGGATTAAGCTACTAAATTTTCAATTAGCAAGATACGTATTCATACTAAAAAGCGGTTTGAGATTGAGCTCAAACCGCTATTTCTTAAACTTAGTTGTTGGGGTGTCGATTTATTTCATTCCCGCAAACTTAATTCCTGTCAATTCTGCCATATCTTTTTTCCAAGAGGTAATATCTTTTTGGTTAAATTGATTTAAATGATCATGACCACAGGCTCTTGCCATTACTTTCATTAGCTCTGTTGAAGCCGAAAAGAAATTAAACAGTTGTTGTGCCGATTTATCAACATTTAATAACTTTCTTAATTCTGGTTTTTGGGTAGCAACTCCTGCAGGGCAGTTATTCGTATTGCACATACGGGCAGCCACACAACCAATAGATTGTAGTGCAGAGTTAGCTATTGCTATACCATCTGCCCCTAAAGCCATGGCTTTAATAAAATCATCAGGAACACGAATTCCTCCGGTAATAATTAAAGTCACATCTTTTCTGTTTACTTGATCTAAATAGTGTCTTGCTCTGGCTAATGCCGGGATTGTAGGTACAGAAATGTTATTTCTAAAAATTAATGGTGCAGCACCAGTTCCGCCACCTCGTCCATCCAAAATAATGTAATCTGCACTGGCATCTAAAGCAAATTGAATATCTTCTTCTATATGATTAGCGGATAATTTGAAACCGATAGGTATTCCTCCTGTTATTTCACGAACTCTATCAGAAAAATTCTTAAAATCTTCAGCAGTTATTAAATCATCAAAAGTAGGAGGGGATACAGCTGGGGTACCTTCTGCTAAGTTTCTAACTTTTGCAATTTTACCAACTACTTTATTTCCAGAAAGGTGTCCGCCAGTTCCTGTTTTTGCTCCTTGTCCTCCTTTAAAATGAAAGGCTTGAACTCTTTTTAGCTTTTCCCATTCAAAACCAAATTTAGCAGAAGCGTATTCGTAAAAATAGTTAGAATTGGCTTGCTGCTCTTCCTCTAACATCCCACCTTCACCAGAACAAATACCTGTACCCGCTAATTGGGCGCCTTTAGCCAAAGAAACCTTTGCTTCTTCAGATAATGCTCCAAAACTCATATCAGATACAAATAGAGGGATATCTAACTTTAATGGTTTCTTAGCATTTGGTCCAATAATTAATTCAGAGTTTACGGCAACATCTTCCATTAGAGGTTTCGTTGCCATTTGTGCAGCCAATAACTGAATATCTTTCCATTGTGGCAATTCTGGAATAGGAACACCCATTGCACCCATTTCGCCATGGTGCCCAGTTTTTGATAATCCATCTTTTGCCAAGGCTTTGATATACGCCAATGTTGGTTCTTCTGTGGTAGATCCAGTACTTGCTGGTGCTGAAGCTTCTGAAGAGTCAGCGTCTTCTTTTAGTTTAGCATGCGTGCCATCACAATAAGGGGCATTTT
The DNA here is from genome assembly GCA_034112225.1 of Flavobacteriales bacterium. Classification (GTDB taxonomy): domain Bacteria; phylum Bacteroidota; class Bacteroidia; order Flavobacteriales_E; family Vicingaceae. Next base: position 2,731 of record JAWUVT010000083.1, on the reverse strand, counting down.
TAGAGTGTTTACACATACACAGATAGGCATCACCAGTTTCTTCTGCTACAAACTTTTTAGGTGTAATGTCGGTCGTTCTATGAGAACCATCGCAATAGGGTTGGTTTTTACTTAACCCACAGGCACACCAATATTGTTCTTCTCCTTTTTTTAATTCTACTTGGATAGGTTTTCTATCTGCTATTTTTGGTTTGCTCATAACTCTCTAATTATTTTTAATTTCTTCTTTTCCATTACTGTGTAAAGCGAACCTTCCTTTAGCTCTAGAATGAACAACTTCTTTTTCTGCCCAAGGCCATCCTCCAAATTGAGTTTTACCATAATCGCTCATCGCTTCTCTAATTTCTTGTTGCGTATTCATTACAAAAGGACCGTGTTGTGCAACAGGTTCTCCAATTGGTTTGCCTTCAAGAATTAAGAAATAAGCTTCGGCATTGCCATTTTGTAAGGTTACATTTTCACCAGCCTCCAATTCTATAACGTGATTAGCTGCTATTGGTTGACCTTCTATTTTAATAGTCGAACCTTTATAAAAGAACACAGAACGATTGGCTTCACTACTCGTTTTAGGTAAAGTCCATTGAGCACCAGCTTCCATCTTTACCGTGTAAACACCAACTGCATTATTTGGGTTTGCAGCCCAAGAGTCAGGAGTAGGATCTAACGCATCAATTGTATCTATTTTGCCTGCAATAACCTCAACTGTTGTGGTTCTGTTCGCTTGGTCTTTATGTTTAATTACAGGTATATCTTCATTCCACAGCATTTTAAAATGTGGGGCTACCATTTTTGAGACTTTAGGGAGGTTTAACCAGACCTGAAAAATCTCTAATGGATTATCCTTATTTTCATCAACCAAAGGAAACATTTCTGAATGCTGAATTCCTTTTCCGGCAGTCATCCATTGCACATCACCAGCCATAAAACGACCTGAAGCGCCTAGAGAATCTGAATGGTCAACTACACCTTCTTTATTTATGGTAATCGTTTCAAACCCTCTGTGTGGATGATAGGGGAACCCAGGAACAGTACTTCCATGATACATTCTCCAACCATCTTTTGTAGTAAAATCTTGCCCTATGTTTCTACCTCTTAATTCTTCATCGTTTACGCCCATAGTTGAGTTTCCCATCGGGTACTCATCTCTATGATAGGCACAGAATAAAAATGGATCTTGTGTTTGCCATGGAAAGCCTAATGGACTGATGTCTTTGACAATTGATTTGCTCATTATTTTAGTTTTAGTGAATCCTATTTTTGACAAAGCAAGGATTCCGATTGCAGTAAAGGATATTTTTTTAACAAATTGACCTCTATCCATTGTTCTTGTTTTGATAAAAAGATAAGGCTCCTGAAGGGCACTTGTTGAGTTGATTTTTTAATTGCTCTGTAGTTGCATTCTCTATAGTAATCCAAGGAGAGTCATCAGGATTATAAACCTTAGGTAATGAATTAACACATACTGCAGCGTGTTGGCAAAGTTTAGGTTGCCAATTAATAGTTATTTCACCATTTGAATATTTTATGCTCATAAGTCTAAATTTAGTCAGCAAATTTCGAGACTTATTTTCTCCTATGCATTCATCTACATTAAGAAATGAAAGAACTGTTATTTTTTTCGAGCTATTTCTCCTCTAATAGTACTTAGCGCTTGCGGTGTTATCCCTAAATAAGATGCGATCATTCGTTGAGGCACTCGATTTGGCAATTCAGGATAGGTGTTTAAAAAGTAAATGTAGCGTTCAATTGCTGGTGAGCTCATTAAAAGGAGTACTCTCCGTTGTAATTTACCCATTCTTCGGTATAAAAGTTGGGCATTATCTATCATTTTTTCTTTAGAAAAATCAGCCTTAAAGAGACTGTCTTTATTAAATGTGATGACTTCTGAATCTTCTAAACAATCAATAAAAAGTTGGACTGGTTCGTTAAACTCTAATGCCTCCAAATCTGCAGTTATCCAACCTTCTGGAGCAAACATAAAAATGTGTTCTTTTCCTTTACTGTCAATGATGTAGCTTCTTAAAAGTCCTTTTTTAACGTAAAAAGTGGAAGCTTTAGAATTACCTGCAACCTGAAGTATATCCCCTTTTTTGTACGCCTTGAGTATCGCGTTAGAATCGATATTTAATATTTCAGTTAAATCTTTCATTTTTTTTCTAATGCTCGCCAACAAACGCCTAAAACAAACTGTTGTGTAACGCAGTTGGATTAAATGTAGTAAATATAGTCTTTTTAGCTTTCACACATTCAGTGGATAAACGACTCATTACCTATCTTTTTCAAGTACATCCAGACCTCGTAAAGTAAGCTTCTTTCGCTGCATTTGTTGTCGCTTGTTTTTTTTGCAACTACTCCAAAACGGTAAGCGCTTCAATATCGCCACTAAAAACCATTATTTTACCCGTATAAATACTCAATTTGTTTTTTCAGTAAAACTACCTAATTACCAAGTAAAAGGAAGTCGGATAAATTTTAAACCAGGGTAAAAAGGAGTAGGAGTGGGCGTTTTTGGTTATTGTTCTCCTGCCCATATAGCCTTAGTGCTTAGGGTTAATGCTGCAAAATGGGGCATTACTTTTTCTTTAAAGTGCGGAGAAAGGCGATTTGGTTGTCGCTTTCCCTAGGAGTCTGTCGGACTTTTGACAATTAGGGTTTACTTATAAAAAGAACATTAATATTCAATTGGCTAACATTCAATACTTAATTCTTTCTGTTTTCACACCTTCAAAAA
>JAWUVT010000082.1:0-10630 GCA_034112225.1 Flavobacteriales bacterium | reverse complement strand
TTTATTGATTTCTTTAACGAAACTACTTATGCAGGGTATTGGAAGTTGGTTAGCGATACTCAAAAAAACGGGGAATACAACATTGTAGGCAGTATGGATCATCCTCGTTACACTTTTCAGGAAGGGTTCTTAAGTACGGGACTAGCTCCAGAGGATGGATTATGGTGTTCCTTTCACTTTACTCCGGGTAATTATGAAGATCCAGCCAATACACCTAGCCGTGAAATGGTACATGGTGAATTGGTGTCTAACTTCTTATCTCCATTTAAGATTCGTGATACTGGCGAAGGTTGGAAGTTTTTACAAAAATATTCATTCAAAGAATCCACACAATATAAAAAAGACTTCACACATGGCAATTTATTGAACCGACCCCAAAGTGCTTTATCACGTCAAATGAGTATGGATGCCATAAAATGTGCAACCGATAATACAAGGTTAGAATCAATTCTTAGTTATGCAGCTGGAGGCCAATATATCTTAGAAAATAATCGGGAGGACAATCTACATCGTTTTAGACTTATTCTGTTGGGGATTAGAGCACATGTTCTTAGATACATGGGCGCATCAAGATTTTAGTGGAATAGGAAGTGTTTTGAATACGTATTGGGATGTAAATTATGATCCCAAATCATGGAATCCATCTGAAATGGGATATGGTCGACAATCAATTAATTACAATGATGGAACAAAAGAAGGATGGGACAATAAGATACTTTCTTCTTTACATAAATTAGGGAATCCTAATTTTGAAGCAGTACCCAACGATACCTCTTATTTAGGACATGGCTGGATGGGAAATTTACCTGATTTCAGTTTTGTAAAGTTTCGTTATAGACCATGCTGGGCCAATCCCAAACTGGCTGCAATTGAGCGAAACAACCCCGAAGAATATAAGCAAGCTTGGGTAGAGCTGGTCAGTTTGTTTTCTCCAACAAACGGAGGTGGTCAATTAAAACAGGATAAACAATTCGAAACCGATTTAAAGAGGGCTCAGGAAGCTATAAATTCCCCTCGCGAGTTGAAAGGAGATGTTATTGGTCGAAAATCATCTGCCGATGCTTGGAAAAATGTATTCGGAGATCTACCTTCAACCCATATAGATGTTATGGCTGAACCAGATGCTAATGCGGTATTAGATGGCATGATTGAAGAGACCGCAGCTAAAAGTCGTTTTGGAACTAATTATGTCAATGTAAACAGTGATTTGTATTTGTTTCAGATTGCAGCTGACTACCATTTCCACTTTGTGAAACACTATTTAGAAAGTCATGACATCTATAAATTTACAGGCTCATGGTCGCAACAAACCAGTGCTTTGTCACCAGAGGTCTCGAATTTATTTAAAGATTAAATACCAAACTCCTTCAACAACTTTATTGTTGGAGGAGTTACTTAATGCATTAAGAGTGCATTTGGTACTGCTTAGGATGAATGAATGCAACAGTAAAATTAGCCGTATTTCAGCGATAATGTACCTGAACGATAATCGTACTGTTCATTTTTTTTTTAATTGGTAAGCTTCCTTTGTTGCTTTTGATGCTTTTACAGCTCCTTTAAAAGTAAGTGTTTTTTCAAAATAGGGGCTACTGGAAATTTCAGAATTATTCCCCATAAATTGAATGATAACTTTTCTTTCTTGCCAACCAATTTTGTCACTTGTGTCAAATTTGATGGTGATTTTATTTGTACTATTTGGTTTTATTAGAAGGTCTGAACTGTAATAATTTATAGTCGTACAAGAACAGTCAATCTCTTTATTACTTATTCCAATTTCTTCTTTACCAGAGTATGTAAAAATATAGGTTAAGCGAATCAGATGCCCTTCTTTAACACGCCTAAATTTTTGAGTTGTTTTTTCAAATTGGATGTCATCAGCGTTTTGGGAAAAAGAAAAGCTTGCTACTAATAAAAGTAGCAAGCTTAAGTATGTTTTGAAAAGTGAACTTTTCATTTTATCAATATGCTAGTTTGCAACTGGACTACCTGCAGCTTCTTTTACTGGAGTAGTTTGTGGAGCAATAATTTTACCTTTAATTCTTACGACTTTAGTTGGACTAACAGCGTTAGAAGTAATGGTCACCGATTTGTTAATTGCACCTAATCTCTTCGTGTCATATTTAACTTTGATTACGGATGTTTCACCCGGCTTAATTGGCTCTTTTGGCCAAGTTGGAACAGTACAACCACAGCTACCTCTTGCATTAGAAATAATCAAGGGTTCTTTACCGTTGTTTACAAATTTAAATTCTCTTACTCCATCAGCACCTTGCTCAATCGTTCCATAATCAACAACTTCTGATTCAAAAGTCATGGTAGGAGCATTAGGATTTTGAACTTTCACTTCAGTAGCAGGAGTTGCAGTTGTTTGTGCGTTTACACCAACAGCAACAAAAGCCAATAAGCCAAATGTTAATAATATTTTTTTCATGATTAATTGTTTTTAGTTTCTATAACAGTACAAACATACTGATTAATTGGGTTTAAACATTTCTGTTAACACTTCTTTAACAAACAAAAGTAGGATTGGTATTGGCTAAAATTGTGTCCACTTAATTTGTTAAGAATTAGTATTATTTATTCGCTACGGATGTATTTTTTGAACAATCGTTACCTTATTAATTCTAAGCAGAATTCGTCCTCTTTTTGGAGTAGAAACGCTGGTTACGCGTTAACGAACGCTTACTTTAATTACTCAAAATTAACCTTATTGGAGCTTAGAATTTTATTGAAACCCCCCAATTAATCCCAACTGAAGAGTAGCGTTGTTTGACGTTGGAATCCGTTAGAAAATTAGAAGACTTAAATTGATATATAGGTGCTAGGAATACATCTATTTTTTTGATAGGATAACTAAAGGAAGAAGAAACGATAAGATTAAAAAAGGTTTTTTTCCTTTCTAAGGATTCAACTCCAGTCATTTCAGTGTTTATATTTTTCCCATCTTCTTGAATTAAAAAGGCAATTGATCCACCAACTCGAATATTTACAGAAAGTTTATTAAAATTAAATTGATATCCTGCCATCATCGGAAGGTGAAGGTAGGTGTACCTATTTCTTCTTGTTTGACTTTCTAGGAGCGTATCATTAATTAGTTGAGTAGCGTATACAGGGATATAGGTTGTGTCTGAAATGCCTGTATCCTGAGAGATAACTTGAGTATAAGAAATTATGCTACTGTCGTTAGTGGATTTGATAATTTTAGAATATTCCACATTTTCACCATAGGAAAGGAGATTTAACCCGGTAGAAAGATTAAAATTTTTGCTTAAAAAATAACTAGCAGCTACTCCATAGTTCACACTAGTAATCTCTTTCTCTTCATTTTTTCTTTTGTTTAAATAATTCGAAGAAACAGTGCCAGAAATTGATTTACTAATCATCGCAGGTCCAGCAAATATTGAGATATTCCATTTTTTATAAGCGGTATTAGGCTTGTTTTTTTCCTCCTCCTGAGTAGCATATGGATTCGCTTTTATATGGTCTGCTAAATTTTGGGTAGAATCCTTTTCGACGGATACAGATGAATCCGCTTCACTTTCTGGGAGGCTATCATTTTTAACACGTTGATTAGAATCGTTTTGTGAAAAAATGATGGTGCTATTGTCTAAGCTTATATTTTCAGCATTATTTGTATTTATATTACTGTTTTCTAGAGACTTAATAGTTGTTGAGGGACTTACATCTTTTAGAGTACTTTGATTAGCGTCATTTTGTAATGAGTTGGTCGTGCTTTTGTCTACACTTCTATTTTCAGCATCATCTGTATTGATAAGACTGGTTGCTAAAGATTCACTAGCTGTTGGGCTACTTACATTTTTTAGAACGCGTTGATGAGAATCTTTTGGTAAAGAGTTGTTGGTGTTATGGTCTAAACTTATATTTTCAGGGTCATTTAATCGGTCACCTTGATTCTTAAGGCTGGCTTCCTGAGGTTTAATAGTTTTATTCGCTAATGATTCTTCATTAAAAGGAGAGAGATTGGTTGCCGTATTCTTTGTTTTGTTGGAAAGAGACTCATTGTTCAGCACACGATCATCTTCTAATGACTGACTAGCTCTTCCTATGGAACTGTTTTTATCAATTTTAGCTGTTTTTACCCCTTTATTTTTTTTCTTCTTAACTCTTGAAGTTGAAAAGGATGAAGGAATTAGAGAGGGTTTAATTGGATTCACTCCATTTGATTTTGGAAGATTTTTATTCTTTTCAGTATTTATAAGCTGTTGTTGGTGATGAGTTGTTTTAGCGCTTGCTAACTTTTCTGGTAGAATAGAATTCTCTTTGTTAGTTTTTGTTGCTGAAGAAACAATAGTAGTGTTTGCATTGGATTGGTGAGCCTCCTCAGTAAGTATTGAATGAAAATTTTCAGATGGGGCAAGAGTTGTCTCCTCATTAATCCCCAAGTTGTTAGTTGAATTTAATAAGAAATATCCAACAATAGAAACACTAACCAATAAGAAGAATGAGAGGAAGAAGAATGAGGTTTTTAGTCGCCCACCTTTTCTATTCTCTAAAGAAACTTCAAGGTTAGCGATGTAGCTCTCCTTAATCTCAAACTCTCTTACAAAAAGTTTGTCTTTAAACAATTTATCGATTTCATTTTCAGACATCATTTTTTTGTTTTTGAATGAACATACTTTTCAACTTCTTTCTAGCTTCTTTCATATGCCATTTAGAAGTCTCTAATGAAATATTTAGTTGTTCAGCTATTTCTTTATGGGAATAACCATCAATGGCAATTAAATTAAATACAGTTCTTGTAGCTTTATCCAATTTAAGTAACATATTATTCAGCTCTTCGGCTTCAATTTCATGATCAATCTCACTGAAGTATTTCACCTCGTGCGTTTCAATATTTTCAGTACATACAAATAGTTCTTTCCTTTTCTTATTTTTTCTATACTCATCAATTACTTCATTCATTGCAATTCTTCTGATCCAAGCCTGAAAAGGCTTAGAACTGTTGTATTTGTGAAGATTGTCAATAATTTTCAAGAAGCAATTATTAACTATTAATGCAGCGTCTTCTTCGTTTTTATTATACCTGGATGCAACGCTCATTAAATCATTAAAACAGATTCGATAAAGCGCTAACTGAGCCTTCCGGTCTTGTTTTTTAACCTTCTTTAGAAGCTTGTCACTTATTGTTAGCATAAGATATAAGAACTGTACTCTAAACTATTATTTTAAAGTACAGTCCTATTATTATTATTATTATTATTATTAGTCCTCGTATTATTTATTAATGACGATCTTTTTGACTTGAATAGAGTTGTTAGACTTGATGTATACTAAATATAAACCATTTGGAAGATTGTTTGTGTCCCACTTTATTTTATTTAAGCCTGAATTCATCTCTTGGTTAACTATTGTAGCCATAAATGTTCCTACCACATTAGAAGCAGAAACTTCAATTTGAGTTGGTTCCGTTAAATTGATTTCGAGGGTTAACTTATTTTTAACAGGGTTTGGATAAGTACGAAGTGCTGAAATTAATTCTATCTTGTTATCAATCCCCGTTACTGTTGGAGGTTCAACTTCAATTGAAAATCCACCTTGTTTTAATACAAGTCCACCAGAATCAATAGAATCACAATGCGTACTTGTGCATCCATCTCCATCATCTACCGTTAAACATAAAAAGAAAGGCCCTGTAGCACTGTAGGTGTAATTAGGAAATGCAAGTGATGAAGTATTCCCGTCTCCAAACTCCCAGAAATAAGTAAGGTTATTACCTGTAGAGCTGTTAATTACAAGCACATTTCCTAGGTTTGTAGAGTCAGGAGTTACCATAAAGGCAGCTTGACAAGGAGTACTGTTAATGACTCCAGTAACAATAATTGTATCACAAATACTCCTACAAGCGTTATAATTACTGCCAAGATTTAAGCAAACAATGTACGTCCCATTTGTTGAATACGTATGTGTTGGATGATCTGAATAGGCTAAGTTTCCATCACCAAAACCCCAATTCATTAAGGGGTTATTTCCAGTAGAAGTATTGTTAAAAGTGTAGCTTCCATTTCCATTATTGGTATAAGTGAATGAAGCACTAGTAATGCAAGGAGGGATATTAGTGACAATAATTGTATCACAAAAAGTATTTATACAAGCGGTAATATTAGTGTCAATATTTAAACAAACAATATAAGTTCCATTTGCTGAATAAGTATGTGTTGGATGATCTGAAAAGGCACCGTTTCCATCACCAAAATCCCAATTCATTAAGGGGTAGTTCCCCGAAGAAGTAGTGTTAAAAGTGTAGCTTCCTGTTCCATTATCGGTGTAAGTAAATGAAGCATTCGTATTGCAAGGAGGAGCATCTGAGACAATAATTGTATCACAAATTGTACAAGCAGTATTATTAGTATCCATACTTAAGCAAATATTATACGTTCCATTTGCGGAGTACTGATGCTGAGCATTTGTTGTGTTGGTAGAGCTTCCGTCACCAAAATCCCAGAAATAATCTGAATTGCCAGTAGAAGTATTGGTGAAAGAATAATTTCCTGCACCATTGTTGGCAGGTGTAAAGCCTAAATTAATTCCATTACAAGGGTTTACTAGATCCGTAACATTAATGGTATCAACCGTGTAAGCATAACAACTAGAGTCTAACGGATGATACACTTCCAATTGAATCACATAGGCCCCGTTTGCAGTAAAAGTATGAGAAGGATTAGTGGCATTAGAATTTGTTCCATCACCAAAATTCCAAAGATAGTTGGTTCCGCTACCAGTAGAAGTATTGTTAAACGTGTAATTTCCATTTCCATTATCTAGAGCTGTAAAGGAGGACGAGCATTGTGCATGGGCAGCATTTAAACTGGTAATGCCTATGAGTGCTACAAGTAATGTTTTAAGTTTTTTCAAAGTTTTCATAGTGTTTTGTTTTGAGATAATTATGAGTTTCAAATCTATACACGTAATCAAGAATACGTTTAGGGGGGTAAATCAAAAAATAAAATTTGAAGGCTAATAAAATCAAGTGATTCAAAAGGATTTAAATTATTCAAGTATTTGATTAGTCTATTCAATACTATATCTTTGCCAACTTATTTTAAAAGATTCAGCATGAATATCGATAGTAAATACAATCCAAAAGCCATAGAAGATAAATGGTATGAATACTGGATGGAAAATGATTTTTTTAGTTCTAAACCGGATGAAAGAGAAGCATATACTATCGTGATACCACCACCAAATGTAACAGGAGTGTTGCACATGGGGCATATGTTGAACAATACCATCCAAGATGTTTTAATTCGTAGAGCAAGAATGATGGGGTATAATGCTTGTTGGGTTCCCGGAACCGATCATGCATCTATAGCAACAGAATCTAAGGTGGTTAACCTATTAAGAGAACAAGGAATCAGCAAGCACGATATAGGAAGAGAGAAATTTTTAGAGCACGCTTTTGAATGGAAAGATAAATACGGAGGAATAATCTTAGAACAATTAAAAAGATTAGGCGCAAGTTGTGATTGGGAAAGAACGCGATTTACAATGGAACCTAAATTATCGGATGCCGTAATTACCTCTTTTGTAGAATTAAACAAAAAAGGATACATCTATAAAGACTGGAAAATTGTAAACTGGGATCCAAAAGCGCAGACCACTTTATCTAATGAAGAGGTAATTCGTAAAGATGTGCAATCTAAATTATATCACATTAACTACAAGTTAGCGGATTCTGATGAATACTTAACCATAGCAACCACCCGTCCAGAAACAATTATGGGAGATGCTGCAATTTGTGTGCATCCAAAAGATGAAAGATACTTCCATTTACATGGAAAGAAAGTAATTGTTCCGATGGTAAACCGTGAAGTACCAATTATTGTTGATGATTATATTGACATAGAATTTGGTACAGGATGCTTAAAAGTAACTCCTGCTCACGATACCAATGATTACGACATTGGAAAACGTCATAACCTAGAGATTATAGACACCTTTAATGATGATGGAACAATTAGCGAAGCAGGAAAAGTATTTGTTGGAGAAGATAGATTTGTAGTTCGTAAGAAAGTTGCAAAATTGTTAAAAGAACAAGGACTGCTAATTAAAGAAGAGGAGATGACCAACAATGTTGGGTATTCAGAAAGAAATCAAGATACCGTTGTAGAGCCAAAACTATCTTTACAATGGTATGTGAAGATGGATGAAATCGTAAAACCTGCATTGGAAAATGTAATGAACGATAACATTAAATTTTTCCCTTCAAAATATAAAAACACCTATAAGCATTGGTTAGATAACATTAGAGAATGGCCAATTTCTCGTCAGTTATGGTGGGGACAACAAATTCCTGCTTATTACTACAATGAAGCCAACGATTATGTAATTGCTGAAACGAAAGAAGAAGCGTTAGCACTAGCAAAAACAGAATCAGGAAATAACGATTTACAACTTTCAGATTTAAGACAAGATGAAGATGTTTTAGATACGTGGTTTTCTTCTTGGTTGTGGCCAATTTCTGTTTTTGATGGTTTTGGTGAAGACAAAACTGAGATCGATTATTATTACCCAACAAATGTTTTAGTTACCGGTTGGGATATTATTTTCTTTTGGGTAGCACGTATGGTTTTTGCGGGTTACGAGTTTAAAAATGAGCAACCTTTTAACGATGTCTATTTTACTGGAATGGTAAGAGATAAGCAACGTAGAAAAATGAGTAAATCATTAGGAAACTCTCCCGATGCTTTAGGATTGATAGATCAATATGGTGCAGACAGTGTTCGTTTTGGTATGTTAAGTTGTGCTGCAGCTGGAAATGATTTGTTGTTTGATGAATCTTTATTAGAGCAAGGAAGTAAATTCTCTAACAAAATATGGAATGCCTTTAGGTTAGTTAAAGGGTGGGAAGTTGATCAGAGTTTAGCGCAACCAGAAAGTGCGAAAATTGCTATAGAATGGTTTGATTCTAAATTTAATGAAACCTTAATTGCTGTTAACGATAATTTTACAAAATACAGATTGTCAGATTCGTTAATGAGTACTTACAAGTTGGTTTGGAACGACTTCTGCTCTTCTTATTTAGAGTGTGTTAAGCCTGCTTATCAACAACCAATTGATGCCGCTACATTAAAAACAACCATCGCTGATTTTGAAGAATTGTTAAAGATGCTTCACCCCTTTATGCCTTTTGTAACTGAAGAATTATGGCAAAAAATGGAAGAAAGAGCCCCAGGAGATACCATTATGTTGTTGGATTATCCAAAAGCTGGAGCCGTTAACGAAACATTGTTAAAAGACTTTGATTACACCAATAATGTAATTGCTGAAATTAGAACATTGCGGAAGTCGAAGAACATTCCTAATAAAGATCAGATTGCTTTAATGGTAAAAAAGAATGAAGCCATTAACAGTTCATTGGATACGATCATTTCTAAACTGACTAATTTATCAGATTTAACTTACGTTGATAATAAGGTAGAAGGCGCTTTTTCTTTTGTAGTAAAATCCAACGAGTATTTTATTCCAATGGAAGGAAATGTTGATGTTGTAGCTGAGTTAGAGAAAATTAAAACGGACTTAGAATATGCGAAAGGTTCACTTCATATTGTAAACAAAAAGCTTTCTAACGAGCGTTTTGTTGCTGGAGCTCCTGAGCAAGTGGTAGCTGCAGAACAAAAGAAAAAAGCAGATGCTGAAGCTAAGATCAAAGTATTAGAAGAGCAGTTGGCGAGTTTGGTGTAATGCTTATCAATACGATCAAGTATGCAATTTTAGTTCTTTGTTTAGGGGGGGCTTTTATTGTAAATGCTCAAAATAAATTTAATGTTGGAGCAGTTGGTGGGGCTAACATTTCTCGAATAGTAAAACATTCATTGAAAAATGATAGATTGCTGGGATATAATTTTGGTGTAATTTTAAATTACAATTTTGTCAATGTTAGACTTGGCAGTGAAATGAATTTATTATTTTCTCAGAAAGGAGGAGACTTTGGACCTGTCATTTCTGAGGGAGGAAATGTTTTGTCCGATGAGTTCAAAGTAATTTTAAATTATATTGACTTGCCTCTAGTCTTAAAATGGAGTTCTATTAATCTTTACGGTATGAGTTGGCAAGGAGGAATAATGTATTCATCCTTAATTGGTGGAAGCCTTAATGGAGATGAATTGGATAGGACTAACTTTAATTCAAATGATTTCTCTGTAGTAGTTGGGTTAGGAGTAGATATTGAACGTTTTCATTTTTCAGGTAGATATAATTTCGGATTAATGAATGTTTACGCTAACGGTTCTAAAGGGAATAATCAAGGGGGAGTAATCTCCATTGGTTTTTGGTTAAAGAAATGAGTTAAACCGTAGTCAATTGCAACCTGCTCAAAATTCTTATGCCCCGCCCCCTTTCCAATTCGATTAGTCGAAATAAAGTGTTAAAAAAAACGGAGGACTTTACGATGGAGACGCTCGCTATTCAGCTCAATATTTTATTTCTTTGTCATTAACCTAGGAGTCTGTCGGACTTTTGACAATTAGGTTTTACTTATAAAAAGAACATTAATGTTCAATTGGATAACATTCAACACTTTATGCTGAATTCTTTCTGTTTTCACACCTTCAAAAAGCAAACCTATTTTTAACTTTATGGAAATAAGTTGGCACAATGATCAATTGTACCT
>JAWUVT010000081.1:0-16563 GCA_034112225.1 Flavobacteriales bacterium | reverse complement strand
AAGCTACTTTTCAAAACCCATTTTCTAGCTCATCAATTCCTAGCGATGGCCCTTTTTATGCCGCGGAAAAATAGCTCGTTTCTCTTTCTTTATTTCTTTGCCCTTACGTATTTTCACTTAGTACTTGTCCTTTATCCCGTAAGGGATAGAGCTTGGTTGTTCTCTATTATTACTTACGTATTATTACTTATATTTAGTCCGTTTTCTAAGATGGTAAATACACGGGAAGAAAAAAAAATAAGACTCATTTTAGGCGTTCCAGAAGGTGATAAAACCAACTTTTTAGGATTGTTTTCTTCAGCATTTATTACGCGAACAACGGTGCATTTCTTTCCTTTTTATTTTTTTGAATGAGTTTCCCAAAATGAGAAGTAATCATCTCGAAATGGGAATAACCGCTATTTTTTACAACGCACCAAAAGTCGTATACTTTTTTGGTATTCAACACTTTGGGTACATAAAAGTAAAAAGGCATAAACATGGTAGCCACTTAAAAAAAAAGAACATTATGAGAAATTTACTACTTACACTTGCATTAATTCTGATTTCATCACTCGTAAAAACTCAAAATTTAGTCCTCCTAAATTCTTCCACAACCCCTGAAGTTACAGTCTGTGGCCAATCGGAAAGCTTTCAAGTCAAATTGAAAAACGATTCAAGTGCTGCTCTTTCGGGTTTAAGCATCACCGTTCAATTGCCAACAGGAATAAGTTATGTACAAGGTTCAATTTCGGAGCTAAGTAACTATAACGTACAAGAACAAAATGTAAGTAACAATTCTTCGTTGGTGTTTTCTGCCAATAACTTAGCAGCATCCGACTCTCTTGTGTTCAATATCGCCATATCAGCAGGCCTTTCGGCTATCGATTACCAGCAGCAAAGCAATGTATTTAGAAACCTTGTCACGGCAAATTTCTCATCCACTCAAGTACAGCATAGCTCTAATGCTTATAATGTACTGTATGCAGCCTTAAGTGTTTTAAGCATCTCACCTTCGAGTCAATCGGTAATTACAGGAGATACCATCACAAGAAACATTGTTATCGTAAATGCTGGAAACGGGAAGCTTTCCGAGTTTAAATTAACAGACATTAGAAATGCCGTTGGAGTAGACTTATTTCGTTCCAATTTGGGAATAATAAATGCAACTTTCGATACTATTTCGTTTTCTGCAGCTGATTTTGCGACCATTGGAAACCATGATGGTTATTTTAATACCAACGAAAGCATCACCATTTTACAAACTTTTGTAGCCAGTGGATGTTTGGCAAACACGGTTACATCTACCATAAAAACAGTATGGGGATGTGAAGAAATTACCAGAGAATCAAATAATTCATATGCACACATAAACATTAGTTTGAAAAATCCTAATCTAAGCATTTCGTCTAACGAAAGTTTGTCGAGTTGTTTCGCTTCACAAACAAGTGCCCAACAAATTACACTAGTCAATAATGGGCAAGGTTATGCCAAAAATGTGGAAATAGACATTTACAAATCAACAGGTGGAGCATACAATCAAAATCTTTTTTCTGCCATAGATGCAACAAGTTTAACCTACCAAATTGGTGCTGGAGCAACACCAGTTAGTTGGTCAGTAACTGAATTTGAAACAAGAAACGATGCCGCTTATAGTTGCTTAGGGGAGAACCCCGTAGGAAGAGTGCTGGTTTATTTACCAATAGATATTGCACCAGGACAAACCATTATAATAAATTGGAATAGCTACCACTGTTGTATCAGTGAATGCAATAATGAAGCGCTAATGGGTTGGAAATACAAGGTAGATTATGAAGACATGTGTGGCAACAATAGTTATAGCAGCACAAAAACTGGAGAAGGCACTACCCAATTAAATATGACTGTTTTTACTGAAACTCCAATTGACATTGATGCAGGAGAAAAATTACCCTTTGTTTACACCATTTCTAGTCACGATAACAACTTGCCAGTAGGAGCAGGTGCAAATTATGAAGTAGTACTAACCTTACCATTAGGATTAGAATGGGCTGGTGAAGTTAACGATTTTGTTTGGGAAAGTAGTCCAACCAATTGGGAGCCAAGTTCAGTTAATTATAATGGCACTTTAAGAACATTAACCGCAGTATTTCTTTCTCCCGAACCTTTTAACATTCAAAAATCAGAAATTTTAGTTAACCTTATTGGAGACTGTGATGGCGCAACTTCAGGAGCTAAAACAATTGCGTTGGACATTAATTATGTGCCAGATGCATCCTGTAATTCTTGTCGAGTAGAAATGGTCTGTAACGAAACCACCTCTACTAATTTACATTGTCCCTTATCCAATTGTGAAGGGTTCCATTTCCTATCATTTGAAACAACGCGGATAAGCTATGGCCAACCAGATAATGATGCCAATGGCTTGGCAGACAATAACGGTTCGCTAGATTTTAATAAGATTAAAACCAAGCGTCTTATGGTGGGAGATACACTTCAAACGATTTATCGAGTAGTTGTAGAAGCTGGAGCAAACAATACCTCATTCGTAAACTTTTTTGTAGAAGCCGACATCGACTTTGGTCAAAACATGACGGTACTTGATGGAAGTATTCAAATCTATGATGACGCTACCAATTCGTATTATACCTGTACCAATTTTGTAACGCAAACCGTAGATGGCGCTAACGATGAACGTAAATTCAGGTATAGCTTTTTGCCCAACTTCCATTGTAATGGCTTGCCAAACGCACCCCAAAGCAGCCAGTTTTACTTTACACATGGAGATTCTATTGAGTTGGTTGTGAACTACGAAGTAACAGGTAACATTGGTGCTCAAGTAGAAGAGGTGACCATCAACAACGATTTATTTTCAAGTTCCCTAGCAGAACCATGGGGGAATGATGCCTCCCAACTGAGTAATGACAAATGGTGGTGTGATGATTATGATGGAAGATTTACCCTTATAGGTTATTATTTTACCAGCAGCTGGGCGAGTAATTATTCCGTAAAATCATGTACCAAAACGGTACAACAGAATTTCTGGTTTAGCGTAGGAGATTGTTGTGATAACTATGGTGGCGGAAATTTGTTTCCCTACGAATACCGGAACTGGGCACATGTAAAAGAAGTTCGAGTGAGCATTCCAGCAAATTACGAAGTTGTACGGGTTTTCTTTAGACAACGACGAACAAGAACAACCAATAGTACCGCAACACAAACCGTAAATAACCTTGTTCCATACCACAACAGTGGAGGAGTGATGCATTTCGATTTAGAGCAGTACTACAAGAATTTTGGAGGAACAGTAGAATACAGTGATGATGGATTTCATGGAACCGTTTATTTAGAATTAGCACCAACTTGTGATGTGCCCATCAATACCTATGAAGACATTGATTGGGAATTTCAATTTGCTCAAACCGAATATTTGGGCGGCGGAGCAAGTGCTTGGTATACCTCCAGTCCAGACAGGATAAGATACAAACCAACAACCTTGGTGTTGTCATCTAATAATCCAATAGTAGATGGATTAGGAAGAACCGTAAGCTGGAATTTAAAGGTAAGTAATAGCACCTCAAACTCTAGTGCAGCGAACTCTTGGGTGCATTTTAAAAATCCATCAGGAGATTTAGAGTTGCAATACGTAATAGACGACAGTAATGGAGACACCTTACAGTTAACGAGTGATTACTTTGCCATTGGAACGATCAATACAAATGGTACAAAATCATTTACAGTTGTAGGAAATTACTCCGCTTGTGCACCCGATTACTTGGTTGCGTATTCAGGGTATGAATGTGCCGGATACCCTCAAGATTTTGCCCACTTTTATTGCGCTTACACTACGCTTGCGTTAACCGTAGCACCAAAAAATGCAGAACCACAAGTCACCATTACTGGAACTACAATAGGTAATGAATGCAGCAATACAATTGAGGTAACCATTGAGGTGGCTAGTGTTAAATTTGCACACTTGGATAGTGTGTCCGTAGACATTGCAGCCATAGGAAGTTCTATGACTTTTGTTAGCGGGTCAGGTCAACTAAAATATCCGTTGTCAGGATCATTTACTTCAATCGTAGATCCATTGACTACACCAACAGGAAACACTTATCAATTGATGAATATGAACAGCAGTTTAAATGAAAATGGTTTACCAGGCGTGTTAGACTTAAACAATAATCGTTTTCAATTAAAGATTCAAATGAATATTGAAAATAACTTTAAATCAGGGGATTATGTTCAGTTCTCTGTAAGATCAAAAGTCATTTGTGGAACGGATTTGCCTGTAATTAATTTGGCTTATGATCCTTCAGTACAATTCAATCAAAATACACTGGCAGGTCTTTCAAATGACGCATCAAACTCTTGGGGAATTGCATGGGGAGATTATGACAATGATGGCTTTGATGATCTATATGTAGCAGAATATGACGTGAATAAAGGAAGCTTTCTATACCATAACAATGGGGATGGAAGCTTCACCAAAGAGACTTCAGGTAGTATAATTACGGATGGAGGAAGTTCCATCTCAGGCACTTGGGGAGATTACAACAACGATGGACATTTAGATTTATTTGTAGCCAACAATACTGGAGCAATGAATGCACTCTACAAAAATATGGGGGGAGGAAATTTTACCAAGATTACAGTTGGAGCGCTTGTAAACTATAGTGGTTACTGTCATGGAGCAAGCTGGGTAGATTACAACAACGATGGGTATTTAGATTTGTTTGTTACCGAATATATGCAAACAAGGTTTAACCTCTTGTACAAGAATAATGGAGACGAAACATTTACGTTGATTACCAATTCAACATTAACACAAGAAGCCAAAAGATCTATTGGAGCTACTTGGGCAGATTATGACAATGATGGAGACATGGATGTTTTTATACCTGCAACAAATGGCGAAAGTAACTCCCTGTATCGCAATGATGGAGCAGATGTATTTACTAAAATGGGAACCATTGGTATTGCCCCAGACAATGCCAATTCAGTAGGATGCAGTTGGGGGGATTTTGACAACGACAACGATCTAGACCTCTTTGTTACCAATACCAGTGGACAAGATAATTTCTTTTATGAAAACAATGGAAATGGAACCTTTACTCAAAATACAACGAGTATTATTACGAGTGATGGAGGACACTCAAGCAGTAGCAATTGGATAGATTTTGATAACGATGGAGATATGGATCTGTATGTATGTAACGATCAAACCGATCCCAACACAATGTACATTAATAATGGAAATAACACCTTTTCTAAACCAGAAACACCACTGTCCGAAGATCTAGGAAACTCGTACTCACAAGCCTGGAGTGATTTTGATAATGATGGCGATTTAGATCTAATTGTTGGCAACCACTCCAATGAAACCAATGTGTTTTTTGAAAACAGTAGAGCCAACTGTAACAGCTGGTTGTGTTTAAAATTAACAGGAGTAAATGCCAATAGAAGTGCCATAGGAGCTCGTATAACGGTTAAAGCCAATATTAATGGAATAGATGTTTGGCAACTGAAAGAAGTGTCTGCACAGACAGGAGGAGGAGCAGGAAGTCAAAATTCTTTAAAAACATTAGTTGGATTAGGGAATGCAACAGGAGTAGATTCAATAATCATACAATGGCCTTCAGGTTATCGACAGGTATTAATCAATCAGAATATCAATGACTGTATTCATGTGCTTGAAGGTGATGGCATTCAGGTTTGTGGGACTGTATTTAATGACGTTAACCAAAACTGTATTCAAGAAGCCGAAGAGCAAGGAATACCAGGAGTTCTTGTTCATGTGGAACCTGGAAACCGAAATGTAACAACAGATGCCAATGGAAGTTATCAATTCTTTTTAGAAGAAGGAACCTATACCGTTTCTCAAGAAAATGCTCCAAATTGGACAATAGATTGCGCGAGTGGAGGACATCAGTTATTCATACAAAATGGACAAACTTATTGTGGAAATAGCTTTGGCAACTCCACCATTTGTCCTGATCCCAATTTAAACATTAGTTTAGGAACAACAGCTCTCAGAAAAGGCTTTCAGAACACCTACAGTGTCGTTTATGGAAATAGTGGCGCATATCCTGCTTATGGTGTTAATTTAACAATAGAATTTCATGAAGATATCATTCCTTTGAGTGCATCCACTCCATGGACCAGCTTTGTTCAAAAAGATACAACTGCTACCTACACTTGGGAAATAGACACCTTAAAAGCAATGGCTTATTTTGACATTACAATTGTAGATTCAGTAAGTGTTGCATCAACAATAGGAAAAATGCTAGCCGTTGATGCAATCCTTACTGACAATGGAAGCGATTGTGATGTGCTCGATAATTCAGTAACCGATATCAATCCCGTTGTAGGAGCAGTAGACCCTAACGATCTAACAGTTTATCCAGTTGGAGAGGGTTACCAAGGATACATTGAAAAAACACAAGAATTGAGGTATAAAATTCGTTTTCAAAATGTAGGAACTTACTTTGCTCAAAACGTTAAAATTACCAACACACTTCCAGATGAATTAGAGGTAAATACTCTAAAAGAAGTGTTGTCTAGTCATGAGTACTCAATAAAACAAGATGGGCAAACCCTTCAATTTCTGTTCACCAATATTTATTTACCAGATAGTAGTGAAAACCAAGAAGGAAGTAACGGCTTTGTGGAATTTAAAATTAGTCCTAAAGCAGGAATTAAGAATGGAGAAATTATACCTAATAAAGCAGCCATTGTTTTTGATTTTGAAGATCCTTTAGCTACAAATAGAGTTCAAAATACAGTTAAGTTTAGTAAAGATGGAGTTGAAAATAAATTGGTGATCCACCCAAACCCAGTAAAATATTTAACCCAAATAGTTTTGGAGTTAGCCAAAGAAAAGTACTTAAACTATGAGTTGATTCATGCTGTAGAAGTTTACGACATCGTAGGTAAACGAATGCGATCTGTTGATTACACCTTAGGAGAACAAAACATCACCTTGGATTGTCGTTTAATAGAAAAGGGCACTTATATCGTAATGGTGTTTAACCAGGCTGGCCAACAGTTTAGTGGGAAATTGATGAAGGAGTGAAGGAATGATTAATGAATAATGAATAATGGAGGGGCTGTTTGTAGCTTTCAGTTCCTAGCTCCTAACATTGCTGATAAAAATAAGTTGATCATTTAGTCTTCAACGTAGTGAACAATAAGGTATATGACAGAATAAAATTTTGTCTGTTGCAGAACGAAATGATAAATTTTATCTTTTTGTGCGTATTTTTTTTAAAGAAAGTTTCATTATTAACTCTTTTGATTATACTTTTAACCTTGTTGGAAGTGAATTTTTTAGCTTAATAATAATAATAGCATCCTTTAGTCCGAAGATTCAAAAGAATAAGACGATCAATAGAATTCATTACCAACAATAATAAATGGTTATAAAACGGATGAAAATGAAAAAAGGGAAAACTATATTTATTATTGAAGACAGTAAAATATTATCTGAGATAATAAGCTTAAATGTGTATAAGAAATTGAATTCTAACAATTTAACTTTTGAAAATGGGGATGATGCTATGGAGCAAATGTTATCTAATGCCCCAGATTTAATAATATTAGACTATAATTTTAATGCTAAAGAAATTTTCTATAAAACAGGATTAGAATTTTTAAAAGAATTAAGAAAAACTTCAGAAGTTCCTGTAATTGTTTTTTCTGGACAAAAGAATAAAGAGGTAGAGTTGGATTTAATCCGTTTAGGAGTAAACAACTATATTCACAAAGAGGATGATGATTTTATGGATATCCTGATCGGATCAATTGAAGATGTTTTTAAGGATTAGGCGATCGTAGATTCGAAGAGAAACCCAGAGCAAGATTAGAACAAACCCAAAGGAAGTGGGGCAATTTACGCATCACTTATTTGCGGCTGCGTGAGATTTGCGCTGAAGCCAAGAAGGTGACGTTTCCCTTGGGTATATAGAAAAACCCATGTAATGCAGATCGTCCAACCCGCAGAGACCGTTGCAAAAGAGATCGCTTTGCCTTAATGAAATGCTAAATTTTCTTTTTCTAACCAATCAATGCCCTTTGCTAAATTTTGAGACGCAAACTCTAAATGTATAATTCTTCTTTTTTGCTTTTTAGATTTTGCAGATGCATGCAGTAATAGAGGCTTCATCAAATGCATCAGCGGAAGTAGAGCTTATGGATTGGATACCCCTGAATCTGATACAGATATAAAAGGAGTATTCATTTTGCCTCAGGAGGAACTTTATGGATTGAATTATACTCCGCAAGTTAATAATGAAACGAATGATATTGTTTATTATGAATTAGGAAGATTTATAGAATTGCTTGCTGTAAACAACCCTAACATAATGGAGCTGTTAGCAACTCCTGAGCGTAGTATTTTATATAAGCATCCTATAATGGATAAAATTAAGGCAGATGATTTCCTTTCAAAATTATGTAAAGATACTTTTGGAAAATATGCCATGTCTCAAATTAAAAAAGCCAAAGGACTAAAGAAAAAAATTCTTAACCCTATTGACAAAGAGCGGAGGTCGGTGTTGGATTTTTGTTATGTGAATTACAGTAATGGATCAATATCATTATTAAAATTTCTAACCCTTAATTCTTGGAAACAAGAACATTGTGGTTTGGTAAATATTGCTCACATGCAAGATCTATACGGACTCTATTATAATGAAGAAAAACAGTATGCTGGTGTCCTAAAAAAGTCTGATGCAAATCAAGTTGCTCTTAGTTCCATTGATAATGGTCAAAATCAAGAAGCGTTGTTGTATTTTAACAAAGACGGTTATTCATTCTATTGCAAATCATATAAAGAATATTGGGAGTGGGTAGAGAAACGAAATGACATCAGGTATGAAAATACCTTAGAGCATGGTAAGAATTATGATGCAAAAAACATGCTCCATACTTTTCGTTTGTTGGAGATGTGTAAAGAAATTGGTCAAGATGGAGTTGTAAACGTATTTAGAGCGGATAGAGCTCATTTATTAAAAATTAAATCAGGATTTTACCAGTATGCTGAATTATTAAAGTTAGCAGAAGAGAAACAGGTAGAAATTGACAAGGCTTACTTCGGTTCGAATCTTCCAGAATCTGTAGATCCTTCTAAAATTAATTCATTATTGGTAGAAATGAGGAGCGCGTATTACGATGGAATGAATGCATCTGAAATGCACAAAAGAGGTGTGATTCATACCGTTAAATAAAAAGATGACACTTTTTTTTATAGGACAATTAATGTGCTTAGATTTATTGCATTTCAAATGATTTGAAAATCTAAAGTTATGGAAGAGGAGCGAACAAATAAACAAATGGATGGACAAGCGTTAATTGGCAAAAGAAAGCTAGTACGACTTTATGCTAGTTTATTACTCATTTCTATTTATAGGATAATGATTTACCATTCGAATACGGAAACTATTGATGCAGACAAAATAATACAACAAAGTGTTAGGATGTCTCTAACAATCGGTTTGATGTATGCTATTTTTAAAGGTAAAAAATGGGCAAAAAATGGCTATTCATTTTGTTTAGTAGTCAGCTTAATCTTTGGCGTATTTTCCTGGTTGTCAGTAATTAATACCGTAGCGATCATCCCTTTTGTAGTGCTGTTTGTTATTTATGGATATGCATTGTATTATTTCAACTTTTCGCCATTATTTAACGCTTTTTTTGATCACCAAAGAATAGGGAATGTTCAATGAGTTTAATGACGATTTCTTTTGTTACATTGTGCATCATTGTTTCTATTGGGATGAATAGATATGAAAAGTGGGAGGATAAAAAAAGAGATAAATAGAAGAACCAATGAGCAATTATTTTTTAGAGATGATCAAGACTCTTCGAGAAAGCGAAGCGGTTATTTTGTATCAAAACATATTGAAGATAGAGGAAGAAGAGAAAGCGAAGACGGTAGAATTTCTTTCTGATCAATATCAATTAGAAACATTGGATTATCCATTTGTAGCGCCACCATTTTCTGGTAACGCTGCATTGTGGGCTGCAGAAGTAGTTTATTTAACCGCTCAATTGATTTTGTACAGAAAACATGAAGCACAGGAGTTGGAAGATTTATTTCCCAAAGCACTGTTCGAAATCAACCCATCAACAATCTTATCGGTGGACCTGTGTTTTCGATTTATTCCAACGATGATTGAACAATTAAGATTAATAGACAGTGAAGATGCTTTGGTTCCCCTTTTAGAAAGAGCGCTTAAGAAGTGGCATTTTTCAGGAGTAAACTACCCCTTATCGCTAGCGGATAATGAATTTACCACCGTTTTTAGTACCCCCTGTTTAGAACAGCTTTATTTAGATAGAATAGTAAAATATAAAACGATAAAACTCGCCAATAACCCATTGATAAATCAACGAATACAGTCTAATCTAGGAATGTTTTCGAAGGAATATTGGAGTGATTTCAAAACAACAACAACAACAACAACAACAGTAAATGAATAACATTGAAAAATTAAATACCGTATTGTCTCATATCAAAGATACTTTTGTTGGTAAAGATGAGGTTGTAGACTTATTAGGGGTTTGCCTAATCGCCAACGAAAATGCATTTTTGCTAGGCCCTCCGGGAACCGCAAAAAGTGCGATTGTTAGCTCTTTATCCAATTGCATTGCCGAAGGAAAAAACTTTGAGTATTTGTTAACTCGGTTTACGGAGCCCAATGAGATTTTTGGGCCTTTTGATATTCGAAAATTAAAAGAAGGAGAATTAACAACCAATACCGAAGGGATGCTTCCTGAAGCATCTATGGTGTTTTTAGATGAGATATTTAATGCCAATAGTGCTATTTTAAATAGTTTACTGATGGTGTTAAATGAAAAAATATTTAGAAGAGGTAGAGAAACTAGAAAAATTCCAGCATTAATGTTTGTTGGAGCAAGTAATTTGTTGCCAGAAGATGAAGCCTTGAATGCATTATTAGATCGTTTTTTAATTAGAGTGCGTTGCGATTATGTGCATCCTGATTTAATAGAGGAAGTATTGCTTGCAGGAAGAAAATTGGATCGCACACCAACTGAAGAGCCGCCTTTAATCCTCCCTAGCCAAATCATAGCATTGCAACAATTAAGTAAAACAGTAAACCTAGAGCCGATTAGAAAAGAATACATCGACTTAATTCATAACCTCCGTAACATAGGGGTAAAATTATCGGATCGTAGAGCGGTGAAAATTCAGAACCTATTGGCTGCTAGTGCGGTGATGTGTGGAAGAACAGAAACAACACTATCTGACCTTTGGGTGTTAAAATACATTTGGGATACAGAAGAACAAATTGAAATTTTGGCAGGAATAATTGATGCAATTATTGAGAAAGATGAAAATCCATCTGCACACCCTCAAGCCTTGTTTAACAAAATTCCAAATGCAGAGGAATTAATGAAAGAAGTGAATTTGTTGACTGCAAAATTTACCCAAGAGAACCTGTCTTTTGAAGCACAAAATGTAATTAAAGATAAATTAAGGTATGTTCAAACCAGGTGCAGTTGGATTAAAAATCAGGAGCACAAAGCACATTTATTAACAGAAATAGAAGGGCTATGGCACAAGATATTACAAACGGTATAAGCTATTACCTTTCTGTAGCGATTGGTGAGAAAGACAATCTCGGAACATTAAGAAATTGGTCGAATCTAAAAGTAGCTTTCGATAAAAATAAGGTTTGGGTTACTGGTTTTGAATTGGCTCAGATTGAATCTGTAGCCGTAAAAAGTATTCCATCAAAAAATATTTATTACAGTAAAAACGCGCAGTTGTTTTTGCAAAATAGCCTTTTACCTGATCAAAAAGAACCTGCTTTTTTATGGACACCAATAGAAAGAGCTTTACCACTTGAGCTGACCAACTTTAACAACAATTATTTTGGTATCGAAGAAGGTGTAAAGATGAAACTTATTTCGACAGACAATGAACAGAGAGCAATAGCAATGTTGCTGGAGCTTAATTTGTTGAAGACTTTTGTTGAATCTGCTCCAGCCATACGTTTAGATAATCTGACGTGGACATTACTCAACAAAAAGGATGCGTTACTTTTTGGCACACCTTTACTACCGATTGATGGAGAAGCTTTTTGGCTCAACGAAGGGATGTTATTGCCTGTTGGTTATCAGTTTGAATTGGACAGCTTGGTAAAATTAGTAAGAATTAAAATTGACCCCGACAATGAGCAGCTAATTATATGGAATGAAGACAGCACTTATTTTAAGGTCAACAAAGAGGCAATAGAGAAACTAACCATAAGCTCCTTTAGAAAAACAATGAATACTAACAATGAATTTTAGTGGATTATTTTCAAACCTATAAAAACTATTTCTGGCATTGGGAGGACGATCATAAAGTCTTAGCAATTCCTGATAGTCTGACGATTGCTTACCGAGAGTTGCTGGTTGAGATTTTGCAGGTGATTTCAAAACAAGGGGCTCCACCTTTTGGGTCCTTAATTTTGGCAATTATTGCCACGAATCCTACTGGAAGAGAAGGCGTTTTAGCAGTAGAAAAAATATTAAAAAGGCAACCGTCAATGATGTGCAATGAGCTGACAACCTCAGAGGTAATCAAGATGATGAATTTACTGGTAGCGTTACCCGATAATTATAAAAAATATGAAAAAAGAATTCAAGTCATACAAGTTCTTTTTGAAAACTGTCATCATGTTTTATCCTTACAAAATTCTAAAAGCTTAGCTAAGGAAGCGGGAATGGGTTCTTTTTCAAAAAAAGAGTTAACGGTATCAACCCTTCAAAAGGATTTAAAACCATTTTATCTCCTCAATAAAAAATTCAAGACCCCAGAAGATATCCTTAAAAAGATTGCCAATCTTCCAGCGGTAAAAGAAGGATTGTTGTTGGAGGAAGAAGTATTGGATCGAGCGCCAAAAGACGCTATAGAAGAGTTAATTGCCAACGATAAAACCCATAAAGTTGGCGCATTGGTAAAGACCATCTGGGCGGGAATAAATTTACCATTTCATAGTATCTCCTCCTCAGAACAACCTATTGGAGGAGTGTCTGATTTAACAAATAAAGGGAATTTGGACCAATTGTTAATTTCTGAGTTTGCCAATGATGAGCTGGTGTTTTTATCACGATTAGCCAATAACGAAGCATTGTTTCTGAGTCGAGAAGCTCCACCTGCATCTAAGGACAAGCGTAGGGTTCTATTAATTGATGTTTCCTTAAAGAATTGGGGGACACCAAAAATAGTGGCATTTGCTACGATGTTGGCCATTGTAAAACATCCCAAATCAAAAATAACTTGCGAGGCTTTTGTGCTTGGAGATTCGTATCATAAAATTAATTTTGAGAGTGTAGATGATATTGTAAATGGGTTAGAGATTGTTAAAGCCAATTTGGATGCTTCAGGAGGGCTGAATGATTATTTTAATGATTTTCCAACGGATAAAGACAGGGAAGTATTTGTACTCACTGAAAAAAGTACGCCACAGCAGCCAGCTATGCAAAAGGCAATTAGTGAGTTGGGAAATCGTATTCACTATTTTATTTATAACGATTCTGAAGGTGCTGTAGCTATTTACAAAAAATTGAAAAACAGTCAAAAGCATGTGCAACACTTTCAAATTCCATTACAGCGTTTATGGGGTGAAAAAGTAAGTTTTACACCAATTGACAAAAAAATAGGGAGTGATTACTGTCCAATTTTAATCCGTGGTTCACATCGCAAGGCTAAAATAAAAACAACCGATAATCAGGATGTTTTCCAGGTTTCAAACGACAAAACCTTATTGAGGTTACATAGAGAAACGATCAATTCAGGAGGCAAAGGTTGGGAAATCATTCATTCGAATGTTGCGATAAAGAATAAAGATTTTGAGATCGGCAGATTAGAGAATAATTCACTCGTAGTACTGACTTTTGATCATCAAAAAAAAGAAATTACGATTCTAAATTTAACAACTAAAGAGGAAAAATTAATACTTTTTTCTCAAGGAAAATCAAACGTTGAAGATGCTTTTCTATTTGAAGAGGGGCATTTCTTTTATTGTGAAATTCAATGTTGGCGGATTGAATTGTCAGGAGAAGTAACAAAAGTTAATGATAAAGCAGAAGAGATAAGGTTAAAACTAGAATCAAGAAAGAAAGAAAATAACGAGGCTTCTATTAAATATCAAGGAGGGTCTGATGTTTTTAAAAATATAAGAACGGTCAGTATTAATTCAGCTAACAATTTAGTTTTTAATGCCCATGAACTGAGTTTAAATTCAAGAGATCATATTAGACTTCACCAAGAGCCATATCAACAAAATTTTACGAATAGTAGGGATTCTAAATTTATTAACGAAGGTTTTTTTCAATTTTCAGAAGGAAGTTCTGTTGCTGTTAACAGAGTAGGAATAATCACTTTAAAGAGTAGTAATGCGAACATTCCAACAATTTATATTCCTTCTGTAATCGGAAGAACATTAGGTGTAGCTACTCCTGCTGAATTTGCGGGCAATGTTTATTATTACAATGAACCCATGTACGAGATCACATTAAATGATGCAGGATTAACTCCACTAAAATTAATTTCAAAAATTAAAGAACACACGCAATTTGGTTTGCGCTATGTAAAAGATATCGTAGATAACAGTCCTCAAAACTTACAAGGAAAATGGAAGAAGAAGAAAGTAATGAAAATAAAGGCCGAATTAGAATTATGTGGTGCTAAGGTGGATGTTGTTAAGGCTAACCCAACAATGATTCCATTAGATAAGATAAGTACCACTGATTTCTTCAATCAATATATTGATGAATTTATAAACACAATTATAACGGATGGAACTTAAAATTAAACCCAGCAAAGAAAATACATTTCCTTTTGGAGGTTTTTTTATTCAAAACTCGTCCATTAAAGAATGGTTGAAGGAAATACAACAGCTCAATTTCTCTTTAGATGAAATTGAAGTTTATCCACTACCCAATACAACACCCAATTCAATTTGGGGCTGTTTAATTTTAACTCAACAAACAATAGATGCTAGCCGAGTAGGTAAAAATGAATTGTGTCAGCAGGTAAATTCCCTTTTTTTTATACCCGAAAGAACAATGGTTTATCCTGAGCTATTAACTTCGGATCTAGAAAAATTATTTTCAACAACTCAACATGTTTTACATCCTACATTTGGTTTAGTAGAACTACCAGCTCCCTTTAATTTTGAGCCTTTAATTCAAGCTCCAATAGAAAAATATAGGGATATATTCAAACCTGAGCCTTCTAATTTTAGACCAGATAAAGTTAAAACGTTTCAAGTAAAATCGGTAGCTCCAGAAGATGTTTTGAGAAATTTGGAAGAGAATGTTTTTCCAAAACATGAAAAAATGCCGAACAAGCCATTGAACCTTTTAGAGAAAGCTAAACTAGGAATTTATCGTGCTTTGTTTACTTCCGATAAAAAGAATGGTAAAGTTGAAGGAGTGGTAAGATCAGGAATCATGTCTAAGCTTGAAAAGTTGATGAACTCCTTCTCAAAAAAAGAGCATCAATGGGCTGATAAGCTGCAGCAAGATTTTGAAAATTTAGAAGAGAGAAATCAAAAAAAAGTAGACCAGTTAATGGATTGGTTAGAGAACAATCCTGAGGAAGCTTTAAAGTATGCCATTCCTTTAGATGATGGTACAGGGAGAGGAGAGCTAATTAAAGGTCAATTTGATTTTGCAAGAAGATGGGATACTTTTTCTTTATTTGGAGGTAGTGGTTCTGCTTTAGGTGGACCAACGATAGACTTAGGCGCTCATCATGATCGGTTGAGAGCTCAATACAATAAGACGGCAGAAGAATTGATCAAGAATGGGAATTATCAAAAAGCGGCATTTGTTTACCTGAAGCTCTTAAAAAACAATTCTTTAGGCGCAGAAACATTAGAAAAAGGAGGGTTTTATCAGGAGGCAGCAACGGTTTATTTAAAACAGGTACAAAATAAAGAAATGGCTGCACACTGCTATGAAAAAGGAAGAATGACAACTGAGGCGATAGAGTTGTATGCCGAATTAAAAAAACACGAAAAAGTAGGTGATTTATACATGAGTCTACAAAAAAAGAAAGAAGGAATTAGCTCTTATGAAAAACACGTAGATCAATTAACCGCTAAAAACAAATACGTTAACGCATCTTTAGTGGTAAGAAACAAAATGGGAGAGGAAGAAAAAGCACAAACCCTTTTAATCAAAGGATGGGATCAAAATAAAGAGGCTTACAACTGCCTCAACAACTACCTTTCTAATGTAAAAGAAGCACAAACGTTAAAAAGAGAAATAGAAGCCATTTACGCCAATAAAGTTAACGATACCAATAGAGAAATTTTTCTGAAAGTAATCCATAAAGAATACCGAAAGAACAACGAAGTTAAAAAGGACTTAAAAGAAATGGCTTATGAGATTATAGCCAAACAAGCAGTTGTTAACCCAACGATAGTGGATGAGTTAAGGAAATTTAATACTGACGATAGAGAAATAAGGAAGGATACGATTCGATTTACTCGAAAAAGAAGAAAGAAGAATGAATAATGTTGAATGAAGAATGAAAAATTAAGTTATGACAGTAGGGTTTAGGGGGGGGATATTTATCTATTC
>JAWUVT010000080.1:0-9721 GCA_034112225.1 Flavobacteriales bacterium | reverse complement strand
CTTAATTCAAGTCGGTATGATTGTAAATACAGAAGTCATTGACCATTTAATTATTTCCGATAAAAGCTATCTGAGTTTCGGAGACATTGGTTTGTTGGAAGAATTAAAAAAGAGCACGAAGTATGTTCCTACTTATGTATTAGAGAAACGGTTTAAAAAAGAAGCTACTGAAATAGCCGAACAGAATAAGGCTGTTGAAATTGCTAAGGCTTTTAAACGAAGTGGTATTGATGATCAAATAATAGCCGACAACACAGGATTACCCCTTGAAGAAATTCAAAAGTTACGTGTTAAGAAAAATTAAATGATTTCAACCTCACACTTCTCAAAATAAACAACTTAAACTTTGTGAGTAATTGAATTGAAGTTTAACCACAAAACAACTCCGTGTAGTTTTTAACTACATCACCATTGACAATTCCATACTAGAAGATTTTGAAGTGCTCTTAATCAAACCATCAAAGAAATTTTAGATGTAAACACTTCATTTACTCAGACTTCTGATGCCAACTGGTGTGAGTTTTGTGCGTAAGCCATTCCTTCTTCTTTTTTTAAATTAAGTGCTATTAACCTCTTGGTTGTAGATTACTTTTTCAATCGCTATAATCTCCATCCAATTGTCCAAATTTTTGAAAATAAGAAGAAAAAAGAAAGTGAAATAAATTCTACAAGTCAAAAACGCCCCACATAATTACGACTAAAAAAACTCAACAAAACAGGGGGTTTACGCTGTTTTAGAGTCAAATATTAAGTAATACCACCCACGGGTTTTTCTTTAGAAAAAAATACGTGTTTAAAACGTTGTGACTTTTAAAATAATGTTTTAGTATTGGTAGGTCAACCGCTATCGAGAAATGATTAGACCAATTTAAACCGCTCAATAATGAGCAAAATAAAAACAATTAAATACGATATATTATGAGTATAGATAATTTTAACGTTCATGAATTGAACAACAAGCAAATGAAAAATGTTAATGGTGGGGGCTGGATGGCGTATGCTCTTGGCTGGACTATTGGAGCTATGTCTTTTGCAGGAAAAGGCCTTGAATCCTCTGGTTTTAACGGTGCTGGAGCAAATAAATAATCTTAATAAATTAGACTATGGAAAATTTAAAATCATACTCAGTAACTGAGTTAAGT
The DNA here is from genome assembly GCA_034112225.1 of Flavobacteriales bacterium. Lineage (GTDB taxonomy): Bacteria > Bacteroidota > Bacteroidia > Flavobacteriales_E > Vicingaceae. Next base: position 8,579 of record JAWUVT010000080.1, on the reverse strand, counting down.
ACTACACAATCAAAAAAAATAAATGGAGGATACTGGATTCCATTAATCATGCTTCTTGGAGCGATGATTAATGACGCTCAAAATAATCCAAAAGATTTTCAAGATGGAATGAATGCTTGGTAAATTTATTTTTTTAATTCAAAGGGTTAGGGAAATACCCTAACCCTTTATTTACCTTTTTAGGTATGAATAATACAATTTTAAAAACAATAGGCATATTTCTAGTTTCAATTTCTGTTTTTTTTGAATTATGTAGAGAAGTAATTGATTTTGAAAAAGGTTTTTTTTCTATTAGTATTGGATTATCATTTATTCTTGTTTCTTTAATTATATCAAATGACAAAAAAAAATCAAAATATATACTATTAACCTCATTCTTTATCGTTTGGTTAGTTCAGAGAGTCTCATTTTCTATATTAAACATTGAAATTTCAGTAGATGAATTCATCCTGTTTTTTTTATTAGTATCCATAACAACAATATATGTCTCTCAGAAACTATTTAAGCGTAATTGATAATCGATTAAAGAATGAAACTTTTATTAAGTTTATTGTCTTTTTGTATATTTTAATGGTGGTCGGTTATATTCTACCCTCTATTTTTATTGAAGATTTCTTTAATTTAAACTCAACACAAGAAAATCCAATTTCTGAGATAGATAATCGATATTTGGTATTTTTTTTGGTTGCGTTTGTGGCTCCAGTTTTTGAAACGCTAATCTTTCAAATTGCTTTAATCAAAGGTTGTCAGATCTTGTTGACATTATTCTGGGAAAGGCTAAATGAGAATGTCGTTTTATTAAGTTCAATTGGATTTTCATCCATCGTTTTTGGTTTAATTCACTACTATAGCCCTGTATACGTTATTATGATGTTTGTTTTAGGATTGTTTTTTGGGATGATTTACTATTACTCAGAGAAGAGAAAAATCAAACCTTTTTTTCCAATTTTTATCTTACATTCTCTTTATAACATTACAGTTTTTATCATTGAAATAAAATGCTATTAAAAAATTGACAACTATCTATTAGGAATCAATAACAAGTTACTATTTGTTAGTGCATTATTTTGTATTGCTATATTCATCACCATTCCTTTAAACCTATTCCTAGAATTTTTCAATTACAAATTAGAAAACCCTCATTTGGAAGAGGAGAACAGTCTGCCTCAATTTTTTACTATAGTAATTTTTGTCCCTATTTTAGAGACTTTAATTTTTCAGGTAGGAATAATTAAATTGGTGCTTTATTTTTTTGAAAATAAAAAAGTAGCACTTATTACATCAGCTACTTTGTTTGCTCTTTCCCACCCTTATGGTATCTTTTATATTTTATACACTTTTATTATTGGTCTTTACTTTGTCTACATTTATTTTTTGTCTTTAAGAAAAAATACAAGTCCTTTTCTCACAATTTTTATTGTACATGCTCTTTTTAATTTAACATGCTACATTTTAAACTATCATATTATTCGTTAGGAGCTTCCTAAACCGTTTAGAAATAAAATGCTTTTAAAACCTTCGTTTTCATTTCATTTTCAATCGCTATAATTTCCATCCAATTGCCCTAACTTTTGAAAATAAGAAGAAAAAAGAAAGTGAAATAAATTCTACACGCCAAAAACGCCCCACACAATTACGACTAACAAAACTTAAAAACCCAATAAAACAAAGGGTTTAATTTATTTTTAAGTCAAATATTAAGTAATACCACCCATGTGTTTTTCCTTATAAAAAATACGTATTTAAAACGTTGTGGCTTTTAAAATAATGTTTTAGTATTGGTAGGTCAACCGTTATCGAGAAATGATTAGACCAATTTAAACCGCTCAATCAAGAGCAAAATAAAAACAATTAAATACGATATATTATGAATATAGATAATTTTAACGTTCATGAATTGAACACCAATGAAATGAGTAAAGTTAATGGTGGACTTCCTATTTTTAGACTAAGAGGTTTTTTAGATGGTATAAAAGGAAACACTGAAGTTAGACTTTTCTTCTGGGATCTTTAATTCCTTTCAAAAGAAGAGCCTAAGTTAATAATATAGGCTCTTCTTTATTTATTTTAATAAAACTAAAGAGTATGATTCCAAATGTTAAAATATTTCTGTTTTTTTTTATCTTATTTTGCTCTAATATAAGTTCAGCTCAAGTAGTCCTATTAGATAGTGAAAATAAATCTGTTATTGTTTTTGCTCATATAGTTTCAGAAAATGGAAAATTATTAGGTACTTCGGATATAAATGGTATAATTAACCTGAGAGAACTTAAGAAATCAAAAAGTAAGGTTTTTACTATTCAACATATTTCATACGAGAACTTAGAAATTAAATTCGACACTTTACTTGACAGAAAATCTATAGTGTTAAAATCGAGAACGAATTCATTACCGCCTTTCACAAAAAATAGTGAAACACCCGATTATCTTGTTCTAAAAGCATTTTTCAGAAGTTATCAAACAGAAAATGGTGTGCCTAAGTATTTTATGGATGGTTTAATCGAATATTACATCCCAAAGAACAAAAGTAAAAAAGTAAAAAGGAGGGTAATTGAATACCGATCTTTTAAGAATAAGAAGCTACTCAAAAAAGAGAAAGAGAAGGAGAGAAGTTCAATGATGATTCTAGATATTGTTGGTTTACCATATTTAAGTCGATCTATTGTAGTAGATGACTTTAATAAAAAGTACTCTATCCAAGACTCCATAAATATTCAATTAATAAAAAGAAAAGGAGTATTGGCTGGAGTAATTAAAAATGATAAGAAGAAAAAAATAATACACCTTAACATAAATATTCTTGTTCCTAAAAAAGAGAGAGTTGCTAAAGTATTTGGATATACACAGCGAATGGTTAGGCACGTTATTTCGGAAGATTATTACAATCAAAGCGGTGATCGTATATTTAAAGATGCTTTAATAAGCAGAAATGTTTCGCGAAATTTTTTATTTAAACACAAACAAGAAGAAAAGTTTAAAGAAGTCAATGGTATCATGGAAATTTATGTTATAGGCAAAGAATATATGACTAAGGGTAAAGTAAAAGAAGTAAATTTCTCTATCTACAAAGGAAAAGAGTCAAGCAATTATTCTACTGAGTACTGGAAAGATATTGAAATTAAATCTCCTAAAAGCATTGAAAATCTTTTAGGAAAAGAATTAAAATTGTCTAACTAGATTTATGAAAAATATGCTCTTACTATTAAGCCTGTTTTATTGTAATCTTGGAATTGCACAAGAAGAGAATGATAAACTATTTCTTTTAGGTAAGACATACAATCAATATAATCTGCTACCTTATGTTAATGTTTATGTAAAAAACAAAGTAGGAACAAGTACAGATAACTCTGGGAATTTTTCTATAGAAGTAGGTTTAGGTGATACAATTAATTTTACTCACATAGGTTATAAACCTGTGATAATTGTTGTTGACGCTAATTCTAAACATGAAATAGTAATTCATCTAAAAAAAGAGACGACCTACTTAAAAGAGTTTTCCTTAACCAATTTAATGAGTTATGATGAATTCAAAAGAGTTTTTATTGATTTTAAATTAAATGATGTTGCAACAGTTAATGCAAAGAATAATATAAACTTAATTTTGTTGCAAGGAAACACTAATCCTTATTTAGAATCTTCAGTACAAGATAATCAAAGACAAAGTATTCAACAGCACACTAATTCGTTAATCTATCAAAATCAAATATCGCCTAAAAATACATTAGATATTTTTAGAATAACAAGTGGAATTATTGAATTAGTTAAGAAAAAAGAGGAATGAACAAACAACTGTCATTAGTGACTATTGAAGATCTATTCGCATTTTATATCTCTAAGCAAAAAAATAGAAGTATTATTTATCGTAGTATCTGCGTTATTACAATCCCAACAATGACCATCCAATTGTCATAATTTTTGAAAATAAGAAGAAAAACGAAAATAAATTCCTATCGCCACAACTTTCCCACACAAGTACGACTAACAAAACTGAAAAAACCAACAAGACAAGGGTTTACGTTATTTTTAAGTCAAATATTAAGTAATCCCACCTATGTGTTTTTCCTAATAAAAAATACGTATTTAAAAAGTTGTAACTTTTAAAATAATGTGCTAGTATTGGTAGGTCAACCTCTTTCGCGAAATGATTATGCCAATTTAAACCGCCCAATGAAGAGTAAAATAAAAACACTTAAATACGATATATTATGAGTCTAGATAATTTTATAGTTCATGAATTGAACAACAAGAAAATTAAAAATGTGAATGGTGGCCGAAATCTACAGATTCGAGAATGTAATGGTGGATCTTTTACTGAACCATATCAGAGAGTAGGAGAAGTTGTTTGATGGTGGTACGGGTAGAGCTGGTAGTCCTAAAATAGAGCTGCTTCTTCGGAAGCAGTTCTTTTTAAGGATTTATATGGGATTTTTAGTATCCATAATTAACCCGAAGAAAATAGTTAATCAACTTAACGAAAAATATAATTATAAAAAATATTTTATTGATTTACTATTTCTATCTATCACTGTATGTCTAGTTACCTTTTTATCGATTTTTATAGCTAATCATTGGCAATTAGAATTAAGACAGGTTCGGTTTCCTCAAAAAAACATTTCTTACTTTTTAATGGGAGTCGTTGTAGCTCCAATTATTGAAGAGTTTGTTTTTCGAGCACCATTAAAAAGAACTAAAATATCTTTTTGGTGTTTTGGTTTTGGGTTGATCTATTTTTCAATAAGATTCCTATCTAAAAATCACTCTATCTATGGATTTTTAGGGATAGGTACATTGTCTTTAGTTCTAGTGTTATTATATAGATGTAAAATTCATTTTAAGTTAAATGGATTGGTCTACCTGAGTGCGTTATTGTTCGGTTTCGTTCATTTACAAAATCTAGATTTTGATTATACTTCTGCTTTTGGAGCAATAGCTTATATTTTCCCAATATGTTTTGGAGGATTAGTATTGTCATCTATTCGATTGAAGTATTCGCTTTTGGCAGCAATCCTATTTCATTCCTTGCATAACTTGGTTGGATATGCACTATTTTTATTCGGATAATTAGTTTTAATAATAAAGTTTACAAAAATTAAACGTTCATGAATTGAACAACAAGCAAATGACTAAAGTTAATGGTGGATTCTGTAAAATTATAGTAGAAGGCGCAATTTATGACACGTTTAAATGAGAATTTTCTGATATGCAAGCACATGGTGAGTGGGTTTCAGGAGGTCAAGTTAGAGGTGGTGGTGCCATTTTAGTAATTGTTACTTCAAGAATAATTTATGTGTTCAAATTTTCAGAATAATTGAACCGCTGTTCCCTAATTACACGATGCCAAATGATGTGCGAATCGTCAGTAACCCTAGCTCCAATTTCAATAAAAACTGCGTAATCTTTTTTCAACTTAACGAAGACAATAAGCCCTAAAATCGAATTCCCAACAAGCAAATATCATCCATTTGTTCTTGATTTTTTTTCCACCCTGAAATTTTTTCTAATAAGAAAGCCTTTTGTTCCTTACAAGAATCCTCCGCTATTTCTCCCAGTAAAATGTGTAATTTTTTAGAACCAAACTTTTTGGACCGCTCCCCTCCAATCTGATCCTGAAAACCATCTGACCCTAAATACAACATATCACCTTCTTTTAGGGCAATCGTTTCTGAATCAAAAGTTCTATTTCGCTCAATTTGCCAACCTCCAATAGGATAATTACTTCCTTTATAAATATTCTGAACTCCTTCAGACATGTGTAAAGCCTTACGCTTTGCTCCAGAAAAGCTTAGGGTCATCTGCTTTTTGTCATAACAGCATAAAGCCATGTCTATCCAATCGTTTGAATAGCTGTCTTCTTTTTCATCTTGAAAGGTTTCAATAAACTTTTTATCAAACTCTACTAAAATTTCAGCCGTATCGGTCAACCCTTTTCCTAAGACAATATGATTTAAAAAACTTTGAGCTAACATCGTTAGCATTGCTCCTGGAACTCCATGTCCAGTGCAATCCCCTACAGCAAAAATCACTTTACCTCCGACTTCTCCTACCCAATAAAAATCTCCACTAACAATACTATGGGGGAGGTATAAAAGCAAATATTCTTTAAAATGAAGCTTAAAATGCCTGTCTTTTGGCAACACGCCTTTTTGAATAATTTCAGCATATTTTAAACTATCCACCAAGTCATTAGAATAAGCATTCAATGATAAAAATTGATCTTTTAAGACTTCTACATCCACATCATTTTTCTCTTTAATTTCAGTGGCAATTAAATTATTCTGTGATAATATATTTTTTTCCATAACTTATTAAATGCTTTAAAATCTAATATTCAAGTGATTTAGAAGTATAAATAATCTACTAATGGGACCCTCACTTTTTTTACAAAGGTAAACCATACCCTTTCAATCTTTAAAGTTCCGATGTTAACCTAATGTTAACTTAGATTAACCAAAGTGAATAGACCCATTAAAAGAACATCTAAAAGGATGAAATTCTCTATGCTCCTGATTCCTATTTTAAAAACGTAACCATTTGCTTCAGATTTCTTAAAATTGATAGAAAATGAGCTAACAAATTAGAGCAAGTGTTCCTAACATTAGTGAAGGAAAACATGGCTTAATCGCAAAAATAATTCGCCTATAAATGAGCGCTATTTCACTTTTTCAAGACAAAAAAAAACGAACACTAGTTAAGGAAGCTGACCAGAAATGGTATTTTTAAGCAGTTGACACAATTGAAGTCCTAACAAAAAAGTGTTCCACAAAAAAATATAAAAGAGCCCAAGAGTGATTTAGCATTAATTTTCTCAAGGCTAAAGGAAAGCATCTACAAAAAAAATAACCCAAACCGATGAGAATCAAGGTTGGTTAAAAGTACAAAAGAAGAAAAAACTTTAACGGTTGTCAATTAACAAAATAAATTTCCGCTCTCCTCTCCTCTTTTTAAAACCAAACTGTTAGCTTTACGTTATCTTAAAAATGATAGAAAATGAGCCGACAAATTATAGAATGTGTTCCTAACATTAGTGAAGGAAGAGATGCCGCAAAAATCAAAACAATTACGGATGTAGTTGAAACTGTAGCGGGCGTAAAATTATTGGATGTTGATCCCGGTAAAGCAACCAACAGAACCGTAATTACTTTTGTTGGCGAACCAGAAAAAGTAATTGAAGCCGCTTTTTTAGTCATTAAGAAAGCTGCCGAATTAATTGACATGAGTAAACAAACTGGAGCTCATCCACGTTTTGGGGCAACCGATGTTTGTCCTTTAGTTCCGATTAGTGGAATTACAATGGAAGAAACGGTTGAGTACGCGCACAAATTAGCGAAACGTGTTGGCGAAGAATTACACATTCCTATCTACTGTTACGAGAATGCTGCCCAAGAAGAAAAAAGAAAAAACTTAGCCACTTGTCGTTCAGGAGAATATGAAGGGTTGAAAGAAAAATTAAGCAATCCTGCATGGAAACCAGATTTTGGACCTGCTGAATATACGGATCGTGTGAGAACAACAGGAGTGACAGCGATTAGTGCCAGAGATTTCTTAATTGCTTACAACATTAATTTAAACTCTACCTCTACGCGTAGAGCAAATGCGATTGCTTTTGACATTAGAGAAGCAGGTCGTTTTAAATTAGAAAAAGGAAAAAAGGTACTGGATGCCAATGGTGAAGGAATTCGTATTCCTGGAAAATTAAAAGCTGTTAAAGGTATTGGATGGTTTATTGAAGAATATGGCGTAGCTCAAATCTCCTATAACTTAACCAACATTAGCATTACCTCAATGCACATTGCTTTTGATGAAACTGATAAAGCGGCAACTGCTCGTGGGTTAAGAGTAACAGGATCTGAGTTGATTGGATTAATTCCATTACAAGCCATGTTAGATTGTGCGGATTATTACTTAATGAAACAACAACGTTCTTTAGGCTGTTCTGAGTCTGAAAAAATTAAGATCGCTGTTAAGTCCTTAGGTTTAGATGAATTAAAACCCTTTAATCCTCAAGAGAAGATTATCGAGTATATGCTGGATAATGATGCCAAGAAATTAGTAGATTTCAACTTGGCTGATTTTGCTGATGAAACTGCAGGAGAATCTATGGCTCCAGGTGGTGGTTCTATTGCTGCTTATGTTGGAACATTAGGGGTTGCTTTAGGAACCATGGTTGCCAACCTATCTGGTCACAAAGCGGGTTGGGATGATCGATGGGAAGAATTCTCGCAATGGGCAGAAAAAGGACAAGCTTACAAAAAGAGGTTACTTTATTTAGTTGACGAAGATACCAATGCCTTTAATAAAATTATTGATGGTTTTAGAATGCCTAAATCTTCTGAAGAAGAAATAACGGCAAGATTAGCGGCTATTGAATCGGCGACAATATATGCGACTGAAGTTCCCTTTCAAGTCATGGAAACCGCTTACAACTCTATGGAAGTATCTAAAGCCATGTTAACCGATGGAATGCAGTCTTCCCTGTCTGATTCTGCTGTTGGTATTCTTTGTGCCAAAACTGCTGTTACTGGGGCATACTTTAATGTAAAGATCAATGCCAAAGATATTCAAGATCGAGTTTTTGCCGA
>JAWUVT010000079.1:0-45266 GCA_034112225.1 Flavobacteriales bacterium | reverse complement strand
TAACTCCTTAAAGACATGGACAAGAATATCCAAACACAATTGCTAAAAAGCAATCTAATATTAGTAGAAACCTGTAACCGCCTCAGTAAACTCAACAAAGAACAAACGAAAATCATCAAAGAGTTGTTGATTAAAAACTCCAGATTAACCAAGCTCTGTGCAAGCATTTATTCCATATTGAGCACGAAAATCAATCGAATTTGGTTAGAGGAGAATTGGTTGAAAAGTTTACGAGAATACTTGAAAACAAAAGCCTAAACAAAGTAAAAAAAAGAAAGAGGAACTTGAAAAAGTTCCTCTTTTAACTAGAGGTTTAAAAATAGTAGATTTGAATTGTGAATACAATTGATCAAACAAACTATCAAAACTTTGTAGAAGAAATCAAAGAGAAAGTTTACCAATCTCAATATGAGGACTTAAAAGCTGTAAACAAAGAGCTCCTAAAACTCTATTGGGAAATAGGTGAATCCATTATTGCAAAGCAAGAGCAATACGGTCGGGGTAAATCAATCGTAGAGAATTTAGCTAAAGATTTGCAAAAATAATTCCCCGGGGTAAAAGGATTTTCTTCTCGAAACCTTTGGTATATGAGAAACCTTTACAGTCATTACAAGGGTAATGAAAAACTGCCGCCAATGGTGGCAGAAATTAGTTGGAGTCATAACATACTTATTTTAGAGAAATGTAAAGCTGATTTAGAACGAGAGTTTTACATTAAAATGACCAAGAAATACGGTTGGACAAAAAGTGTATTAACCCATCAAGTGGAAGGAAAATCCTACGAACGTTTTTTGTTAAACCCAACCAATTTTGATCAATCCTTAGCAGAAAAATACAAGCACCAAGCAAAGTTGGCAGTTAAAGACAGTTATAGTTTTGACTTTTTGGAAATGAGTAAAGATTACTCAGAACGAGAAATTGAATTAGGATAGATAAAAAACATCAGACGCTTTTTAATGGAAATGGGAGGAGACTTTACTTTTGGAGGGAATCAGTACTGTTTAGAAGTTGGAGGAGATGAATTTTACATGGACTTATTATTGTATCACAGGAAATTACAATCATTGGCTGCAATAAAATTAAAGGCCACCAAATTTAAGCCAGAACGCGCAGGATAAATGCAGTTTTACTTGGCAGTATTAGCCGATACCGTAAAAACAGAAAATGAAAACCCATCAATAGGAATCAACATTTTTAAAGATAAAAATAGAACAGTAGTAGAATGTGCCTTAAAAAGTGCAGACTCCCCAATAGGAGTAGCCAATTACATGGTAAGTGAAGAATTTCCAAACCATCTATTGCCAACATCCGCAGAAATAGCAGAAAGCTTAGGGAGGTTTATGGAATAAATTTTTTGGATACAATTTGGAGAGGACCAAATAATTAACCTGTCTGTAGCTTTTAGCTACAGCCCATTTTTTAACGGTGAACTGCGAGGGCAAAACAGCAGTAAGGGAATGCACCATAATGCCCAGATTAAAAAATTTTCGAATTGCTTTTAGGTGGTATTATGGGTTGTTAAAGGTGTTGAATGAGTTCTTTAATCTCGTTGTCTAAAATAGTATTTTTGAAAAGTCGATAACCTACTTTCATCGCGCAGTAACACTTGTTATGATAAAGAGATGCTAAGACAGAAACTTTTTCATCCCCTTTTCAATCTAAACTCTAGAGGAGAAACGTGATGTTTGGCAGCCAAATATTAGGTAGAAAAGATATCCGTCCAACATCTAAAGGGGTTTCTGTCATTGATATGATTGGTTCTCTTTTACCACGGTATTTCGTAGATTTGAGGAATGAAGCCTACCGTAATAATTCTTGGATTGTTATTCGCAATTTCTTCAGTCGCACAAAAAGCAAATTTGTCCATTGAGGAAAGTATAGAGAACCAGTTGATTCCAAAATATAAATGGTTGGTAGATACAAATTTGAACTATTCTTTAGCAGAGAGGATGCTGCACTATCATGTTCCAGGAATAAGTATTGTAATCATCAAGAATGGACAGGTTGTAATGACCAAAGCCTATGGACAAAGGAATACAACTTTAAAAGAATTGGTTAACGATTCAACTTTATTTCAGGCTGGATCCATTAGTAAAACGATTGCTGCGCTTGGAATATTAAGATTGTATGAAGCCGGGATTGTTGATTTGGACAGGGACGTCAATCAATATTTAAAAACATGGAAAATTTCGGAATCCTCATACTTAAAAAGAGAAAAGGTGACTTTAAGAAGGCTATTAAGTCATACCGCAGGAGTTAATGGTTATTGGTTTGAAGGATATGCTCAGAAAGACACACTTCCATCCTTGAACGATGTGCTAAGTGGAAAAGGAAATTCGGAAAAAATTAGGGTAGATACCGTTCCTGGAACAAGATTTAAATACTCTGGGGGAGGCTATGCCATTATACAAAAAGTAATTGAGGAAGTTACCGGTAAAGGATTTGTTCAGTTGATGAATGATGAGGTATTCGTTCCTTTAAAAATGACCAATAGTACCTATGGAATTCCTTTGCCTGAAAATCTACAGCGTAATGTGAGTGCTGCGTTTAATCATAAGGGCGAAATGGTAGAAGGACTATGGTATAATTATGGCATTTTGGCCGCAGCAGGTTTATGGACAACGCCTACTGATCTGTCAAAATACCTGATAGAAATCCAGCAAATTATGGCAGGGAAAAAAGAGGGTATTCTGACAAAGAGAACTGTAAAAATGATGCTGAAACCGGTGCTGGGAATTCCCTATGGACTTGGTGTTTCTTTCACTAATTCTGGAGATTCTTTGATGTTTGGTCATGGGGGAAAAAATAAAGGATTTATTAATAATATGACGGCTTTTGTCCATTTTGGTGAGGGGTATGTAATGATGACAAATGGAGATAATGGGGGATCTTTAAGACGAGAAATTGAAAACGTAATTTCGAGCAAGTTGGGGTGGGGTATTGGATATGAAACAGCGCAAGAAATAAAGTTGGATACAGAAATTTTAAATGGATATCAAGGAAGATATGCTTTAGAATCAGATTCTACAGCTATTTTGGAGGTTTCCACTTCAGGTAATTTATTAAGGATTGTAGATGTTTGGGAGGAAAAAACATATACCCATAAATTTTTTCCAATCAAATTAAATGTTTTTATCGGTACTCAGTTGGCTAGAATTACTTTTGTGAAGGAAGGAGGAAAGGAGTACCTAGATTGGAAACAAGGTCGCACCTTCCGATATAGGAAAAAGAAGTATTGACTTATTTTATTTTGGCGCTATCACCTTTTCAGTCTAAATCCTAGAGGATAAATGTTGGGATAGCGCTTTCTTGTTTCATTCATTACCTGGTTGTGAGCGGTTTTCTTTTCATCCTCCAAATATTTTAAGTCCATATCAATGGCTTTTTTTTGTTCTGGGGTGGGAAGTTGACTCGCAAGCCAAAAGAGCTTCAATCGTATCCAAAAGCGTTTCTTTTTCTATTTTAGATAAGCTTTGTGCGAATGCTATTTTTCTAGCTTCAATGTTCATAAGGATTAGTTTTTGTTTTTAAGAAGAGTAGGCTTGTTGGCTTTTGTAAGCGCTGCTTACAGAATCAATTACAAAGAATAAATGCCTACTCACAACGAACCATTTCTAGGTGGATTTTTAGTTTAGAAATAAAGGAATCAGTTCCGCTGCAAATGAGAACCGTTTTTTAATAAGAAATTAATAGCAACGGTTTTTCTTTAGAATAGTTATATTTGCTATTCTATGGAATTTAATAAGAAAGTAGCAGTATTAGGTGGTGGAAGTTGGGCAACAGCTATCGTTAAGATTCTTACCGAGAATTTAGAAGTTGTGAATTGGTGGATGAGAGATCAATCCTGTGTAGACCATATTAATAAATTTCAACACAACCCTAAATACATCCAATCTATTCAATTTGATGGAAATAAGATTCATGTAGACACCGATTTGCAAAAAATTGTAGATGAATCCGACATTCTTGTTGTTGCGGTTCCTTCCGCATTTTTAGCCCAAGCTTTTGATGGAATTGAATTAAAAGGCATAGAAAATAAAATAATTATTTCTGCGGTCAAAGGTGTGGTTCCTGAATACAATCAGATTCCTGCAGAGTATTTTAACCTGAACTTTAAAGTGCCTATGGATAGAATAGGTATGATTGCAGGCCCTTGTCATGCAGAGGAGGTTGCTTTAGAAAGATTGTCTTATTTAACAATTGCTTGTCGTGATTTAGAAATTGCAGCTTACTTGGCAGAAGCCATGTCTTGTAGGTACATTAATACCACAACTTCTGATGATTTATTAGGAACGGAGCTGTCTGCAATTCTTAAGAATGTTTATGCCGTGGCCAGTGGTATCTGTCATGGTTTAGGATATGGCGATAACTTTCAGGCCGTTTTAATTGCAGCAGCAATTAGAGAAACTCAAGACTTTATTGAGGCCGTACATTCCATCCATAGAGATGTAAAATCATCTGCTTATTTAGGCGATTTGTTGGTCACAGCCTACTCTCAATTTTCAAGAAATAGAAATTTTGGAAGCATGGTAGGAAAAGGGTATTCTGTTCGTTCAGCTCAAATTGAAATGAATATGGTGGCCGAAGGATATTATGCTGCGAAAGGGATTTATGAAATCAACAAAAAGTTTAAAGTAGATTTACCAATTGTAGAAGCAGTGTACAATATTCTTTATGAAAAGATTTCTCCGATCATGGAGATGAGGTTACTGACCACAAAGTTGTCTTAAACCTCTAGAGACGCTTCCACCATAATTACAGATTGAATCTGGGGCAACCCTTTTTTAATGGCTTCCTCAACACCACCTTTTAAGGTCATAGCACTCATAGAACAATCTCTACAAGCGCCTAAAAATTGAACTTTCACGACATAGTCATCCGTTAATTCTATAAATTCAATGTCGCCACCATCATCCATTAAAAATGGACGAATTTGCTCAAGAGCAATTTGAATTTTTTCTATGACCTCTTCTTTGTTCATCAACTAATGCTTTAAAATTAAGAAAAATATTAATTAGTAGAACATCCGTTCATGTTGGTAATCTCTACTTTTTTAGTTGGATCTAGTTGTTCATTTCTTGCAGCAACTGCTTGAACAACATTGTCCGCAAAATCCATAAAAGCTTTCGCTTGTGGAGTAGTTTCTTGCAATATCGCGGGTCTACCAGCATCTCCTGCTTCTCTAATGCTTTGTACCAGAGGTATTTCGCCAAGTAAAGGAATGTTGGTTTCTTCCGAAAGACTTTTTAATCCATCCTGTCCAAAGATGTAATATTTATTATCTGGCAACTCCTCAGGAGTAAAATACGCCATATTTTCTACCATTCCAAGAACAGGAACATTAATCGATTCCATTTTAAACATGCCTACGGCTTTTCTGGCATCAATTAAAGCTACTTTTTGTGGCGTACTTACCACGATTGCTCCAGTTACAGAAACCGTTTGTACCAATGATAAATGAATGTCTCCAGTTCCAGGAGGTAAATCAATTAACATGTAATCTAATTCACCCCAATGGGCTTCGGTAAACAATTGTGACAAGGCTTTTGTTGCCATTGGACCTCTCCACACAATGGCTTGATCAGTGTCAGCAAAAAATCCCATCGAAAGCATTTTTACTCCGTAGCTTTCTATCGGGTTAATCATACTTTTGCCATTGACATCTGTTGGCATTGGTTTTTCATTCTCTACATCAAACATGAGCGGCATAGAAGGACCATAAATGTCTGCATCAACTAATCCTACTTTATATCCTTTTTGAACCAAAGCGATCGCTAAATTTGCAGTTACCGTAGATTTTCCAACCCCCCCTTTACCTGAAGCAATGGCGATAATGTTTTTTACATTCGGTAACACTTTGTTAGACATCGGAGTCTTAGGAACTTTAGGAATCGGCGTAATGTTAACCTCTAACTCTACAGTAGCCGATAAAACACGGTTGAGGTGCATTTCACAGGCATCTAAAACTCTTTTCTTATTGTGCATTGCAGGATTATTAAGCTGCAAATCGAAACGAACGCTGTTTTCATCAGTTTGAATATTCGTCACTAAATTTAGTTCGATAATATCTTTCTTTAAATCAGGCTCAATAACAAAGCTTAATGCTTCTTTAATCTTAGGTTCGGTGAAATTCATAATCAAAATGTTTTTGCGAAGTTAAGCATCATTTTTATTGTGCGAAGTAGTAGTGATTTAAAATATTACGCGCATTTACTTTTTTCGCTAAAAGAGCTAAAGGCATTTTAGAATCGCTAAAATAAAAATAGTCGTTAATTCCATAAAAAAGACTGTCGGATTTGGAAGCGCTGAATAAATTGTCTCCCAAAGAAAAATACTTTTGATTGGAAAGGGAAATGTTAATGAGTGTAGGGAATATGTCTTTATGAGAACCATATCTATCCTCATTAATGTGCAATTTCTTTTTATATTTTTCGGGAATTGACAAAAAGAAGGGAACAATGTGATGGTCCTTTTCCTCCATTGTTGAATTATGGAATGGAAATAGAGCATAGCTATTATGATCTCCTGAAACAGCAACAATCGTATTTTCTGCAAACTCAGAAGCTTTCAATTGAGTTAAAAAATTACCTAAACAATCATTTGCATATTGATAGGCTCTGAAATTGACTTTGGCAAGCGCTTCATTGGCCATCATCTCTTCTTTTAGACGGTCAGAAATCTCTAAAGAATAAGGCTGATAGTCTGAAGGAATTTCATACGGAGTATGGTTGCTTGTAGATAAAGCAAAAATCAGTTGAGGCTTTTCATTGTTGAGCTGATTAAAAATATCCTCAAATAAAAACTCATCATATACCCCCCATGTATTGGTGGTTGCGTTAGGGTTTGTTTTTACAATTTTAGCCTTTCCATAACTTTGTTGGAAGTACTGATTTGGAATAAAATCTTGAAGATTTCTCCAGCCTAATTTTCCTCCAGTAATAAAAGTGGTCTGATAACCCGCATTCGCATAAGGATACGCAACCGAGGATTTAAAAGAGTCAAACCGTCTGTTGGTGTTAGAAATAATCGGGCTGTTTTTATTAATAAGGATGTTTTCTAAACTATAGATGGTTCCTCGAGTACTCGATAAAAAGTTGGCAAACAAGATGCCCTCATTTAAATGCTTTTCAAGGCTTCCAAAAAGATTCAATTTTTCAGAATGAAAGTTAAAGTAGTAGCCCCCGAAACTTTCCATTAAAATGAAAATTACATTGGGAGGATCCTTCTCTAATAAGGAGTCTTTGGCTGTTGTTTCAAAAAAATCTTCCTCTCC
Source organism: Flavobacteriales bacterium (assembly GCA_034112225.1). GTDB lineage: Bacteria > Bacteroidota > Bacteroidia > Flavobacteriales_E > Vicingaceae. The sequence goes on along the minus strand of JAWUVT010000079.1, from coordinate 37,993 downwards.
AGCAATAGCCTCTACAGGTAAACTGCGAAAATCAGCTAAAATACTTTTTAGGTTGGGGTAACCGGATTCTTTCAGCACATCTGTTTTATATACAGGTTTCCTGGAGTTGTGTTTTTCTTCCATGGCTTTTTCCAAGGTAAATAACCCGTTTAGCGTTAAACTATTTATAAATCGGTTTTCTGAAACCGTAGAATCATCTATCTGTAATGGAAAAACACCAACAGAACCACGAATCCCTAAACCAAATAATCCAGTCATTAGAAGGACTAAACCCATCTTCACGGGCACATTCAATGCAGGAGTAATTCTTGATGGCGAATTGTAAATCAAGACCACCAATTTAGCGACCACATAAATCAGTAAAGCAATGGTGAAGAGTAAGCGAACAATAGGGTGGTCAGACCAGATAGATGCCATAACAGCACTCGTGTCATCCTCTAAAAAGCCATAAGCCAAAATGTTAAGATGAGTTTGAAAATAAGTGTAAAATTGATGATCGATAAAAAGAATAAAAATGAGCAAGGCAAGCATAACAATTGAATACCCCTTTGAAAAAGAAATTATGGCTTTCCGTAAGTTCTCTTTGGGGATGAAAAGTAGAAAATTGAGAATGAAAATCAGCGCAAAAAAATAACAAAGGATTTGGGTATCGAAACGCATTCCAGTAATAAAAGAGGAGAAGAGATCAGCGGTATAATTACTAAAAATTGACGCTTCACCAAAACGAACTAAATAAGTGAAACGTAACCCGGTAAACACAAAAAGGCCAAGGAGGTAGACTTTAAAAAGACGGATACTCTGTTTCAGAAAGGTGCTCATCGCTCAAAACCGTTGAGGAAGTCCTTTGCTAAAAAATAGCGATGTTGGGGGCATCTCTTCACCACATCAACACCTTGTTTACCAACTCTATTTTTTGGGGCCTTGTGCCTCCTTTTTCCTTTAGGAGCTAAAAGGGTATTGATCGTTGTACAATATGGATTTATTATTTTTTTTGAGGGGAGGTCAGAAAAATAAGCGGCTAAGGAGAATGGTTTTTCTACAGTCATCAACTAAAATTAATCAGAGATAACTGAAGCGCAGCCTTTTATACTGTCCTTTTGAGCGTATTATTGGAATGCTATTCTTCTACTGGGCTTAGCTCAAGCTCTAGCTCTAGCGCAGGGTCCCAAAATATTTTTTTAAAATTGAGGATTTGATCGTCCTTCACGAGAACTCCTTCTTTTTTTAAGCGAATTTCCATTTCTTTAGGATGAGCAAAATGAGCTTTACCTGTTAATCGCCCATTTCTGTTCACCACTCTATGCGCAGGTACTGGTTGGTTTTGTTGGTGAGCATTGTTCATGGCCCAACCCACCATTCTAGAGCTCCTTCCAGACCCTAAATACTTGGCAATGGTACCATAAGAAGTGACTCTCCCTTTAGGAATTTCTCTACAGACTTGGTAAACCAGTTGGAAAAAGTTTTTGCTATTTTGGGAGTAATTCACTGGAGTTGAAACCTGCAGTAATGAATACTATGCCCTTTGGCAGCAAACAGTTTTTCATAAAAGGTTTTTATGGTTAAAATCTCTTGCGTTTTGGGGTCTAAATTTTCCGCCATTTCATCATACAAACTAAAAGTACTTTCCAACAACTTAAACTCACACCTTTCAACCTCTTCTAAAGTATATTTGAAGAACCCTTCGTGGTCTGTTTTCAGGTGAATAATTCCTCCAGGCTTTAAAAAACCAGCATAACGATTAATAAACATGGGGGAGGTTAAGCGCTTTCTTTCTAGGCTATCTTTTGGTTGAGGATCGGGAAAAGTAATCCAAATTTCGTCCACCTCTCCTTCCGCAAAAAAAGAAGCAATGTGATCAATTTGAGTTCTCAAAAAATGAACATTATTCATCTTATTTAAGAACGCAGTTTTTGCACCACGCCAAATCCGATTTCCTTTGATGTCAACACCAATAAAGTTTTTTTCGGGATATTGTTCTCCCATTCCAACAGCATACTCCCCTTTTCCACAACCTAATTCTAAAACAATAGGGTTGTCATTTTTAAAAATTTCTGTTCTCCATTTTCCTTTTAAGGAATGGTCTTTTCTTAACACTTCGTCCGTTGTAGGTTCTACAACATTATTAAAGGTCTTCATTTCTTCCCATTTCAATAACTTTCCTTTTCCGCCCATTTTTCCTTAGTAATGTATAATTTTTCGAGTTGTTTTTTCTCCTGTTTTATTGATAATTTCCAATAAGTAGGTTCCTTTAGCTGCTGGCATTTTAATTTTTAAAGTTGAAGCATTCCATACTTTTTCTGTAAGTAGCATTTCTCCAGAGATAGAAAATAGCTGTATCGTTTTCGCATTTTTTAATCCTTCGAGCGTAATCCATCCATCAGAAGGATTTGGATACACTGATAATTCCGAAAAATCAGCAGAAAGCTCATCAATACCAACCGATTGCACCACAATGAATTGAGCCATCATTCCCTGATCCTCATGGGGTAGCATGTGGCAATGATACATATAAGGAACTGTATCGCTTGAAAAATCTTCAAATTTGGCAATAAACCTAACGTTAGAAAAACCGCCTTCAACTAAAACAACATCGTTCCATCCAGCATTTTCTGGAGTAGGAGGTTGACCATTTCTTGAAAGGATTTGAAATTGAACATCATGGATGTGAAAAGGATGAGCAATTGAGGTTTCATTGTTTAAACTCCAAATTTCAGTATCCCCAAGCTGTACAGTATCATTTACATAGCTGTGCATAAAGGTGCTATTATTCAATAAAAAAGGCCCCCTTAAATCGGTATTTCCAGGAGCAAAATTCATAACAATTTCTCTCGTTAAAACCGCATCCGCTTCCAGCAGCGGAGTAAAGTTTGCCAGGGCAGTGGGTATGGTTAGTATTGGGTTAGAAGTTGGGGCCACTACGTTAATAGCCAACACTTGAAAATTAACACCATTGATTGGGTTGTCCGTATAACCTGGAATTACATGAAATATTTTACTCGGGTTTGTTGCACCATAGTTTCCCGCAGGCAATTCAGCACCATAACTCATCATTTGAAAATTTTGACCTAAACTAGTTGTTAAATCAATTAATACATCGATCCGCATTCCTGGAGCTAATCTGTAACGCGTAATGTTTACTGGAGCTCCCATTAAACCGCCATCTGTTCCAATAATACTAAATTGACGATTGTCAGAAAAACCAAACTCCATAACACGTTGAGAGGACCCATTTAATACTCTTAAACGAACGACTTGAGCAGGGAAATCAATTACAGGATCAATCGTTCCATTCACCATTACAATGGTGTCCATTTCGGTATGAACTTCAATTTGATCCAAAGAATCTAACCCTTTGGTTTGAAAAATAATGGGGAATTCATCAACGCCATAAGTCAATGGAATGTTTAAGCTAGCTTCCTCACTATCTCTTACCAATAACATTCCGGCAATTCCTTTAGAAACATGCTTTCCCGTAAAATGGTGCAAATGCGGATGGTACCAAAAAGTGCCGGCATTGTCTAACACCGTAAATTTTGGATTCCAAGAAGCACCAGGAGCAATTGTAGTATGTGGCCCACCATCATTTTCTGGAGAAACATGCATGCCGTGCCAGTGCATCGTAGTCGTATCCATGAGGTGGTTCGTTACCGTAATGTCAACAAAAGAATCCTTTTGCAGAATTATGGTGGGAGCTAATAACACTCCATTTGCACCCATTGTTTGGGTATTTCTTCCCGGATAAAATTGAGTAATTCCTGTATCTAAACTAAGATGAATCGTGTTACCCGCTATTGTTGGGGGAATGAATAACGGATTTTGTGCCACTAGAGTACTGGTTGCTCCAATTAGGATAAAAAGAAGGAGATTTTTCATGACAAAAATATTATTTAAAGTAATTAGAATAACCATTTAAGTGACTGGTTATGGAGGTGATTTTTGCGAAAGCTTCCTCTTGATTTTTAGAGTTTTCTAATGCTCTAAATTGTTTGACTAGCGGAATTAAAAAAAGATGAAGCTGCTCATGCCCTTCGCCTTTCATCGTACATTGAGTAAAAATAGTTCTCATTTCTAAATTTAAATCCTTACCCATTTCTGCATATAAAGTTAAATTTTCTGTAGCAACTTTTCCAGAAACGATTGCCAACATTCTATCTATTCCAGCTGTAGTTTCTGGGTTAGGAATCCATTTTTCACCAGCGTTCAAACTTAGAGTTTGCACTTCTTTTGGTGGGTTTAGGTCAAGAGACTTTAACCAAGCAATTAAGCTCTTGCTATCCTTATCAGACAGCTTCGCCTCTTCATGCAGATTTAGATAAGCAGACAAAGGCATTTTTCCTTTTTCAAGCTCTTCCCAGCATTCTTCAAGCTTGTGTTTTTTTCTTTTCAAAGGATAAGTTCCCCAAGCGTTAAAATTGAGCTCTTCCTTTCCTTCATTGATGTGATCATTGATGTACCAAGAAACCGGAGCAATTTGACCGTACCAGGGTGTTTTTGTAAAGTTAGAATGACAATCATAACAAGACGTCTTTAGTATTTTTTGAATATCTTCGGGAGCATTCGTTTGAACGATAAAATCAGCTGAAGCTTCAAATGGAAGAAGCTCTCCTTCTGTCCTAATCCATTGAATTGCAATCAACACCATTAATATTCCTAAACCGATTTTCTTTTTCATCATACAGGCAGCTATTTAAAAAGCTGTGAGCAGCAAATTTAACTATCTTAGCTTTATCGATAACAAAAAGAACATATTAGTTTGTCCTTTGGATTGGGGATTGGGTCATGCTACTCGCTGTGTTCCTTTAATTCACCAATTTATTGCAGAAGGACACCAGGTGATTATTGGCGCAGATAACAATCCGTTGGCATTTTTAAAGCAAGAATTTCCCCAATTAAAATCAATTACTATTCCCGGATATGAAGTGAACTATGACGAGAAGGGAAGTTCCCTTCAATTGTTGTATGAGAGTATTCAGTTTTTAAAATTCATCAAAAAAGAGCACGCCTTAATTGATGAAATAGTTGCAGAGCACAACATTGATCGAATTGTTTCAGACAATCGTTATGGCCTGTGGAGTACAAAAATAGAGTCCATTATTATTACCCATCAATTGTATGTGAAAGCTCCTTTGGGAGAAAGTTTTGTTCATAAAAAGATCGAAAAACTGATTCGTAAATTTGATCAATGTTGGATTCCGGATGTAGAAGGAACTCCTAATTTATCAGGCGATTTAGCACATTTGAAACCCTTTAACCATTCCCATCAATTTATTGGACCATTAAGTCGGTTTTCAGCATTGCGAGCATTGAAAAACGAGAGGCGAAGTACGCTCAAAATAGAAGCTGAATACGACATCATTGCCATTATTTCTGGACCAGAACCACAACGGACTGTATTTGAAAAGCTGGTTTTTAACCAGCTTAAGCAGGCTCATTTAAAAGCGGTAATTGTTAGAGGCTTACCATCGCAGAACGTTACTGCGAATTGTCATCCTAAGCCTGCCAAAGGAGAAACGAAGGCAGCTGTTAAAAGGGAGGAGATTTCTAGCCAATCCCAGAATGACGGAACCCTTAAAATTTTCAATCATCTTCCTACAGAAGAGTTGTTTAACTACCTTCAGAAAAGTAAGGTGGTGGTTTCCAGAGCCGGTTATTCTAGCATTATGGATTTAGCAACATTAGGAAAGAAAGCCATTTTAGTGCCAACTCCTGGACAAACAGAACAGGAATATTTAGCAGATTATCACATAGGAAAAGGCACTTTTTATGCCCAAAAACAAAGCGAATTTGACTTAGAAAAAGCAGTGCAAGAAATGAATAGTTTCTATCTTTAGCTTTCCAATTTTCAGTGGATATTGTCTCTGAAACCCTTCTAAAATATTTTAATTTCGTTGCCCATAATGAATGTTTTCAATTGAGATTCAATATCGTTTATGCTAATAAATGTTTTCGGAGGCTGATATCGCTCTCAGCATTATCAAATGCTTGCCAATTAAACCGCTTAATTGATGCCTGAAATTAGAAAAACTTCATTAGGATCAATTTGAGAAATGATGAGATTTAGTTTAAAAAAACCCAACGACAACCAGACCAATTATTTCAAACATATAGTTTGTGAAACCGCATTACTTGTTTTCGGAATTTTACTGGCATTACAAATTAACAATTGGAATGAATTACAAAAATTAGAAAAAGAGGAAATGAACATTTTAGACAATCTTCTAGAGAATCTAAAAAGTGCCAAAGAGCAATCTGAGAATTATATTCTTCAAGAAGAAAAGTTAAAACATTCTTTATTTCTTGCTTTAGGTAAAACGACGAACCAAGCGGAAGTAAATCAGAAAACTATTTCTGACTCCATTTTTTACGAATTATTATGGAATTTTGAAGGGAATGTCCCCGTTCTTAATGCTTATTCAGAGCTTAAGAATACGGGGAAAATAGTACTCATTAAGAATGCAGAAATCCGGAGGAGTTTTACCAGCTTAGAGGCTCATATTAATACGTTAAAATTTTTTATTAAAGATCGGTTAACTGTGCAACAACTTAGAGTAGATGAAATTGCCATTAATGAGATCAACTTTGTTCGATTATTAAATACTCAAGACCCTACGTTTAATATTGACGGGGAGTTACCCAACGATTACATATTGATACTTAAGAATCAAAAAACAAGAAATATTTTAGCCACCAAGTTAGAGCTAACCAATAAAGTGATTCGTTACAGACAAGATTTGGCAATAGAAATAAAGCACTTAATACGACTCTTAGATGCTGAAATAAAAACCCGAAAAAGCGAAAGGAATTTACGCTCATAATCAGTTGACAACAGGACTCAGAATGCATTCATTTTTACCATCAAAAAAGGTGTTTTGAGGATACAAAAGAGGGACTGAAATTAAAACCTTTTAAATCGAACTTTTTTGCAACAGATATTTCTCCTCCTGAAACTCCAAAAAAGGATGCTTTTTAGACAGGGCAGCCATCAATTGGAGCTGTTTTTTTATAAAACGTTGGTGACCCTCACTTTCAAAATGATAAGGTTGGTGATTCGCTGCAGACTTTAGTTGCTGAATTTCTGCAAGTAAATCTTGTGTAGGTTTTTTGAAGTAGGAATTGCTAAACTTCTCCCAAACATATTCGATGGCTAAATCTGTTGGGTGTACTAAATCTGCTTTGTAAAAACGGTAATCTCTTAACTCATCAATTAAGATTTCATAAGCCGGAAAATAAGAAGCATTTTCATGTTGTGCTACCCAATTGTTGATGGCTAATAGTAAGGTAGACTTGCTTAAATTGTTCTCGTGTAAACCATCTTTAGTATGCCTTACAGGGCTAACGGTAAAAACAATTTTATAGGTTTTTAAATCTTCTTGAATGGACTCAAAGGCAGCGAGTATTTCTTGAACTGTAAGTAATCTTTTAGCAAACTGGTTGTTCGGTATTTTATGACAGTTGGCAACAATTCCAACAGCTTCATATTCATAAACCCATGCAGAACCCAAAGTGATAAAAATGGTTGTACACTTTTTGAGGTGTTCATGTGCTTTGGTTAACGCATTGTTGATTTGAACAAGACATTCTTGTGGGTCAAAAGAAGAAAAACGACTATGGTGCTCAAAACTAAACCATTTACCCTGGTGTTCTTTTAAGTCTTCTAAGGAGTAAGCTTGGTTTTTAACAATTCTTCTTAACGAATTGGCTACAGAAATAGGATTAAAAAGAATTCCATTCGGGTTCAGATGAACATCAAACTTATTGTCAATTAGTTTTTTACCAATATTTTCAGCAAAACAAGAACCTATAAATAAGGATGGCGTTTGATGTTCAATCGTTACCTCACTCTTTGGGATGGAAATTGGAGTAGAGAGCTTCATCTTACTTTCTAAAAATCCAATATTTAGGATTGAGTTTGGTCATTCCTTTCCAAATTTCTAAATGAACTTCGGTTTTCGATTTTCCTGCTTCGTTGACCAATACCCCTAAATTTTGTTTAATAGCAATCTTATCGCCTTTATTTACAAAGACTTCACTCATGTAAGAGTAAACGGTTAAATACTCACCATGTCTAATCATGACTACTTTACCTTCTCCAGGAATAATGGCAACAGAACTCACTACTCCAGCAAATATAGCTCGAGACATAGCTCCTGTGGTTGTGCTAATGTCAATCCCATTGTTGTTAATTACAATTCCTGCTAAAACAGGATGAGGATGTTTGCCAAATTGAGCAGTAATTACTCCTTGGCTAACCGGCCAGGGGAGTTTCCCTTTGTTGGAGGCAAAAGAGTTTGAAAGCTTTAGGGCTTCGGGTGTCATTGGAAATCCTTTAGCCGTGTTTCCAGCTTTTTTTGCCGCTTCTCTTGCTTTTCGTATCTCCGCTTCAATAATTCGCTGAATGGCTTGTTGAAGTTTTTGTTTTGCTTTTTCTTTCTTTTTTAATTTAGCTTTTAACTCCTGTTCTTTTCCCTGTAGCTTCTGTACAATATTTTCTTGCTCTGCTTTTTCAACTGCTAGGTTTTGTTTTTCTTGCTCTTCCATCGAAACCAATACGGTCTTTTCAGCATTAGACGCATTTAAAGCAATTATTTTCTCTTCTAATGCCGTCTGCGTTGTCCTAATTTCTTTCGCTTGTCTTTTGCGATACTCCGCATATTGTTGGGTGTATTTTAAACGTTTATATGCTTGGTTAATGTTCTCCGAAGCAAAAATAAACATCATTTTATCGTAGGAACTTCGGTGTTTAAAAGCGTAATAAATAATTTTAGCGTACTCCGATTTAAGGTTTTTTAATTCGTTTTTTAAAGCCGAAATCCCTTCTTTACTGCTACGAATCTCTTTGTTAATTAATCGTATTTCAGCGTTCATAGTCGCAATTAAATTCGAACGAGAATTTATTTTACTTTTCAGTTTTAACAACTCATCTACAGATAACTCTTTATCCTTTCTCGTCTCTTTTAATAATTTATTCGTCAGTTGAATCTCTTTCTGAAGCTGTTTCTTTTTATGCTCTAAGTTTTTTTTAGACTGTGCTTCAGCATTTTGAGTTGCCAAAACAAACAGTACTGCACAGAGAAAAGAAAGTGTTTTATTTTTGAAGCTCTTCATACTTTGATGAAATTTTAAAAGGGAAAGTTAACGTTTTACCACTTGAAAATTTAGAATAATCAACCTCTATTGTCGCAGCGGATTTTGATTTTAATTCAAAACGTATTTTATCTGGAACAAGTTGTGTCTCTACTTCTTTATATTCACCATAAAAACCAGTTAAAGACCTGTTCGTTTCAGGAGATGAAAGTAAAATTGTCTTAATTTTAAAGGAGATTGGATCTAACCAAAGCACTTGAGCCTCTTTTTTAATTTTCTCTTTCTCTTTTTGAAGCTCTTTTTTTACTCTCCTTTTTTTCACCGTACTTAAAAAATAAAGGTGTTTCTTTCGATCTACTCTAGCATGTATTTTTTCATTTTCATTAAAATCTAGACTGTTACCAATGAGTAACGCCTCTAGCATTTGATAATCTAATTCAGTACCAAATATTTTGTTGAGGTACTTAAAATCACCCAAAAAATATTGTTTAGTCCATCTATTGATAAATTGAATAGAATCTTTCGTAATAACTACCCTTGCAGCTTCAAGTCCTATTGAGGTTATTGACATCCAAATCACACTATCTTTTCGTATTCTTAAATGAGTTTTAAAGGATTTTTTTTTATGAGCGCTATCCGTTAAAGCTATTGTAGCTTTAGCAGAGATTGTCTCGAATTGAAACTCATTGGTCTTAAGTTTTTTAATCAAGAATTTTGAGGAACGTGGTTTGATTTTAAGCTTCACGGAATCCTTCTCTTTTATTTTACATGAAAATAAAAGAAGAACGAGTGTGAAAACAGAAAATAAATAGCTGAATTTAAACTTATTCATAGAGTTTTTTATCGCTGATTTTTTTATTTAATAAATCAGAACCTTTATTGTTGTCAATTGTTTTGGCTTGTTTCCAGAATGTTAGCGCTTTCTCTATGTTGTTTAGCTTTGCATAGGTATCTCCCAGGTGTTCTAAAATTGTTGTACTCTTTTCCCCTCCATTTTCTAGGGCTTTTTCTAACCAATCTCTGGCCTGAACAAATTTACCTTGTTTGTATAAAATCCAAGCATAAGTATCTTGATAGTTGGCTTGGTTAGCCTCCAGTTCATTACAGAGTCCAGAAAGCTCCTCTGCACGAGCAAGTTTATCATTTCGTAAAGACAAATAGTAGGCGTAGTTGTTGAGTACGTATATGTTTTTTGAATCAATTTTTAAGGCATTTTCATAAGCGTCATCAGATTTTTCATACGCTTTTAAACTGTTGTGCGCATCCCCTAAACTCGAATAGAATTGAGTTAGCAATGGCGGATTTCCGATCACATAGTCTTTTCCTAAAGTTAAATAGTCTATTGCTTCTTCATAATTTTTGTTTTGAAGATTTGTAGCTCCATAAAAGTAGTAAAACAAGGGTTGGTTAGGAAACAATTCAATGGCGGCTTTACTGTCTCTTAATAAGCCCTCAATATCTTTTAACTCAGATTCTATAAAAATAAGCTGGTTCCAGATAGGAAGTTTAGAATTGTCTAAAGATAAAGCCTTTAAATAATTCTCTTTTGCACCTTCCAATTTCCTATCTTGATACAAGAAGTCGGCATATATGGTGTAAGATTTTGCATCTTTTGGATGTGTTTCAATTAAAATTTTATTCAATGCTAGCGCTTCCTTTTTTTCTTCACTTTTTGTTGTAGAAAAATAAGAAAGTAAGATTTTCATCTTGGTATCAATGTTTAAGTCTTGGCTGGCAAATGCTTTTTTTATTGCCGCTGAAGCCATCTCTTGGTTTCCAGTTTTTTTGTAATAATCATACATGGATAGATTGGCGAAGGGGTTCTCAGGATCTTGTTGTAAAATGGATTGATAAACAGCCAATGCTTTTTCGTTTAAATCATTGGCTAAGTATAATTCTGCCAACAATACGAGATGTTTTAATTCATCAGGATACGCATCAATTAAGGCTTCTATCTCTTTAGCCGCATTATCAATGTCTCCCATTTTAATGTATATCTTTTCTTTCTGAACAGAGATTTCTTTGGATATTCCTGTCTTTTTCTCAATGAGATTAAAAGTAGTAATAGACTCTTTGTACTTGCCAGAGTAAAGTTGTAAACCGGCTAGATCGAAATACAGATCAATTGTCCCTCCATGCTTTTCTATTATTTTTTTATATTGTTTTATAGACTCATCTCCATAGCCATTTCTTTGAAGGGAATGCGCATATTGAATGCCATACCAATAATTTTCAGGAGCTAAGCGTATTGCTTTTTGAGCACATTCTAATGCCAACTCTTTTTGCTTGTTAATTTCAAAAATATGTGCGAGTTCATAGTAAGACGTAGCTTCTTTTGGAGCGATAAGCGTACATTCCTTAAATAAATTAGCGGCTTCTTGGTAATTGCCAAGAAGTTTTGCTTTAAGCGCATTATGAAAAAGAAACTTAAAGTTAATCTGTTCTTTTTCTGTTAAATCTTCTAACGCAGATTTCGCAGCAACACGTGTTGAACTTTTAACAGGTTTCTTTCCCTCTTTAGAAGGAGAGCATGCAGCTAACAAGGCAATGAAAAGGGTCAGTATGTAAATTTTTAGTTTGATCAAATTTTTATTTTATTTCAGTGTAATCACCAACACTAAGTTCTTGTGAATTGTTGGTGATTTTCACAAAGTTTCCAATCATTGAGTGGTTCAATGTTGAATTCATAATCATTGTATTGGTCTGAATAATAGTATCCGTAATTGTTGAATCTGTTATTGTTGTATTTTCACCAATTGAAACATGAGGCCCAACAGTAGCATTTCTAAGCACTACATTTTTACCAATATAGCAAGGTTCAATTATTGTTGAGTTTTCATGAATTAAAGAAGCATCAATCGTATTCGTTTCTTTAAGGTGTTCTAAAACGCGTTGGTTCGTGTAAACGGTCGCTTTGTAATTGCCACAATCTAACCATTCTTTTACTTCTCCGGGCGCAAATTTTGCGCCTTTTTGCTTCATGTTTTCTAAAGCATCTGTTAACTGAAATTCGCCATTGTCTGTAATGTTGTTATCAATTAAGTATTGAAGTTCATCTTTTAAATCTGCACCATTCTTAAAATAATAGATTCCAATTATTGCAAGATCAGAAACAAACTCCGTTGGCTTTTCTACAAAATCAGTAATAACGTTTTCTTCATTAAGTTTTACCACACCAAATGCACTTGGATCATCAATTTGACTTACCCAAATAATTCCTTCAGCATTAGCGTCTAATGTAAAATCCGCTCTAAACAATGTATCTGCAAAAGCAACCACCACATTTCCTTTTAAACTTTCTTTGGCACAAAGTATTGCATGCGCAGTTCCTAACGCTTCTTCTTGATGGTAAATGCTCCCTTTAGCGCCTAAACTCTCGGCTACTTCAATCAAATCTTTTTCTACTTGCGCACCAAAATCACCAATAATAAATGCAATCTCATCAACAGGCTCACCACAAACCTTCGTAATGTCTTCTACGAGCCTTTGAACTATTGGTTTTCCTGCAACAGGAATTAAAGGCTTTGGAATTGTCAAGGTATGAGGCCTTAATCGCGAACCTCTTCCTGCCATTGGTACTATAATCTTCATTTGATAATGTAATAAGTTGAAAAATGGAACAATTAACGAATTGCTCCATTAAATAATTTTTTAATTAACGTTTTCCAGTACTTCCAAAACCACCCGCTCCTCGAACGGTATCAGAAAGTTCCTCAACCAAGTTCCATTCTGCTTGTTCATGTTTTGCAATCACCATTTGTGCTACCCTTTCGCCATTTTCAATGGTAAAATCTTCATTGGATAGGTTCACCAATATTACGCCAATCTCTCCGCGGTAATCAGCATCAATTGTTCCTGGAGTATTTAATACGGTTAATCCATGTTTGTACGCTAATCCACTTCTTGGTCTAACTTGGGCTTCATAACCAACAGGCAACTCAATAAATAGACCGGTTTTAATTAATGCTCTTTCTAAAGGTTTTAGCGTTACCGAGGCTGTAATATTTGCTCTTAAATCAACTCCCGCTGCAGCTTCTGTGCCATAGTGAGGTAAAGGATGAACTGATTTATTGATTATTTTTATTTCCATTACTTGAGCTTAAAATGAATGAGGAGATAAAGGTACTTTTTATTTATCAATTAGCATTTCTTAAAGGCTTTTCTATGAAGTATATTACCCCCATAAAGCCGATAATTAGAAGACTATGAATTCCATACTTTACGATTCCAATAGGGATTGCTAAAAAAAGAGTTAAGAAATAGAGTGCTAATGCGAACCCTAAGTAAAACCCAATCTTCCCAAAATTATATTTTATAGGGAAGTGTTTTTGTCCCAAGATGAACGATAGCACTGTCATAGATCCGTAGCAAATTAGTGTTGCCCAGGCAGAAGCCATATAGCTATATTCCAGAATCCAAATGTAATTGATAGTGATCGTAATTACTGCTCCGAAAATACCAATGTATGCCCCATATTTTGTTTTACCACTCAATTTATACCAAATAGATTGGTTGTAATAGATGCCTAAAAAAATGTTGGCAAAAAGTAAGATAGGAACAACAGGTAGCCCAACCCAAAAGTCTTCATTTGGAATAAAATGTTTGATGATATCGATAAATAACATCACCCCTAAGAAAATGGTAGTACATACAATTACAAAATAATTCATAATTATAGCATAGGTGTTTTTAGCATTTTTTTCTTTTTCTTGAGCAAAAAAGAAGGGCTCTGCAGCATATCTAAAAGCCTGAATAAACAAGGTGATAATAATGGAGAGTTTATAACAGGCACCATAAATCCCAATTTCAGACATGGTCTTGGTTTTGCCAAGAACATCAAATAGAATGTTCTTCATCATGATTCGATCTATGGTTTCGTTTACAATACCTGACAATCCGAAAATGAGTAATGGCAACGCATAAATAAACATTTTTTTAAGTAACGACATTTCAAAACCATATCGAGCTTTGAGCATGTCTGGCAGTAATACAATAAATTTTATACCGCTGGCAATAAGATTGGAGATGAACACATATCCGACACCAATGTCTGGGTTATAAAAAGTATCTATGATCCAATTGCTTTCTCCTGCTCTAAAACTTGGTAAGCAGTAAGCTAAAAAGAAAATATTTAAACCAATGTTAACGGCAATGTTCACCAAATTAACTGCACCAAATTTTAGCGCGTTATTATCAGATCTTAGCTTTGCCATTGGAATTGACGAAATAGCATCTAATCCCACAATTAAAGCAAACCAAATAACAAACTCTGTGTTGTTCGGATATTTTAACCAATTGGCTATTGGCTGATCAAATAAAATTGCAACAGTAATAAATATTGAGGAAGTGATTAATAAAGAAATAATTAGAGTAGAGTAAACCTTTTTTTTATCGTGCTCTTCCTGAGATGAAAACCTAAAAAATGCGGTTTCCATTCCGTAAGTTAGAAAGACGACCAAAAAGGCTACATAAGAGTACATTTCAGTAACAATTCCATACTGATCTGTAGTAAATTGTGCAACAGCCAAATACATTGGAACTAAAAACCAATTTAATAATCTGGCAACAATGCTTGGCAAACCATAAATGGCGGTTTGTCCTGCTAATTTTTTTAGTGGGTTTGACATTTTTTAGTAATCAGTATTTAGGGCTTAGTAATCAGTAATAAACCATAGCCATTTTAACTACTGATTTCTGACCACTATTTACTTTTTACTCCCCGGTAAAATTTGCTTTTCTTTTTTCAATAAAGGCAGAAGTTCCTTCTTTGAAATCGGCAGTTCCAAAACATTTTCCAAACTCTTCAATTTCCGTTTCAAAGCCATTAATTCCATCGGTATAACCCGCGTTAATTGCTTTTATTGCACTACCAATTGCTACAGGTGAATTTTTAACAATTTTTAACGCAATTTTTTGACAAGCCTCTAATAACTCTTCTTGCGGAGTAATATGATTAACTAATCCAGCTTTTAAAGCTTCATCAGCCGAAAGCATTTTGGCTGTCATAATCATTTCCATGGCTATTCCTTTGCCCACTAAATGCGCTAAACGTTGTGTTCCTCCATAGCCAGGTATTACTCCTAGCGTTACTTCGGGTAATCCCATTTTGGCATTTTCTGAAGCCAATCTGAAATGACAACTCATGGCCAATTCTAATCCCCCACCTAATGCAAAACCATTTACGGCAGCAATAACAGGAGTGCTTAAATTTTCTATGGTATTGAATAAGGACTGCTGTCCTTTTGCAGCTAAATCTTTTCCTTGAGCCACATCAAATTGATAAAACTCTTTGATGTCTGCACCAGCTACAAAAGCTTTAGTGCCCGACCCAGTTATAATGATCGCCTTTATGTTTTTATCGGCGGCTAAACTTTTAAAAGCAGCGCCTAGTTCAGCAATTGTTGCAGAATTTAATGCATTTAACTGTTCCGGTCTATTGATCGTTAGAACACTAATGTTTCCTTCAATTTCAATTAATATGTTGTTGTATTCCATTGGTTTATATTGATTAGAATAACAAATATAAAACAATGTTTATTGGCAATCACTTCGTAAAAAAAATAGTTTTTAAAAAGAGGTGTTGAAAACTTAAAGATTTGCTCTAAGTGTAAAAATAAAATTTCTTCCAGCCCCACTCACTCCAGATGCAAAAGGACGATAATGCACATCTAATAGATTTTCTAAAGCGGCTTGGAGAGTAAAAGATTTGCTGAGCTGCATTTCTGCTCTCAGGTTAAAGGTTTGCCAGGCAGGAGTTCCGTAAATGGCTCCGTTTTGATCCTTTGCCGCACTATCTTCATTGTCCTCTCCTGAAGGTGAATAATCAACAAAGAGTTTCTCGAACTGATACTTGGCATAAAAAGCGACAGTTAGCGGTGCTGAATGGAGAATTAAATCTGTTCTTCCATAAATAGGTGGGATATGACCTAAAGGAACATCGTCTGTCACATTTCTTCCTTGCGTATAATTTAGACTACTTTTTAACGTAAGGTCTGCGCTCAGTTTGGCTTTAAGTTGAAAAGACATTCCGTAAACTAATGCTTGATTCGCATTTACATTGGTTTGCATTCGTAAGGTTTCATCCTCGTAGCTTAAAGAGTCTTCTCCGTTAATGGTGTAGAAATCACGAACAATAGCATCTTGTAAAAGGGTGTAAAAACCAACAAGGTTCATGATCAGATCTTCTTTCCCAAAAGAACGGGTAATTCCTATTTCTCCATTGTATGCTTTTTCTGGCGTTAATTGATCGTTGGGAATTAACACGAAATCATTTTTAGCAAAAACTTTACCCACGTCATCTACATTCGGACTCCTAAAAGCAGAAGAAATGGCCAATTGAATCTTCCACTTTTTAGTAGGCTGGTAATTTAAACCTGCATTAGCTGTTAGAGCTCCATTGTTGTTGTTTATTTGAGTAAAAGGAAGCTGAATAAATGTGGACTCCTTAAAGGATGCCGATAACATGGAGTAGCTGTAACGACCACCCAGACTATAAGTTGCTTTTTCTGTAAAGTTGTTTTGGTAAGAAATGTAGGAGGCAATACTGGTGAGTGTACTTCCATTGTCGGGATAACGTGTTGCGGCTATCGATTGCTCTTTGGTAATGAGGTCTTCAGAAAATGCGGATGAATTGACCTGGTTGTGGATGGCTTCTGCCCCATAATACCACTTAGAAGTGCTCTTTTCTTTTAGGAAATCAATGTTTACCCCATAAACATTAACATCTTCCGTTCTCGTGGTTCGAGTGTCGTTCCCAAACCTTCTAGAAATTCGATCTTCATCAATTTTTTGGTAATGTGTTAACACTTCAACCTTACTAAAAAACTTGTTTTCAGCTTTTATTTTAGCGGAAAGAGAACCTAATAATCTAGTTTGAGGACCGTAATGCCATTCGGCCCATTCTAATTCATTATTGGATGATACGGCTGTGAGCTGATCATAACGAGGCACATCCGAAGAGGTAGAATATTGAGTGTTTAAGGTGAGTAAAAAATTATCAGAAACTTTATAGCTAATTTTTTCGAGGATATCGGTTTGGTTGTATCCTGTGCCAATTTGTTCGGTAAAGTCATTTTTCCGGATCATCGTGTCTTGCTCGTTTATTCGGTCGGCATAGTTTTTAACAATCCCAAAATCCGGAAAACTACTATGATTGGCATTGCCCATCTTCAAATCTTCAAACTGACTAAACGTAAAACTCGTAACTGAAGCAAGTTTTTTACCCCCTAAATTAAAATCAAAATGACCCGTTTTTTCTTGGTTTGCAGATGCGTAGCGCACAAATGCATTCGCACTCTTGTTGTTGATGCTGTCCTTGTCATTTTTAAATTGAGGAGATTTTGTCTCGTAATGAACTACCCCTCCAATAGCATCACTCCCGAAGATAACAGAATTTGAACCATAAATAATGCTTGTTTTTTCAATAATCGAATTGTCTAGTGTGATTGCATTTTGTAGATGACCACTTCTGTAGATGGCATTGTTCATTCTTACGCCATCAACAACCAATAAAACACGGTTCGCTTCAAACCCCCTAATAATTGGACTTCCGCCTCCCATCTGACTCTTTTGGATGTATACACCTCCGCTTAACTCTAGCATTTCGGCTGCAGTTTGAGGGTTGTTAAATTGGATGTCTTTGGCTTCAATTAAGTCCATCTTAGCGCTTACCTCCAATGCCTTGTTTTTTTCTTGTTCAGCTACAATTTCAATCGTAGGGATACGAATTGTTTGTTCTTGAAGAGAGATAACGGTCCCAATATTCAATTTTGATATGCTAAATGTAGCATAACTTTGGTGGGTAAAAATTAAGGTATCTCTCTTTGAGAATGGGCTAAGGTCAATAATTCCTGAGGAATCAGAAATAGCAGTTAGGGATTTATTTTTGTTGTAAACAAAAACGCCATCCACTCCTTTTTTGGTCTCCGAGTTTTGAACTTTTATTTCTTGAGAAAAAGCAGCAGAAGTTGCTAAAATCAAAAATAGGAAGCTTAAATATTGGAGGATTTTTTTTCTTCTAAATGCCATCAATACAATATTTCTTCTAAGATTTCTAATGATTTTAAGTTGTCGAAATTACTCAAATGCAAACTGTAATAATTTAAAATTGCGCTTAATAGCATTTTACGTTGTTGGTTGTTTAGGATTAAGGTGCCCATTAGCTCAAAATTCGTGCCAATAGCTTGGTGCAAGAGCTTTGTTGTTGAAGGGTCTGTAAAGGCCTTGTGGTAAGGAATAAATGTTGTAAATAGCCCTTCTTGTAAATCAAAATAATACGTATCCTTCTCTTTAAGGAGCGTGTTTTGAGGATAAAAACCTAAGTATTTACTTAAATGAATTAAAAAGATGAGGTGAAAGTTTGAATAGTTATTTTCGGAAAGATCTAACACCTGAATCGTTTGATTTAAATACTCGAATAACGGAGTATTTACTTCCTCTTCTTTGATGGCCTTGTATAAAATCTCTGCAAGAAAAAAAGCAACGGTAGATTTTCCGATCTCAAACGGAATGGCGTTGAAGGGAATTTCTAGTTCAATGGTATTGACGCGTTGTAAGCCTTTACTGTCTTTATGGTTGGCAGTAATTTCTACCAAAGAAAGCGGCTGAAGATAAGCCGCCTTATTTTTTGATTTTTTGTTCCTTACCCCATTTATAATATAGGATTGTAACCCGTATTTTTCAGTGTAAACTTTGGCAATTACACTTTTTTCGGAGTACTTAAAGTGATGAATAACAATTCCCTTAGTTGAGCTAAGCATAAGGTTAATGAATGAATAAAATCTTAGCGGCAGCTTTTAACTCTCCTTGAGGACTTCCATTAAAAACCATGTAAACCCCTGTTTGAACTTTGTTTCCATTAAAATCTTTACCATCCCAAACTGCTTGACCTCCTTATGAGGTGGGTTGAAAAACGATATTACCACTAATGTCAGTTATTCTCACATCGGTATTTGCCATTAGCCCTCTAATTCCAATGGTTCCTGTAAAATCAGGCTTTACTGGGTTTGGATAAACAAAAACTTGACTAAAATCGGTGTTGGCTTCTGTTGCCGTTCCTTTATAAGAAAGCAATCCTTTTTCAGTAGCAAAATAAACCTCTCCCGTCTTTGGATCGATTACAATATCGAAAACATTATTAGAGAACAAGGGGCTATTTTCTGTGGTAAAATGTTCAATTTCTTCAGTACCATCAGCACTCATTAAAAAAACACCAGAATTCTGAGTGCCAATCCATTTTCGATTCGCACCATCCACTTTAATTACGCGAACAAATTCCGTTTCAAGCAGCACTTGAGTTTGCCCATCTTGTTGAATATAGATGCGTTCAGCAATTATTGTTTCAGTAAATGCATTTGAAGGATTATAAAAAACGGCAACCCCTTGATCTGTTCCAATCCAAATCTCTCCATCTAAATCCTCAACAAAACTATTTAATACATTTCCTGGAATTTCGTTAACTCCCGGAGATAAAACCGCACCTTCTAGCGCTGAACCATCTACAGGACTACTTTTTATCGCAACAATAGAATTTGCTCGGGGTTCCATTATCCATTTGGCATCGTCCTGAGTAATAATTAGGTTGGTAAAAACATTGCTAGAAGAGAAACCAAAAGAAGACAATGTATAAGGAAACCAAGAATTGCTAGAGGTTTTAACCGCAAGTTGATGCTGTGCAAAACCAGAAACAGCCCAAAGATTATTGTCGTTGTCAAAAGCCAAACCGCCAACCTTTGTAGAGCCAAAATAGGTGCTATCCAAAACGGAGTTTTGTGCCGTAAAAATACTTGAAACGACTCCATTGTTTAATTCAAATAGTCCGTGATCCCAAGTTCCAAAAAAAACTTGAGAAGTATTTGAAGGGTTAATTGCAATAGAAACAGCAGCAGATGTTCTTAACCCATTTATATTGTTTATTCTTTCCCCAACATTTTTCCATTCACCTGCCTGCATATAGTTTACTAGATTTTCATTCAGACTACTAGCCGAGTAATCATTAGGATTAATCCCTCCAGCCACCGTCCAAAGCTCGTCTCCTGAATAGTCCATTTTATATACATTGATAGAACTGGGCCCATTTGAAGTAATGTTCTCCCCATTCCAACTGTCCTTTACCCGCAAAATTCCGTGACTTTCTTCCGCAATAATCATAAAGTCCTCGTTGTCTATTGCGGTCTCCTGCGGAGAGATGTTAAATTGTTGTTTAAAGTGCGTAACATTTCTAATCGCAGTAAGTGACGTGTCGTATTTAACCACTGAATTATGAAAATTGATAAAAAGATAAGCTCCTGAAATGTTAAGCGCATTAATGTTATATCCATTAGGTAAAAATTTCTGCCAAGTCCCTTGATCATTAAAAAGAATAGAATCACCATCCCAAACAGGAGAATCAACACTTACAAAAAGACGGTTTGAATAGCTGACGATGTCCGTATATTTTTCTGTTCCTAAATCAGCTAGAAGCGACCATTCATTATAGTTAATTAAATTCGAACTATTTCTATCGGCAAAATAGATTCCTTCATCCGTAGCCGCATAGATGTTGGTTTGATCAAAAGTTAACCCATTGGTATTGATATAGCTGCCTAAAGGTCCGAATAAATAAGTGTCAACAATTTCTAATTGATCCGTATCAAAGACGACAATCCCAAACCCAGTAGATAAGTAAGCCAGTTTCCCTAAAAGATAAATATGGTTGATAGACTTATCCCCAGTAACACTACTTGTTTTTATGAATGATAGATTGGTTACCTTCTTGTCCGCATCTAAAACATCCAGATTTCCATTTGCATAAGCAATTATTAATTTCCCATTATAGCTGTTGAATTTTATTTTACTTATTCCTATGTCCGAAAGTCCGTTAATTAAGTTTAGTCTTTCAATCAGCCCGTCAGATTTGTCGTAAGAGAAAATTGCCGAATTGGTAGCCGCATAAATAATGTCTCCACCAGCAGTAACTGATATCGCATCATTATATGGCAAATGATCTCGCCAAGCACCAAGAGGAATCTCATTGCCTACAATTTGAGCAAAACAACTAAGGGTGTTGAATGAGAGGATTAAGAATAAGAATTTATACATAATTTAGAAACTAATCTAACAAACTATTGTCAGCGATATTGTGCAAAAATAAGTTATATTTGTCAAAAATATATTGGCTCTGTAGTTCAACTGGATAGAATGGTAGATTTCGGCTCTGCTGGTTGGGGGTTCGAATCCCTCCGGGGTCACTTATTGATTTTGCAAAAGCCTTTCTCGTAAAGGCTTTTTGCTTTTCAAGACTTTTCCCCGTAGAGAAGCCTAAAAGGAGAACAGGTTCAAGTATCTCTGAAAAACCCCTAAAGTTATTTGTTGAAGTAAGCATTCTTTCCAAGTAGTATTCCTTTGTTGTTTATTGAATAATGAGTGTTGTTAACCTTCACCAAACCCAATTGGGAACTATCAAAACTGCTCACACTTTTACATTGTGGTTTGATTGTAAATTTTCCCTGAGGATTTATGAATCCCCACATGCCATTTTGTTAACCCCACACAAGTTTTGTTTAAACTCTAAGATAGATTCAAATTTTTGCTCAGATATATGGTACAACTTTGAATCTATAAAACTCCACATGTTTAACCTCTTAATCCCTGCGATACCTTCGCTAAAATTCGGCACATCATCAAATACTTGAGGTATTCGATTAGAGTTGTTCCAGAACACGAACTGTTTGCCATTGGCTGCTTTAATCACAGCAACACCTTCTTTAAAAGAAACTATTTCTGTATATTTTAACGATAAGATTTCTTCACCACTCATATTGATTACACTCAACTTTTTTTTATTCCTTACGATGAAATAAGATAGATCTGTAACATTAGAAATGCCTTCATAATCTTTAGATAGCTTCTTTCCATTGAGCGTATAAATAGCACACTTTTTATTTGTCTTGCCAATCATAGGGTCTAACCCAATGCTGATTTCGTTAAACTGATATAAGACTTTGGGTGTTTCGAAATTTCTCTTAACGTGTTTGTATCGCTCTAATAATTCCCGTAAATTTTCTAGTTCATGCACCATATAGGTCAGCAAGCATTTCTTATAATGAGGTAGAGCAAAATAGAAATATGTTTTGCCTTTATTGTAATGTTCATCCGCAATCTTTTTGTGTTTGTATGCTTCTTTTATTTTGCAAGCATAGCTTAGTAATTTGGGATTAACTGTTTTTGTGGTGTGTGGAAAGTTGAAGTAGCTTTTAAATATTGATATGGAGCACTTAAATTCTCCACGCTTAATGTGTTTTAGTACTTCTTTCTCTATTTCTTTTGCTTTCATTATATAAATTCTATCATTGATGTTAGATGGAGATCTTCATAAAGTGTTTCACCTCTTTCATTGATCACATAAAACTTGTTGCCTAATCTTACTGTTGCGATTCCGTGAAAACGGAAGTTTAGGGGGGTAATATTTCTGCTTTACTTAGCTCTATTTTAATGAGTTTTCCTGATAAATACAGAACGTGTAAGTGGTCTTGATATTTAATAAGCGTTTTCCCGTTAATCATTTCCCAGGCTTCTTGAAATTTGTATTCTATTATTAAGTTTCCTTTGAAGTCAATTAATCCCCACAAATCGCTCCTTTTTACGAATGCGAATCCTTGTTTAAATGAATTTATATTCTCCCAATCTTGTTTGAACACTTTGTTTCCAGACCGATTTATAAAAGTCCATTTAGAGTATTATCAATACTGGGAACCTTCCCATTGTTTGATCACCAATATCATCATAGATTGGAGGCAGGACTATTATCCCTTTCTGATTCAAGACACCTAGTTTATTTTTTGAGAAAATAAAACACTTTACTCCACAATACTTTATTGTGTTTTTAGATTTAAATAGGACTTCTCCTAAAATTTTAAAAGTGGAAGCAAGATTTTCTTTGTAGTTTAAAATTCCCCCAATATTGTCCGCGGAATATGGGTATTTATTTGTCAATAAGCTATAAAAAAGCACCCCTAGTGCCCAACTATTATGTTTATAATTAACTTCATTTGGATTTAATAACAGTTCAGGTGACCAACTACTTACTGCACCAGGAACTCGGAATGCATCATCACTCCAATTGCCAAAATAAGAATTGAGTGTATCTTTAGTGCAACCAAAATCAAGAACTTTAATTCCAGAATTTGAATAGATAGCATCATTTGGAGAAAATTCAACATCTTTTTGTACAATGATATTTAAAGGGTGAAAATCTCGATGAATAAACCTCATTTCGAGATATTTTAATGAAGAGGCTATTCGGAATAGCATATCAATAGAATCTTTCCAATTCCAGGGGAGTGGTTTCTTTTCAAAAATTTTATCTAATGTTTCTCCTTGTACTTTTTCCATTAGAAAATAATACACGGGCAAATCATTGTGCTGTGTAACCGGAATTATTAGTTCAGGAATAGGAAGCTCTGTATAAAAAGAAGAGTAGTTTTTTTTTCATTTCGGAAAGCGCATCTGATTCTTGTTTAAATCGGATGAACTCAAATTCATTTCTTGGAGCTATCAACAATTTTATAACAAATGATTCTCCTAATTTCTTGTATAAAAGAGTAGCCAAAGCCTTCCCCCCAGAAAGTGAAGATTCAAAAGTGTAATCCCCTATTGTTAATAGATCTAATTTTTTTAAGCTATTTTTCCATGAGTGTTTGAAAATGATTAAGACTATAATTTTACTGATAAATAATCTTGAATATATTTTTCACTTCACATTGTGTTCATTATATTTGAGTGTTCATTGTCACTGAACATTAAATTTAACTGAACAACTCGACCTTCACATGTATAAAAAAAATGACCTAATATACGATGCTACTGTACGATTGGAGCAGCTTATTAATCTCCCTATTGAGATGGATAGCAATCGAAAAGAGCATGATGCATTACTCACAATACAAGGCATTCAATTCCAAGTTGAGGCGAAGTCTGAGATAAGAAATTCAAATAAAGGAATGTTAATTAATCAGTTAGTGATATTAAAAAACAATAGTAAAAGACCCGTATTAGTAATTGCAAAATATATCTCAACTGAAGCAGCACAAGAATTAAAAGAGGCAGGAGTTAATTATATAGACCAATCAGGGAATGCTCATATTAGATATAAAGAGTTTTTCCTATATGTAACAGGACAAAAAACTATAAAGCTCGAAAGAACAAATCAATCTAGAGCTTTTCAAGAAACAGGAGTTAAAATCATATTCAACTTATTATCATCTCCAGAAAATTTACAATGTTCTTATCGAAAAATAGCGGAAAAAACTGGAGTTTCTATTGGTTCTGTTAGTAATGTAATGAAGGAATTGGAAGTCCTCAACTTTATATTAATAACAAATACAAAACGTGTATTGAAAAACAAAAAAGAGCTACTTGATCGATGGGTAATTGCATATAGTGACGTTCTTAAACCTAGATTGTTAAGAAAGAAAATGAGGTTTATAAACAGAGAAGAAAAAAATAATTGGGATAAAATCCCTATCCAAAACATAGAGGATGTTTGTTTATGGGGAGGGGAACCTGCCGGAGCAATCATTACTAGAAATTTATTGCCAGATGAATTTCTAGTATATACAAATGGCAACTGGCAAGACTTAATCCAAAATTTCGGATTAGTTCCAGATGAAAATGGAGATGTAGAAATAAATCAAATATTTTGGAATGAAAAAGATCAATTTAGAGAACAAGCCACTGTACCTCCTCTATTGGTTTATGCCGATTTAATAACAAGTGGATATGAAAGAAACATCGAAACAGCTAAACTAATTTTAGAAAATGAGTTACAAGATATCAAGTAGTAAACTTAGACATCCGTTACTCAAACCTATATTTGAAGAGTTATACAGTTACTTCAAAGAGGCAGATATAAGTTTTTATGTGATTGGCGCGACAGCTCGTGACATTATTATGGAAATACATAATGAAGCAAGCGGGAGAGCAACACTTGATCTTGATATTGCAATTGCTATATCTGATTGGAAAGAGTTTAGTGCCGTAGAAATAGGGCTAGTTAGTCTGGATAATTTCACAAAAGATCCCAAACAAAAACAGCGTTTTATATACCAATCAGATTTTCAACTCGACATTGTCCCTTATGGTGAAATAATGAAGGAAGGAGATAAAATATTTTGGCCTCCAGACGAAAATTTTGCCATGACTATATTGGGCTTTTTAGAGGTGGAAAAAGCTACACAACAAGTACAAATAGATAAAGGAGTAACTCTTAACGTAGCTTCATTGTCTGGGATTTTTGTCTTGAAAATAATTGCGTGGGAGGATCGGAATCATAAAGGAAATAAAGATGCAGATGACATAGCCTTTATTATGGGTAACTATTTAGAGATTAATCAATCTAAGGCAATGGAATTTTACACAGAAATTTATACCGATGATTTTACAATATTTTTAGCTGGAACCAAACTTTTAGGTAAAGATGTATTAGAAATCTTAAAAGATCATCCAGATACCATTGAAAAAGTAAATTCAATAATAGAAAGACAAATAAAATTGGAAGAAGGAAGTGTTCTTATCAATCAAATAATAGAAACAAATAAACTTAAATACGAAGAAGTATTACAGGGTTTGAAAAATATGGTGTCAGAATTAAAACAATAAAACAACATGTCCACAGAAGTAATAGAAAAGGAAGATATAGTAGTAGAAGATAACCAATTGGTGTGTATTCTATCTCACGAAGTAAAAAAGATAAAGACTCAAGAAAAGAACCTCCAATCTGTAATGAATCAATTATTAGTTAACCAAAAAGTTGCATTAGTGAATTGAATTCAGCTTTATTCAATTTTATTTTAATAAGAGATCCTATTGAAAACCCTAACCAATAAAATAGTTTAAAGGAAAGGGAAAGATCAATGAGGTTAAGGGCAGTAAAGAATTCTACCCTCCCTCCGGGGTCACTGGTAAGAAAATAGATTTTCTTTTTCTTTTTTGAGGATTGGATAGATGATCCAATTTAATTGGAGTTTGTTTTTAACACTGCTTAAACGGTGGTTACTGAACCTGACTTGAGTGACAGAGGCCTTACTGTCGCTAGCTCTTAACGATTGTAGCATTGGATTGATCCAAATGCCATGGTTTGCGATGTCAGGGATGAAACGATAACTCAGCATTTTTCCCGACTTTAATTGATAATCAATTGTATATTGGGTGTCTTTATAAAGGAATGTAATCATTTTGCCTAAAAGCGTTTTTTCAGCAACTAAGTTTAGTTTTAGAATACAGTTGGAAGTTTTGGGAACATCAATCCATTCATTCCAAGAGGCTACTTCTGATAATATATTTTCTGGAGCTGCCAAATTGTTCGATTCATTCTTTTGAAAAAGGGTGAAGTTTTTAGTGTTTTGAATCCGGTCATAATTTTTAAAAAGTTGAATGTTCGTTAAAGGTTCAACATTGAGTAAATATCGATAATCGATAGACCCCAGTTCTCCACCGAAAGTGTCTTTTTTTGATTGAAAGAGGATGAATTCTGGGCCATTTTCTCGATAAAAACTAGCTTGAGTCATTTTATCAGACCATTTGCAGACCCCTATAGATTGAAAACTTGACCGAGGCTGCCAATTAAATCCGTTTGCAGCGATGTAAGAAAAGTCCCACGGGTAGATGTCAATCGTCTTTAAACCAATCCGTTCTTTTAGCTCACTTTTCAACTTATTTCGTTCAACATTTTTAGTTGAAACTTGAGTCATGTCTGCTACCTTTTGCGGGTAATTTAAAATAGAAGCACTAAAATTGGGGAGCCCATTCCAAGTTTTATCCATCGTAAAGTCTTTGTCAATGAAATATACATTTGAAAAAAATAAAGAGATAGAGACTAAGGGGAAGAGAAAGAACAATTTGTTTTTGAGGGGTTTAGAGGTCAACAGAATAATCCCCCAAAAAAAGAGTACAAATTCAATGAGTTGAATATAATATAACGTCGACTCTCTGACCATCGCATGTTTCCAAAAACTATAAATTGGGAGGAGTAAGAGCAAAAATACCGACGTTGTAGAGCGCTCGAATAGGAATGGCGCAATGGCAATAGAAAGTAACGAAAAAGACAGCACCACCCAGTTGTTTGAAGGGAATAAGGCCATTGAAGAAGAGTATTCACTCGAGAGCATTAAAGCGTTTAATAAGTAGTTAAAGAAGTAGAAAAAGGATTTGCCAATAATTAGATTGGTAAGCACAATGAGCAGAAAAGAGAGGCCAATTAATACGGTTAGTTGTTTTTTTGATGGAGATTTGATGAGGACAAGAACCCACATCATGAACGTTATCCCTAGGCAGCTGATTCCAATTGAAGACTTTATATAGAGACCTATAATGGATAAGAATAAGGCAATCGCATAAAAAATGGGGTTCTCTTTTTTTAAATAAAAGAGAGCTCCCAAGAAGACGATGCCAATGATAATGGTATCAATTTGGAGGAAATAAGAGAGGATCAAAACGATTGGATAAACGAAAA
Source organism: Flavobacteriales bacterium (assembly GCA_034112225.1). GTDB lineage: Bacteria > Bacteroidota > Bacteroidia > Flavobacteriales_E > Vicingaceae. The sequence continues at coordinate 10,422 of JAWUVT010000079.1, read as the reverse complement.
ACGGGGTTAACGGTTTGCTCGCGTAAATAAGACCGAATAGAAATGAGCTCTTCGTAAAAGAATAAAAAAGTAAAAAGTAAAAAAAGTTGTTTCCTAGAGCCACTGGAGCTTTGAGGAATGCCAACGGGCCATAAGAAAAAATTAACTGGGTGAGGGTCTTGTAGTCGTTAATCCATAAGAAATTAAATCCCCATCTAAAAGGAGAGTCTAAACCGGTGTTATAATCAGGCTCAAAGTTGGGGAAAGAGATGGCCAATGCAAAAGCAACAAAAAAAAGAGGGAGCAGGACGTTCCTCAGCTCTTGTATTCTTGAGAAAAACAGCATTAGCCTTTAATTGCCTTAATCCCTGGCAATTCTTTACCCTCTAAATATTCTAACATTGCACCACCACCAGTACTCACATGACTTACTTTTTTTGCTAAATTAAATTGATTAACAGCAGCAACAGAATCGCCACCACCCACTAAAGAAAAAGCACCATTTGCTGTCGCCTCAACCACAGCCAATGCAATCTGTTTGGTTCCTTCTTGAAAAATTTCCATTTCAAAAACTCCCATAGGACCATTCCATAAAATGGTTTTAGAATTTTTTATGCATTTAGCATATTCTTCAATGGCATTAGGACCAATGTCAAGTCCCATCCATCCATCAGGAATCTCAGAAGTAGAACAAGTTTGCGTAGTTGCTTCATTGCTAAATTTGTCAGCAGCAATGGTGTCACTAGGTATTAAGATAGAAACATTGTTCGCTTTAGCTTTCTCTAGAATTTCTTTTGCCGTCTCAATAAAATCATCCTCAACTAAAGAGTTTCCTGTTTTGCCTCCCAATGCCTTTGCAAAAGTATAGGCCATTCCACCACCAATAATAATGTGGTCTACTTTTTTAAGTAGTTTTTCTATGATCACAATTTTTGAGGATACTTTTGCTCCGCCAACAATAGCCGTTACCGGCTTCTGCCCTTCAGTTAAAACTTTAGCAACGCTTTCAATCTCTTTAAGGATTAAATAGCCAAACATTTTTTCTGTAGGAAAGGATGTCGCAATTATTGTTGTAGAAGCATGAGCCCTATGAGCTGTTCCAAAAGCATCGTTAATATAAACATCGCCATGTTTGGCTAACTGTCTAGAGAAGTTTTGGTCGCCAGCAGTCTCGTGTTTGTAAAAACGAAGATTCTCTAACAAAAGAATTTCTCCATTAGACAAGTTGGAAGAGGCAGAAAGAGCTTCCTCACTAATGCAATCGTCAACAAAATTGACACGAGCTCCTGCTAATTCTTCAACACGGGATACAATGTGTTTTAAAGAGTATTTATCTTGAGGGCCACTTTTTGGCCTTCCTAAGTGAGACATGATCACAACAGAACCACCATCTTCTAGCACTTTTTTAATGGTTGGGATGGCAGCACGAATTCGGGTGTCATCAGTAATTTCTAGGTTTTCGTTTAAAGGAACATTAAAATCTACTCGAATTAAAGCTCTTTTATTCTTGAAGTTGTAATCGTTAATGTTTTGCATATCAAAAAAATATTGAAGGGTAAAGATAATTTTTTTTGAGTTATAACAAGAGCGCTGCACTCAATAATAATTACTTTTGCCAGCAATTCTATTCCAGAATGGAATAGGGTGTAAAAGTTTTCTTAAGGATTAAAAAGATGAAAAAAAATTTACTGTTATTGGGAAGTATAATTGTTGCAACTCACTGTTTTTCACAGTTATATGTAAAGGTGAAACCTAGTTATAATAAGTCTTTAGGAGGACAGGTGTTAACGAGAATTGGATCGATAGAATATACAGCTGGATTAAATGAAATTACTGAAAGTAGTACCAATGTACGTTCTAGCTTAGGGCAAGGTTATATGGGGAATTTTTCGCTGGGTTATAGTTTCACTTCTCAGTTTAGCACAGAGTTGGGAGTCTCCTATTTAAAGGGAAAAGATTCGCAGGGGAGTTACACTATAAACTATACAAACTCGGAAGAACTATCCACTTACACTTTAACAGGACATCTATTCTCTATTGATCCAACTTTAGTATTTTCTTCAAGAGAAAAAGATTTTTTTAGAACTTATGTGTCTTTAGGTTTTCCAATAAATTTTATCTCATATGATACCTATTATGTTGGCACAGATCAACCTACTGGAAAAACGTATGAAATACTTGAAAAATTTACAGGTTCTGTTGGGGTTGGGGTTTCAACTAAATTTGGGATGATTACTAAACTAAATGAAAGCTTAGAACTGTTCGGTGAAATTGGATTTACCTATATTAATTTCTCTCCAAATAAAAGTGAGATCACTTCCTACAAAATAGGGGGGGATGATTCATTATCAATTTTTAACACCTCGGATTTAGAGTCTGTTTATAAGGAAAACATTGTTGTAGATTATAATTATGTAGACGGTCAATGGATAGAAAGCTATAATACCAGCAGACCGCGGGTTCGTCAAAAATTTGACACGCCTTTTTCCTATCTTTCATTTTCATTTGGGGTCAAGATTTATCTTTTTACGAGGAGAGAGGAGATGGGAGAGTCACTAAATTTGAAATAAGGAATTGTTTCTCACTTCATTTATTTAAGGGGTAGAAATTCAATGTGAGGTGGGGTCAATTGTACTCAATTGATGAGCGTAGATTTCTTACAAAACAGCGAAAAATAGCCATTAACATTACTTAACGATATAAAAAGTGAATGAATAAAGACGGCTCAACTCATTATTAATTACTTTTGTAAGCAATGCAATTTAAGAATATAATCGGACATGAAAGTGTAAAATTGAGACTCATTAATTCTGTTCAAGAAGGACGGATTAGTCATGCTCAATTGTTTTTAGGCCCAGAAGGGTGCGGCAATTTGCCCTTGGCAATTGCTTATGCCCAATATGTTTCCTGTATCAACAAGAGTGATCTTGATTCTTGTGGAACATGCGATTCTTGTGTGAAATATGAAAAATTAATTCATCCAGATTTACATTTTGTGTTTCCCGTGGCCTCTAGTGCCGAGGTGAAAGACAAGCCAACCAGCACCAAATACCTTTCGCAATGGCGAACCGCAATTTTGGAAGCACCTTATTTATCCTTAGCACATTGGCAAAACAGAATTGAAACAGGAAATAAACAATTGTTGATTTCTAAAAACGAAAGTGAAGATATTCTTAAAAAATTGAGCCTTAAAACCTACGAATCAGAGTATAAGGTAATGATTATTTGGTATCCTGAAAGATTTAATATCGCCTCTGGAAATAAGTTGTTAAAGATTATTGAGGAGCCGCCAAGTAAAACTCTTTTTATTTTAGTTGCTCAAGATTCAGAACAAATTTTAACGACTATTTTATCCAGAACCCAACTGGTGAAAGTAGGTAGAATTAATGAAAAGGTTTTGCAAGAGGAATTGGTAAAAAAGTATGCCTTAGAAACAACTCTAGCCCATAAAATTGCCCATCAATCTGATGGAAACTTTATTACGGCCCGAAAATTAATAGAACACTCGGCAACGGAAGAAGAATTTCATGAATTATTTAAACAATGGATGCGGTCTGCCTTTACAGGTAAGGTAGATGGGTTAATTACTTGGTCAGAAAATATGGCAAGTGCCGCTTTTGGCAGAGAAAAACAAAAACAGTTTTTAACCTATGCCTTGCATGTTTGTAGAGAGAGTTTGATGCGGAATTATGGCGCTGTAGAAATGGAAAGAGTCGCCAACAATGAAGTGAAGTTCTTAGCCAATTTTGCCCCCTACATTCATGGCGCAAATTGCATGGAGGTGATGGAGTTGTTTAACGATGCAAGCTACCATATTGAAAGAAATGCCAACCCTAAAATATTGTTTTTAGACGTTTCTTTAAAACTCACCAAACTCTTGAGAATCGAAGCTCCTCTTGGCGCATAAATTTGAATCAAAAAGAACAGAACCCTCTATTGTTTAAAAATCAGACATCACCAATAAATTTGCGGACAAATGTGGTATATTTGTGAGGATAAATAAAGTTAACGATTCGAAGTTTTTTTAGGAAAACTCACAATATATATAAGTGGAATGGGATGTAGCGGATGTAGTACTGATAGAGGTTGTGGAACAACCTCGAAAGGCTGTCAAAGTAAAACTGGCAGTTGTAATAAATTAAATGTTTTTGATTGGTTAAAGGATATTGAACTGCCTCACGGCCAAAAAATGTTTGATTGCGTAGAAATACGTTTTAAAAATAGCCGAAAAGAATTTTACAGAAATGCAGACGAACTGAGCTTAAATGTTGGCGATGTTGTTGCCGTAGAATCTGCTCCAGGGCATGATATGGGAACAGTCTCTTTGACTGGAGAATTGGTGAAAAAACAAATGAAAAAGCGGAAAGTGGCTTTCGATTCTGAAGAAATTAAAAACATTTATCGGCAAGCAAAAAAGACAGATATTGAGAAGTGGTTAGAAGCACAAGCTTTAGAAACCGAAACGATGTACAAAGCAAGAACATTGGCCATTGAGCTTGGCTTGCAAATGAAAATAAGCGATGTGGAGTATCAGGGAGATCGATCTAAAGCCGTTTTTTATTACACGGCAGAAAATAGGGTTGACTTTAGAGAGCTGATTAAGAGAATGGCTGGGGAGTTTAAAATTCGAATTGAGATGAAACAAATTGGTGTTCGTCAAGAAGCCAGCCGTTTAGGAGGAATAGGATCTTGTGGTAGAGAACTTTGTTGCTCCACCTGGTTAACAGACTTTAGATCTGTTTCAACGTCAGCTGCACGTTACCAACAACTTTCTTTAAACCCGCAAAAATTGGCAGGACAATGTGGGAAATTAAAGTGTTGCTTAAATTTTGAATTAGATTCTTATGTAGATGAGCTTAAAGGGTTTCCGAATACGAACCTTAAATTAAAAACAAAAAAAGGGAATGCATTTTATCGTAAAATGGACATTTTCAAAAACGTAATGTGGTATTCTTACCAAGATGAGCCCTTAAAATTTATTGAGTTAAAACTGGATCGTGTTAACGAGATTGTTGCAATGAATAAGAAAGACGAAAAACCGGATGATTTAATTGGTTTTATTGAGTTTAAGGAAGTGATTAAAGAACCAGAATACAGTAATGTTGTTGGTCAGGATGACTTAACACGTTTTGACAAACCTAAAGGCGGAAATAAAAACAAGAACAAGAATAAGAAAAGAAAGTTTAATAATTCGAACAAAACAACTAGCGCAAATCAATCCGGAGAAAAGCCCAAGGGAGATGCCCCGGCAAAGCCTAATCATCCAAAAGGGAGAATTAACAAACCCAAAGGGAAGAAATCCAACAAGAACCCATTAGGAAATAAACCCAACCCCAATAGAAACAATAAGCCTAAAAGCGCTAAACCTACAGATAAAAAGGATGACTAAGTTTTTAGTTAAAATAGTAGGATTTACTTGCTTGGTGTTCGCCATTGTTTCTTGTGATTCCAATAAAGTGTTTGAAGCCTATATTGAGGTTGAAAATGCCAATTGGCAAAACGAAAATGTAGCCAGCTTTGAGTTCAATGCCTTAGATACAAGTGTTGCACACCATCTGTACATCAATGTTAGAAATACAGGAGTGTATCCCTATAGTAATTTGTACTTGTTTGTGACCATGCAAGGCCCAAATGGAGGGGTGTTAAAAGATACCGTAAATTGTATTTTAGCAGACAGTAGGGGCAAGTGGCTAGGAAAAGGAGTCGGGGATTTATGGGATCTGAAAATACCTTATGTAGGGGGTTTTAAGTTTGCGCAAGCTGGAAGTTATATCGTTTCTTTGCAACAAGGAATGCGCACAGAAAATGGATTAGAAGGAATTACAGACATAGGGTTAAGAGTAGAAAAAGCAAAGTAAAAATGGCAAAAAAGAAAGATACGACAAGTAACGGAAAAAGAATTCTGATGTTCTGGTTACTTTTTTTGGTGCCCGTATTTTTGTTCTTTGCAATTATGTGGGGAGCTAAAACAGGTAATTTAGGCTTTGATGATTTGCCTGATTTGGAAGAATTAGAGAACCCGAAAAGTAACTTAGCTTCAGAAATTATTACGGCTGATGGAAAAACCATGGGAAAGTATTTTCATCAGAATAGAACCAATGCAAGGTATGAGGATTTGTCCCCTTTTTTAGTAGACGCTTTAATTGCGACTGAGGATGAACGATTTAGAACCCATTCTGGAATAGATTTTAGAGGCTTAGTTAGAGCCGTTATTAATTTAGGAAGTGCAGGAGGGGCAAGTACGATAACTCAGCAATTGGCAAAAATGATGTTTGACCATAGAGCTTCGAGCTTAATAGAAAGAATTAAGCAAAAGCTTCAAGAGCAGATTATCGCTGTAGAGTTAGAGAAAAGATACACTAAAAATGAAGTCATAACCATGTATTACAATCAGTTTGATTTTATATACAATGCCGTAGGGATTAAATCAGCAGCCAACGTTTATTTTAATAAAAGGCCTATCGATTTAACCATAGAAGAGGCGGCGGTATTGGTTGGAATGGCTAAAAACCCCTCTTTATACAATCCCAAAAGATTTCCCGAAAATGCAATGAAACGCAGAGAAGTGGTCTTCTCTCAAATGAAAAGAAGTGAAATCATTTCTCAAGCAGAATATGATTCTTTGCGGGTTTTACCCATTGTATTAAATTACCAAGCAGTAGACCACAGAGATGGAATCGCTCCTTATTTTAGAGAAACTTTGCGGTTGAAATTGAAAAAATTGTTTAAAGAAAAAGATGAAAATGGAAATTATCTTTATGCCAAATCGGATGGAGAACCCTACAACATTTATAAAGACGGGTTAAAAATATTTACTACAATTAACTATCGCATGCAAGAACATGCTGAGTTTGCTGTGGAAGAATACATTGCCAACACCTTACAAAAGCAATTTACGAAGTATTTAAATAGAGTTCGAACAAAAAACTATCCTTACGATGGGGGAACTCATGGATTGTCTAAAAAGCAATACCTTTCGCTCCTGAAATCAGCAAAAAGAAAAACATCCCGCTATAGAGTTTTGAAAGGTAAAGAGTGTTTTAACTGTGGACGAAGAGGGAAAAATAACATTAAAAAACAAGGCAAGTATTACGTTTGTCAGAATGAAGATTGTGGAGAAAAATTATGGGCAACAACTTCAGACTCTATTGATATTGTTTTTGATAAAAAAATTAAAATGCAGGTATTTGCCCATTCAGGAGCTATTGATACCTTATTGTCTCCTAACGACTCCATTTTATACTATAAAACTTTTTTGCATACAGGATTAATGTCTGTAGATCCACATACGGGTTATATTAAAGCTTGGGTGGGGGGAGTTAATTATGAGCAATTTGGATACGATCACGTAACCAGTACAAGGCAGGTAGGATCTACCTTTAAGCCCTTTGTTTATGTAACTGCCATCCAAAATGGATATTCACCTTGTTACGAAGTGCCGAATGTACAAACCACTTTTCATGAAGGAGAATTTGGTCTGTTAAAAGATTGGACACCAAAAAATGCTGATGGGAATAACAATGGATGTAAAGTGTCTTTAAAATATGCCATCGCTAATTCTATGAATACCACAACAGCATGGGTAATGAAGCAGTTCGGACCCCAGGCAGTAATTGAGCAAGCACGAAATATGGGGATAAAAAACAAGTTAGCTCCAGTTCCTTCCCTATGTTTAGGCGTTGCAGATTTAAGCGTTTACGAAATGGTGGGAGCCAATGCTACTTTTGCCAATAAAGGAGTTTACATACAACCTACCATGTATACTCGAATTGAAGATAAGCATGGAAATGTGATTGTAGATGTAAATCCAGATACCAAAGAAGCAATGAGTGAAGAAACCGCTTATGTGATGTTAGATTTAATGAAAGGGATCGTAGATGGTGAATACAATAAGTGCATGGGAGACGATAGGGTTGCCCGAGGTAAAAGCGCTCTTTATAAGAGTGGAACCGGAGTGCGATTAAAAGGGAGTATTACGAAACAAAGACCATATGCTGGACATAAGTATCCTATAGCAGGAAAAACAGGAACCACCCAAAATCATTCGGATGGATGGTTTATGGGCTTAACACCAGATTTAGTAACTGGAGTTTGGGTAGGTGCAGATGAAAGAGCCGTCCGTTTTGGGTCAATAACACTTGGGCAAGGCGCAAACACCGCTTTACCTGTATGGGCTTATTACATGCAAAGGGTTAAAGCAGACCCGCAATTAGATTATCCAGATAAAGATTTTGAAAGACCAGAAAAACCCTTAACCATAGAGTTAGATTGTATGAAATATAATTTGATGAAAGAGAGTGGAGGAGACTTTGGTCAAGAACCAGGATATTAAAAAACTAAATTATGGCAATCAATAAAGTTGTTGCAAATGCACAGGAAGCAACCAAAGGAATAGCAGATGGAATGACCTTAATGTTAGGTGGTTTTGGACTTTGTGGAATTCCAGAGAATTGCATCTCAGAAATGGTAAAAATGAATGTGAAAGATTTGACTTGCATTTCTAATAACGCAGGGGTAGACGATTTCGGTTTGGGATTACTGTTGCACCAAAAACAAATTAGGAAGATGGTTTCTTCTTATGTGGGTGAAAATGAAGAGTTTGAAAGACAAATGTTGAGCGGAGAACTGGAGGTCGATTTAATCCCTCAAGGATCTTTGGCTGAAAGGTGTAGAGCAGGAGGTGCTGGAATTCCAGCCTTTTTTACCCCTGCGGGTTTCGGAACGGAGGTGGCAGAAGGGAAAGAAGTCAGAGCGTTTAATGGAAAACCACACATTTTAGAACATGCATTGACTGCAGACTTTGCGATGGTAAAAGCTTGGAAAGGAGATGCCGCAGGAAATTTACTTTTTAAGGCAGCAGCTCGTAATTTTAACCCATTAATGGCAATGGCGGGTAAAATTACCATTGCGGAGGTAGAGGAGTTAGTGCCATTAGGAACCTTGGACCCTAACACGGTGCATACACCAGGAATATTTGTTCAGCGAATTTTCCAAGGATCAGGGTATGAAAAAAGAATTGAGCAACGAACTGTTCGCCAACGCGAATAGTTCAAGGTGAAAATTGAATAATGACACAATTATGGAAAAGAAAGAAAATGTCATCGTATTAAAAACCATTGCTTTTTCTTTGTTAATAATTGAGTTTTGTGAAGCATTAGAAAAGGAATGAAAGTTTGTGATTGCGAATCAACTGTTAAAAGCAGGGACTTCAATTGGTACAAAGATTCAGGAAACACAAAATGCTGAAAGTAAAGCAGACTTTATCCACAACGTAAAGATTGCGGCAAAAGAAGTTGAAAAGGTTAAATGTTGGTTGATTTTATGTAAAGAGGCAAAATCACACCCATTTAATAAGGATTTAGAGCATCAAATTAAAGAAATGGGTTTGATGATTTATAAGAGATTAAGTAGTAGCAAAAAAAGTAATGGTTACATTTTTAAATTAATTGTTTAATTATCATGTTAGATAAAACAGGAATAGCAAAAAGAATTTCTCAAGAATTAAGAGACGGTTGGTATGTTAATTTAGGAATTGGAATTCCAACATTAGTAGCGAATTACGTTCCGGAAGACATTACGGTAGAATTCCAATCCGAAAACGGTATTTTAGGAATGGGTCCTTTTCCTTTTGATGGCGAAGAAGATGCTGATTTGATCAATGCTGGAAAACAAACCGTTACCCTTCAACCTGGAGCTTCTGTTTTTGATTCGGCAACAAGCTTTGCCATGATCAGAGGACAACACGTTCAGTTAACCGTTTTAGGAGCCATGGAAGTTTCCGAAAATGGAGACATTGCCAACTGGAAAATTCCAGGAAAAATGGTGAAAGGAATGGGTGGAGCAATGGATTTAGTCGCTTCTGCCGAAAACATTATTGTAGCAATGATGCATACCAACAAAAAAGGAGAAAGTAAATTGTTGCCTTCTTGCTCTTTACCCTTAACAGGTGTGGCATGTGTTACTCGAGTAATTACAAACCTTGCGGCTTTAGAAATTAAAGAGGGAGCTTTTCACTTGTTAGAAAGAGCTCCAGGAGTTTCTGTTGAAGAAATTCAAGCAGCAACTGCAGGGAAGTTAATTGTAGAAGGAGAAATTCCTGAAATGCAGTTGGTTTAGTTGCGGCTTAACATTGCATAAAGTAGGAACCGCATAGAGGTGTAGGTTCCGAGTCCGCATTTCGATACCTCTCCACAACTTTTATTTCTTAAAAGACTATAAATAAAAAATTATAATTCAAAAACAGGGTTTTGTAGGCAACTAAATGCTCCATTTTTCAGTCTTTACATGTAGGCACTATTAAAATAAAGCGTTGTAATATCTTAATTGACTGAATTGAAAAAAACGGTATTCATATTATTCTTTTTCCTCGCGGTAAATTCTTTTGCACAGCTTTCTACTCTTGAGTTTATTGAAAATAAAGGGCAATGGGCCGATAACATTCAA
>JAWUVT010000078.1:0-10335 GCA_034112225.1 Flavobacteriales bacterium | reverse complement strand
AACCACCAGCAATACTTCCTGCATAAACTATATTAGAATTAGATCGATCAACCAAAATTGATCGAGTTCTACCCCCAACATTATCAGGACCAGCTTGATTCCAGTTTAAACCTAAACTTGCTTTTTTGGAACTTAATTGATTTCTAGAAGTAACAGTTCTTCTTGTTTGTTCTACTAATTCTGTGTTAACTTCACCAGATGCTGGATCAGCTTTTAGCATCGTCATGTATTCTACATAACCAGCAAACCCCTGAACATCACCTTTCTGAATTGATCGAGGAGAATAAGTTGCTTGATCTGAAGGGGTATTCATCTTAAAAAATGCACCTCCAACTACACCCCCAAGTGCTAAAGACCCAACAATAATTGTCTTAATATTCATATATAATGGTTTTATTTAGTTAGTGTTATGAAACGGGCTACAAGATATGTATTATTTAATATATTACAACTTATTCTAACAAATTTCAATGTTAAAGTTAAAAATAAAATTGTGAAAAAATGAAAACAAATCAACAAACGGTTCAATACAGAAGGTTTTAGGATGTATTCCCTTAACTTTTCGGTAATTCCTTTAGTTTAAAAAAGGTGCTTTTCTGCGTGATATGAAGACCGTACTAATGGTCCACTTTCTACAAATCTGAAACCTAAGTCTAACCCAATCGTTTTATACTTTTCAAACTGTTCTGGTTTTACAAAATCAACTACGGGCAAATGTTTAACGGTTGGTTGTAAATACTGTCCTAAAGTTAGCACATCACATCCTATAGCTCTTAAGTCTTTCATTGACTCTATCACTTCCTCTTCTGTTTCTCCTAAACCTAACATGATACCCGATTTAGTCTTCATCCCTCCATCTTTCAGTCGTTTAAGCACTTCTAAACTTCTATCGTATTTCGCTTGAATTCGTACTTGTTTGGTTAATCTTCTAACGGTTTCTAGATTGTGTGAAACAATTTCTGGAGCGACATCTATTATTCGTTGTAAATTTTCCCAATCCCCTTTAAAATCGGGAACCAATGTCTCTAATGTTGTTGTTGGACTCAATTCTCTAACAGCGTTTACCGTTTGTTCCCAAATGAGAGAACCCCCATCTTTCAAATCATCTCTATCCACAGAAGTAATCACACAATGTTTCACCTTCATCAATTTAACAGAATTGGCTACTCTCATCGGTTCTTCAAGATCTGCAGGCAATGGTCGTCCTGTTTTTACGGCACAAAACCCACAAGATCGAGTACAAATATTACCCAAAATCATAAAAGTTGCAGTACCTGCACCCCAACATTCTCCCATATTAGGACAATTACCACTCGAGCAAATGGTATGCAATTTATGTTCTGAAACGATTTTCCGAACGTTAGTATATGCTTCTCCCGTAGGTAACTTTACTTTTAACCAGGAAGGTTTCTTCGCGAATTTTCTTTCTTTTATTAGTTCTTTCACAATTTATTCAGTTTTTTTCGTTCCAAAAGTAAGTGAAACATAAAGATTAAAAAAGTACATCCTATTATAATCATTTGCCATCATTGGAATTTTTTTATAATAGACATCTACAACCGCCCCTACTTCAAGGGCATTTATTTTTGAGGCTTGCCTAGAATACTCAAAATTTAAGCCTCCTTTAACAAAAGCTCCGGGATAAAAAGTACCCGTAAAAAACCCATGCACTATTGACGTTCCTCCTATTATTTTATCAAAATCATGAACTTCAGGATCATAACGTACAATTTCAGAGGAAGGCAAGTCCTCTAATTCAAAATCATTAATAATTTCGATATAAACAGGTTTGGCATAAACTAAGGATAACCCAACATTAAAAACCGATGAAATAGCAATTCCTCGAACACTTTGTTTACTAATAAAAGTTTTATGTTGACCTATACTTGCCCTTAAAACCATTACTGAATTTAACTGACCATAAACAAAACCGTTAGAATTATCAAAAGGATTTTTAAAGCTCTTTATATTCTTGGGATGTTTCATCCCTACCAACTCTAATTCGTATATTTTACGAGAAAACCCTGAGGTATATTTTCCATACCGGTAGGTCATTCCCCAACCTTTTGTATGCACAACCAATCCGTAAGACTGTTCTGTCTTATAAACAGTTCTTTTCTCTTCAAAAACAGTTCCTTGTGAATAAAAGCGCTGAGTAGCGAAAATTAAAATTAATATGATAAGGAGCTTTCTCATTACTTAACAAAGGTAAGGATAAAAATAGCAGAAAATAAAATGAATAAGAGATAGAAAACTAAGCTTCAAGCTCAATATGAATACTTTTTACAGAAATAGACATATGGCTCTCCTTGTAAATGCATACTCCATTATTAATCAACAAAATTTGAGGAGATTCATGTTGAATATTAAATTTCTCTGCAATTAAAGCAGAAAGGGATCTAAAAGAAATTAAATCTAAGTAATAGATAGGAAGTGCTGCAGCATCAAAATCCCAAGAAGATTCTAACCGAGATTTTGCAACAGAACTTATGGAACAGCGAGTACTGTGTTTAAAAATAAGAACCCCTTTATTTTCAAGAAAAGATTCGTTAATGATATGTTCTAAATCCGATTCGGATTCAAGCTTAGACCAATCCAAATTAAGCAGGAATTTTGTCTGTATTTTCAGTCTCAATAGATCCGTAAGCAGGACATATTTGGTGACTCTTACAAGAAGCAAACAAAATAGCTACTAAAAAAAGAGTTGATGTTGCGATCATTAATTTTCTCATTCTTATATACTTAAATAGTGAATAATTATGTCTACAAATCTAATCATAATTAGTCCATTATCACTGAAAATACGTAAAAAAATATGGACTTAAAGCATTACTTAAAATTCAAAATTCATTTCTTTGTATTCTCAAAATAGATGAAATGCCTTTAACAATAAACAAACTAATTCAGAATGAAAGTTGGAAAAATGAATTAAAATCAGATTTTAATTCTGATTATTTCATGGAATTAACGTCGTTTTTGAAGCAAGAATATAACGACTTTAAGGTTTTTCCACCCAAAGAATTCATCTTCAACGCTTTTAATGGAATCAATTTTAATGCGGTTAAAGTGGTGATCATTGGTCAAGATCCGTACCATGGAAAAAACCAAGCTCATGGCTTAAGCTTTTCTGTTCAGAGGGGAAATAAACACCCTCCTTCTTTAGTTAATATTTTTAAAGAATTAGAAAAAGACTTAAAACTACCTTATCCTAAAAGTGGTGACTTAACGCCCTGGGCTAAACAAGGTGTTCTATTACTGAATGCAAGCTTAACGGTGAGAGAGAGTGAAGCTAATTCTCATCAGAAAATAGGATGGCAACAATTTACAGATAGCGTAATTCAACAACTTTCAGAAAAAAGGGAAAACATTGTATTTTTGCTTTGGGGTGGTTTTGCGAAGAAAAAGGGTGCAAAAATAGATAATACTAAACATCACATCTTAATTACTGGACATCCTTCGCCATTAAGCGCAAATCGTGGTTTTTGGTTTGGGAATAAGCATTTTTCTAAAACCAACGAAATCTTAAAAAGCTTAGGAAAGGGTGAAATCGATTGGCAAATCAAATAATAATTCATTATTATCGTATCTTAATCAATTGAAGTTTAAACATTACATACTTGCCTTCCTCTTCTTTTCATTCTCAGAAATTGATGCTCAAAGTATTGAACTCAAATTTTCCTTTAATGATACGACACTAGAAACGTCTAAACTTATTCGTTTTGAAAATGTGAGTACGGTTCCACAACTTAAAACAGTAATAAGTGCGACTATCAATCAACTTCAACTTAAAGGGTTTTTAACAGCTACAACAGATAGTATCATCGTTGATTCTTCCCTTTATCACATCTTCCTTCATTTAGGGAAAACCTACAAATGGACTTCTTTAACGAATAAGAATATTGATGAAGAAATCTTAAGTAAACTTGGTTTTAGAGATAAGCTCTACAACAAGAAACCCTTTAAGGAAAAACAACTTCAACACTTTTTCAACAAGGTGCTTATTTATTATGAGAATAACGGGTATCCTTTTGCCGCCATAAAATTAGATAGCGTAAACATTGAGTCCAACAACCTTTCAGCCCAACTCTCCATAAAAAAAAATACGCACTACAAAATAGATTCATTAATCATTAAAGGGAACGCTACCATTTCCGATCGATACCTTAAAAATTATATTAAGATTAAGGAAGGTGACATTTACAATGAGGAAGCTATCCGAAATATAAGTGACCGCATTAAAGAACTTCCTTTTGTAGTTGAAGAAAAACAATGGAAGATTCTTTTTACTGAAAAAAAATCAAAAATCATACTGCACCTTAAAAAGAAACAAGCGAGTCGATTTGATGGGATTTTAGGCGTATTACCGAATGAAGAAACAGGAAAACTTAGGCTAACTGGCGATATTAAGTTGAATTTAATCAACTCCTTTCATAGTGGTGAAAAAATTGAATTGAATTGGCGAGCAATTCAAGAAAACACTCAAAATCTAAATTTAAATGTCGTCTATCCTTTTTTATTAAATAGTCCAATAGGATTAGATTACAACTTTAAACTTTACAAAAAAGATACTACTTTTATTGAGGTGAGTAACAACATTGGTGTCCGATACATCTTAAAAGGAAACGATTATTTTAAACTGTTTTTTCATAATAAATCATCCAGTCTTATTTCTCAAGCAGGATTTTCAACGCTTACTGTTTTGCCCGCTTATGCAAATGTTTCTTCTCAACTTTATGGCCTAGAGTCTTACCATTCTAATTTAGATTATTTATTAAATCCGAGAAAAGGATACCAAGTCAAAATAAATGGTTCTTTAGGGAATAAAACCATTAAAAAAAACCCAAAAATAAATGAGGAACTTTATGCGAATTTAAATTTAAATAGTACGGTTTATAATGCGGAATTATATGCCAGCTATTACTTCCCCATTAAAAAAAGAAGTGTCCTGAAATTAGCCACAAAAAATGCAACTACTTTTAACGAAAACCTCTTTGAAAATGAATTGTTAAGAATAGGAGGTTTGTTAACCTTAAGAGGTTTTGATGAGGAATCCATCTTCGCTTCGTTCTACGCTATCCAAACCATAGAATATCGATACCTACTAGAACAAAACTCTTATCTCTATTTGTTTTTTGATGGTGCTTATTATGAAAATGACGGCATTGAAACGTTTGTTTCTGACAGGCCTTTTGGAATAGGCGTGGGCATGAGTTTTGAAACGAAAGCTGGTATTTTTTCTTTGAGTTATGCGATAGGCAAACAGTTTGACAATCCCATTAAATTTAGTTCGGCTAAAATTCATTTTGGATTCGTCAACTTCTTCTAGCGGGCAATGCCCTCAAATAATTATTGTTGTTGTTGGATTAAAATCCTGCTAACAATTGTTAATTCTTAAAGACTGTCCATACATCAAGAACTATTATCATCTTATTTTAATTATCTTTGCAACTACTTAATAAAGTATATGAAAGAGATCATCAATCCAATCTATTTAGAAGCCGCAAAAATTGAGCAATTAAAAGCTGATTTTTCATCTGCTAAACCTTGTAATTACATAGAATTGCCCAACTTTTTGACTGAAGAATTGGCAACAACTCTTTATGAAAACTTTCCAAAGATTGACACTTTAAATGTGAAGCGAAAAAGTTTAAACGAAAGTAAATCTGAAGATTATCATTTTGATCGTTTTCACCCTGATTTTTCTAAGCTGAAAAAGATTGTTGGCTCTAAAGAGATGTACCAATTTATGGAAACCATTACTGGCATTAAAGGATTGGTGACTACAGATGATGCAATGGGTTCTGGTGTTCATCAAGGAAAGGATGGCAGTTATGTTGATGTTCACATTGATGTCAATTACAACCCCGTAGAAAACCTTTGGAGAAGAATTAACTTGTTGATTTATTTAAATAAAGACTGGAAGCCTGAATATGGTGGTGATTTAGAGCTTTGGAATAAAAAAATGACAGCCTGCGAGGCTAAAGTTCCTTGTGATTTTAATAGAGCTGTGATCTTCCTTACGGATGAAAATTCTCCTCATGGCTATGGAAAAATCTCTATTCCTGAAAATGAAACTAGAAAATCTTTTTACACTTATTACTTTACGGAAGTTGGTGAAGGTTTTAATTACAGTGATTCTCGTTTTGTATCGAGACCAGATGATTCTGTAGCTAAAAAAATTGGTACTGGCATTAAAGAACCATTAAAAATTGCTATAAAAAAGATATTGAATAAATTGGGCTTAAAATCTTTAGATTTTCAAGATAAAAATAAAAACAACTAATTGTGGCTAGAGAAAAAAGAGAAAAGGTTTCTAAGGAATCTGTAAAAAAAGCAATGCGTGTTTTCAGGTTTGTAAAACCTTTTAGCATCCCCTTTATTTTTGGAATGTTAGTCCTTATTGTTTCAAGTGTTGTCATGATGGCTTTCCCTAAAGTTTTGGGAGATTTAATTGATTCTGCCAACTCAACTGATGGAACATCAGTGAATGAAACAACTCTTCTACTAATTAGTATTTTCTTAGTGATTGCCATTATGTCTTTCTTTAGAATTTATCTCTTTGGAATAGTGACTCAGAAGTCATTAGCACTTCTAAGAACAGAAACTTATCAACATTTAATTTCCTCTCCAATGCATTTTTTTGATGCCAAAAGAGTTGGAGAATTGAGCAGTAGAATTACTACTGATATTGCGCTACTAGAAGAGACCTTTTCTACAACAATTGCAGAGATTATTCGTCAGATAATTACGATTCCCGTTGCACTTTTCTTTTTATTATACATATCTCCAAGGTTAACCGTTTTTATGATCGCTGTTATTCCTGTAGTAGCACTAATAGGGATCTTTTTTGGGAAATATATAAAGAAACTGTCTAAAAATGCACAGGATGACATTGCAGAATCTAATGGAGTTGTTGATGAAACCTTACACGGAATTGCAAGTGTAAAAGCTTATGCCAATGAGTTTTTTGAGATTGCCCGATATCAAAAAAGTATTGATAGTTCTGTGAATACCTCTATTAAAAATGCCAAATGGAGAGGTGCATTTATAGGCCTTATTATGTTTGCTGCTGGTGCAGCTATTGTTTCTATCATTTGGTATGGGTTACATATGGTTCAAGTTGGAGAGCTTACCATTGGTGAGTTGTTACAGTTTGCTATTTATTCGGCTCTATTAGGGGTTTCATTTGGAGGTTCTGCAGAATTATTTGCGAAGCTTCAGAAATCTATTGGGGCTACTGAGCATCTGATGGATATTTTGGAAGAAACCACTGAGAATGTTTCTTTAGTTGAAGCTAAAAGAGTTTCAATAAAAGGAAACATTACCTTTAATAAGATTCAATTCTCCTACCCTTCTCGTAGAGATATTGAAGTAATTAAGGATGTGTCTTTTACTGTGGAGACTGGCAAACAACTCGCTTTTGTTGGGCCTTCTGGTTCTGGAAAAACAACTATTGCAGCTTTATTGTATCGTTTTTACAATCCAGAAAGTGGAACGATTACCATTGATGGAAAAAACATTACGGATTATCAACTTTCTGAAATAAGAAATGAGATGGCAATGGTTCCTCAAGAGGTAATGCTATTTGGCGGAAGTATTAAAGAAAACATTGAATACGGGAAACCTGGCGCTACAGAAGACGAAATTTTTGACGCAGCAAAACAAGCCAATGCTTTAGAGTTTATTGAAAGTTTTCCCGAGAAGTTTGAGACTTTAGTTGGCGATAGAGGAATCCAGCTTTCTGGTGGACAAAAACAACGGATTGCTATTGCTAGAGCCATCTTAAAAAATCCTTCTATTTTAGTGTTGGATGAAGCAACCTCTGCTTTAGATTCTGAAAGTGAAAGATTGGTTCAAGAGGCTTTAGAGCGATTAATGAAAGGACGTACTTCTATCGTTATTGCACACCGTTTATCTACCATTAAAAATGCGGATAACATTATTGTATTGGATCAAGGGAAGATTAAAGAAACGGGAACTCACACTGAATTGATCCAATTGGAAAATGGGATTTACAAGAATTTGAGTACGTTACAGTTGACTGCGGTTTAGTTTCCTTATTAATACCTTTATGGCTCTGTCGAATTCCGCGAAGCAGAATTGATAAATTTCTAAACCATTTCAAACCAAAAAGATTCCATACCTCATTTTATTACCAAACTAATGTTTGGACAAAATTTTGTATTGAATGACAATTCAAAAAAACATTACAATTTAGACTTCTTCCAGAGCTGATAAATAATTCCATCAGCCACTCCTATTTTTGGAACAATCATTTGTTTGATGCCAAAGGTTTTCATTGCACCTAAGTATATTTTTGAAGCGTGCGTAATGACATCTGCTCTATCGGATCTCAACTCAAATTTTTCGATTCTTTCATTGATGGAATACTTTTTTAAAGTTTTACTCATCTTGTTTAGCTTTTGATACTTTAAAACTGCATTATTCTCTAAACCACAGAGCTTATAAAGTGCATTGATATTTCCTCCTGTTCCAATTGCTATTTCTGGATGATATTTTTCTTTTACACCTTCCATCCATTCGTACATATTATCCCAATCCTTGTTTGGAACAACAGCATTTTTTAAGCGAATCGTTCCTATTCTAAAAGATTTAGAGGTCATTTTTTCTCCATTAGAGAGAATTGAAATTTCTGTACTTCCTCCACCGACATCCACATACATATACGTTTTGTTCTGGTCTAACTCCTTCACCAGTTGAGTATCAAATAACAATTGAGCTTCTTCATCTCCTTCTATGATTTCAATTTCAACTCCCGACTGTTTCTTTATGGTGTCAACAACTGTTTTTCCATTTTTAGCTTCTCGCATCGCTGATGTTGCACAGATTCGATAATCAACAACCTCGTAAACATCGGCCAACAACTTGAAGGAGAGTAATGCTTTCGACAATTTATCAATATTGAGTTCAGAAATTGAACCTTTTACAAAAACATCCTCCCCCAACCTTATCGGTAAACGTATTAATGATATTTTTTTTACGACAAGACCTGCCTTCTCTATTCGAACTTGACAGAAAAGTAGTCGAACAGCATTGGAACCAATATCTACAGCAGCAAACTTCACATTTCTAATTTAGCGAATAAAGTCGTGTGTCGCAAGTTTCTGCGCTGGTTTTAAAAATATAGGCGTATTGAAAAGTTTCATTCAATAAAAATAAAGAAGATCAATAACCACATTCAGCTCTTTATTTTTCTATTCTGAATACTCAGAATCAAAAATATTGAACAGAATTCTATTCTATTTTTAATTTAAAATAGAGATCGATTACTTGGAGTTTAGGCTTAGTTCTTTAACCAAAAACCTAGAGAAAAGGTGAACATATTACTTTTGGTATTCCCTGTACCATTCGTAATGTCAATTAACCCCAAATTATATCGTGCAGAAAAATGAATTTTACTAACGTCTACTCCAAAACCAACTACCGCTATTACATCTCCTGTGCTAAATTGAGCTTTAACATCCTCCTTATCGAATCCTTTTACGTGATAATCTGCAGTCAACAAGTGGGAATATTGCAACCCGGCTTGTAAATTTGTTACTTTAAACATGTACCACTTTACAACTACCGGAAGATCAATATAATTTAAGGAATAGTCATGTAAATATCTCCCTGCATTACCATCTATTGTTAACGAAACTCCTTTAGAGGAGTAAAGAACATCTAACTCTACGCCAATCTTTACAGGTAATTTCACTTCAAACATTAAACCGACATTAAATCCAAGTACATTTTCGATAGAAGAAGTACTTTCAACAGAGGTAACAATTGCACGACTAAATCGAGCTATGTTTAGTCCTCCTTTAGCTCCAAATTTAAATTGTGCAGTTGCAAAAAATGGTGCTGCTAATAAAAGAAGTATTAAGGGTGTTTTCAGGTGTTTCATTGGTCTTTTTTTTCAAATATAAAGCAATAAACGAAACTCACCAATTTTTTTTTAACAAGTTGCTCTTAATTTTAACATTGTCCATTTTCTGTAAAAAAACCGGTATTTAGCAGGATGCGGCTGACTGCTGTTTCGCTTGTTTTCTTTTTGAATAAAAATGTCATCCTTTTTTAAGCTGATCCTGTCGAAGTGTTTACAAAGGATTCAAAATATTGACCTGAAAAACCTATTTTACATCACAAAAAGATTCCTCTCTTCATTTTTCATTTCCTTTGTTTATTCTTCGCCTAGGAGTCTGTCGGACTTTTGACAATTCGTAAAATAAAAAAAAGACTTTTGAGGCTAATAATTATTTTTCCCTTCTGCGTCCACCGAAAATTGCTAGGAAATTGGTTTTTTAAATTTTTGAGGTTGAAATGGTTGATCGT
>JAWUVT010000077.1:0-78089 GCA_034112225.1 Flavobacteriales bacterium | reverse complement strand
CTGTAATAGCTTTTTTACAGTTATTAATTCCTTTTAATTTCAGCAATTTCTTTCTCCAATCGATCTACTTTCTGGTGTAGGTCTGCTAATGCCTTAAGAATTAGGATGTGTGTTTTTTCAGCATCAATTCCTACCGGGCTGGTCTCACTATGAATAGTTTTGGCTATTTCATTGTAGGTGGTTTCATCTATATCGAAAATCATAAGTAGTTATTTAATAGTTGTATTTATTTTTCCATTTGTCTTTTAAGAATTTTCTAAAACTAACTTCTTTAGCCGAATTTCCTGGCTCATAAAGTTTGGTGTTTTTTACTTCATCAGGTAAAAATTCTTGAGCAGCAGCATTTCCTTCGAAGTGGTGAGTGTATTTATAACCCTCTCCATAGCCGAGATCTTTCATTAATTTAGTTGGAGCATTTCTTAAATGTAAAGGAACAGGAAGTGTACCTGTTCTTTTTACTAATTCTTGAGCCCTATTAATGGCTTCATAAGAAGCATTGCTTTTGGGAGAGTTCGCTAAATAAATGGCTGTTTGAGAAAGGATGATTCTACTTTCAGGAAAACCAATAACAGTAACCGCTTGAAAACAATTGTTCGCAATTACTAAAGCCGTTGGGTTGGCATTTCCTATATCTTCCGCTGCTGAGATAAGCAATCTTCTGGCAATAAACTTAGCATCTTCGCCTCCTTCAATCATTCTGGCTAACCAGTAAACAGTACCGTTAGGATCGCTTCCTCTAATCGATTTTATAAATGCCGAAATAACATCGTAATGCTGATCGCCTACTTTGTCGTAACGCACAATATTTTGCTGTACAACATTTACAACAACATCATTTGTAATCTCAATTTGATCGGTATCAAAACTATTGACAACGATTTCTAGAGTGTTGAGTAGTTTTCGGGCATCACCACCAGACAATTGGAGTAAAGATTCGTGTTCTTTAATTGTTACGGTTTTCTCTTTTAAATACTCATCGCTAGCTAAAGCAATATCAACTAAACGCAAAAGATCTTCTTTCGTTTGCTCTTTTAAAACATAAACCTGACAACGAGAAAGTAGGGCAGAAATCACCTCAAAAGAAGGGTTTTCTGTGGTAGCACCAATCAAGGTGATAATCCCTTTTTCAACAGCTCCTAAAAGCGAATCTTGTTGAGATTTACTAAAGCGATGAATCTCATCAATAAATAACACCGGGTTATTTGTTCCGAAAAACTGTTGAGATTTTGCTTTTTCGATGATCTCCCTAATGTCTTTAACCCCAGAGTTAATAGCACTCAAGGTGTAAAATGGACGGTTTGAATAGTTTGCGATAATGTTGGCTAAGGTAGTTTTCCCAACCCCTGGAGGTCCCCAAAATATCATTGAAGGAACAATACCCTTCTCAATAAAATTACGCAATGTAGAACCTTTGCCGATAAGGTGTTGTTGCCCAATATAGTTGTCAAAAGTATTGGGTCGAAGACGTTCTGCTAATGGAGTTAAATTGCTGATTTCTTATCGGTTTTATGAGCGTATAAAATTAATGAAAAAAAGTACCGTCTTAATCGTTGTTCTAGAGATCTTAAATTTTTAGATCTATCACACAAACATCGTTAACTTGTTTAAGGTTTCCTTTCCAATAATCAAAAGTATTTTCTAAGATTCATTGTTGTTCATCCCTTCCTTCCAAGTCAACATTGATTGAATAATCAATTGAACACTTTTCAGTAGATGGTTACTACAAAACTTCTTGTTTTTTTGTGATTAACGTTATCGCAATACCTACAATAGCAGCCAATATAAAAGCAGGTCCGAGTTCACCTAATTTTTCGAAATAAATACCAACAGAATCTATTGCTGTAAAACCAAATTTAAAAATGGGGACAGACAAGAATCCGGTGATCATGGAGGCAATGGCTCCCTTCTCAGAAAAGTTTTTCCAAAAAATAGATAGAATAATAGTAGGGCAGAAGGTGGCAGCAATTCCTGACCAACCAAATATCGCAAACCAAAATATTGTCCGATCAGGAGCACTTACGGCTATGATTAGTGCAAGACCTAATGCGAGTAGTGCGAGCGATAAAGTAATGACTCTAGAAATCTGAGTCATTTGTTTTTCTGTTTTATTGGGTTTAAAAATCTGTTGATAAAAATCTCTAGAAATGGCACTTGAAGCTACAATTAAAAGGGAATCAATCGTAGACATGATGGCAGAAAGCACTGAAGCAATGTAGATACCGATAAGGGAGAGCGGCATTACTTTTTCTACCAATAAAGGCAACACATTTTGTGCGCCATTTCCTAAAACACTTTCTGGAGTTTCGCCAATAGAAGTTAAAAGATATCTTCCGTAAATCCCTATTAATACGGCACAAGAGTCTGTTATAATGGTAAATACAATGGCTACCCATCTTCCTTTCTTAATCTCATTGGTGTCTTTAATAGACATAAATCGGATAAACAATTGAGGTGAGCCCATAAATCCGAGTCCAATTGCAGCATACCCTAAAATAGTAAAGAAGTTAAGTGTGGTGAATCCACCTTCTCCCCAAATGTTTAAGAAGAAAGGGTCTATTGCTACTAATTCTTGAGAGATTGAAACTGTAGGTTCTATTGCGTAATAGGCTACTATTGGTAAGAGCACTAAACCTAAGAGCATTACCACTCCTTGAAACAGATCGGACCAAACTACCGCAACAAAGCCACCAGTAAAAATGTAGGTAAGTACGATAACAAAACCTAAGATGGCTCCAGTAAAATAGTTCCAACCTAAAAAGGTTTCAAAGGCCGTTCCAGTAGCATCTATTTGAGCACTTACATAAATGATTACAAATACCGATAAAGCAGATGCAGCTATTATTCGAAGCGTATTTCCAGAAGCATTGAATCTGCTAACGAGGTAATCGGGAATGGTAATCGAGTTGTATTTGTCTGAGAGTTCTTTAAACCTTTCGGCCATAAAAAACCAAGCAACAGAAACGCCAATAACTTCTCCTAAAACGACCCAAAATGCCGAAGCACCTACCATGGCGCCAAGTCCAGTAAGACCTAGTAATAACCACGCCGACTCTCCAGTTGCTCTAGAGGAGAAAGCAACTGCCCAAAACCCTAAATTTTTACCGCCAACATAATAATCTTTAATGTCTTTCACTTTTTTGGAAGCAAAATAACCGATCATAAATAGGATTCCAAAATAGATAAATAGGATGATGTATTTAGTAGTCATAAAGTAAGTTGGTTTGAATGACTAAACTACAGCTTTTAAATGGAGTTATCTTTGGTTTTGTTGGCTCTTTGTTAAGAAGTAAGCGAAACTAATTGATAAAACCTATGTTTTCAACCTTAGTTTTGTTTAACTTTGATTTGAATTAGTTAAACAATAAAAATTATGGTTTCTATATTTTGGTTTAGACGCGATTTAAGAATTGAGGACAATATAGCTTTGTACCATGCGCTAGAAGCTGGAAATCCAGTAATTCCTATTTTTATTTTTGACGATGAGATTCTTGAAGAGTTAGAGGCAACAGATGCTCGAGTTCATTTTATCTATGAACGCTTAGAAAAAATTAATCAGCTTTTAGAAGCTTATAATAGTTCGGTCAGCGTTTTTAAAGGTTCGGTTAATGAAGTATTTAGTAACCTTTTGGAGGAATATGAAGTTAAAGAGGTATTTGTGAATGAAGATTATGAACCTTATGCGTTGCGGAGAGATGAGCGAGTAGCTAATTTTATAGCATCAAAAGGGGTTCAATTGCATCGTTTTACAGATCATGTGGTATTTAAACCTGGAACCATATTAAAAGAAGATGGTTTACCTTATTCGGTTTACACACCATTTAAAAAGAAATGGCTGAAACATTTTGAGGAGAATGCACCAAAAATATTGCCTGAAGCCAATTGGATTAATTTTACGAAAGTACAGGTACCTTTTCCAACATTATCAGCTCTTGGGTTATTACCCTCGAACATAAAAGTACAAGATTATAGCCTCTCTGAATTGGTGAATTATGAATTAACACGAGATGTTCCATCGTTAAATGCGACCAGCTTTTTAGGTCCTCATTTACGCTTCGGAACAGTGAGTATAAGAGTGATTATTGCTCAGCTTCAATCAACGGATGCCGTTTTTTTAAGTGAGTTGATTTGGAGGGAGTTTTTTATTCAAATAATGGTTCATTATCCCAAAGTGGTGAACGAGAATTTTAAGGCAAAATATAACGGTATTGTTTGGAGAAATAATGCAGAAGAGTTTAAAGTTTGGTGTAAGGGAGAAACAGGTTACCCTATAGTAGATGCAGGAATGAGACAATTAAATGAGACAGGGTATATGCACAATAGAGTAAGAATGATAACGGCTAGTTTTTTGTGCAAACATCTACTAATAGATTGGAGGTGGGGAGAAGCCTATTTTGCAGAAAAACTGTTGGATTATGAATTGGCTTCTAATAATGGTAATTGGCAATGGGTTGCAGGAACAGGATGTGATGCAGCACCATATTTTAGAGTATTTAGTCCTAGTGCACAAACATTAAAGTTCGATCCTGATTTGATCTATGTCAAAAAATGGGTTCCAGAATTTACAGAGTTAACCTATTTACCAATGGTAGCTCATAAAATGGCAAGAGAAAGAGCATTGCTCACCTATAAGTTAGGGATAGGAAGTCCCCTTTCATAACACGTTACAATCATGTTTAATTTATTTAAAAGAAAAACTGAAAAAGAAAAATTACAAGCTAAATATAAAAAATGTTTAGCAGAGGCTTATGCATTATCCACAACAAATCGATCCGCTAGTGATGCAAAAACAGCAGAGGCAAATAAAATTTTGGAGGAAATAGAAAAACTAAACTAAATTACCACTTATGGCTTTTTATCAATTTGAGCGTTCACAAAAAATAAATGCTTCTAAAGAAGAAATCTGGGATTTTATATCTTCTCCAGCTAATTTGAAAAAGATTACTCCAGAATATATGGGCTTTGATATCACTTCTAAACATAGCACTGAAAAAATGTATGAAGGGATGTTGATTAGCTACATTGTAAAGCCCTTGTTGAACATTAAAACCTGCTGGGTAACAGAAATTACACACATTAAGGAAGGTCATTTTTTTATTGATGAGCAGCGTATGGGACCTTATAAATTATGGCACCATCAACATTTTGTGTCAGAAATACCAGGGGGAGTTTTAATGAAAGATATCGTAAGTTACATTCCTCCTTTTGGCTTTTTAGGCACTATAGCAAACCAGTTGATCATTAAAAAT
Organism: Flavobacteriales bacterium; assembly: GCA_034112225.1. Lineage (GTDB taxonomy): Bacteria > Bacteroidota > Bacteroidia > Flavobacteriales_E > Vicingaceae. The sequence goes on along the minus strand of JAWUVT010000077.1, from coordinate 72,843 downwards.
AAGTTGGAGCAAATCTTTGCTTTTAGAAAGGCAGCTTTGGATAAAAAATACGGAGTGTATCATCACTAATTTGACATGAAGATGAAAAAAAGTTTAACTGAAATAATGAATTGGGAAGATAGCTTTCGTTTAAAGTTTATCAATTCCATCTCTGGCTATAAAGGAGTGCACCTTATTGGTACAAAAGATAAATTGGAGAATACCAACTTGGCAATATTCAATTCTATCGTTCACATCGGTTCATCACCTCCTTTAATTGGATTTATTATGCGGCCGTTAACCGTTAAAAGAAATACCTATGACAATATTATTGAATCGGGTTATTATACCATAAATCATGTGCATCGTTCTTTTTTAAAGGAAGCACATTTTACTTCAGCTAAATTTCCGGAGGGGGTTTCAGAATTTGATGAATGCAATTTAACAGCAGAGTATTCAGCTACTTTTTTAGCACCTTTTGTAGGAGAGAGTACTATTAAGTTAGGGTTAAAGTTTAAGGAAGATATTGAAATCGAAGCAAATGGAACTCGCTTAATTATTGGAGAAGTTCAAGAGATTAATATTGAAGATGACTTTGTTGAAGAGGATGGTCAAATTGATTTAGAAAAAGCGAAGGATGTTTGTGTAACCGGGCTGAATCAATATTCCTCAGTAGCTAAAACCGAAAAAATACCCTATGCTAGGCTAAAGGATATCCCTAATTTTAAAGGAGAAGATCGGCCTGATAATGTCGCTTTTGATGAAGAAACACAATCCTATAATTCGAATTTATTGCCTTACGGAACTAATATTGGTGCACCAAGTATTGAAGCTTCAGGAGTTTCTAACTGGCTAAATACCAGTGTAAATAGTTTTAATCATACGTTCAGTAGCAAGATTGAAACCATTAAAGTAGAATACCAAAAATTAATTAAGGAGTACGAAATAAACGATTTGCTCTATAAAGCAAATATGAATTTTGAGCCTATAATTGGCGAAGAATACCACCTTTATTTTTCACAAAAAAAAGGAGGGAATTTTCTTTCTTTAATCCCACCCAATAGTTGGAAAATGGAACACCTCGGTTCTTATTGTTTAACATCTGATAAAACTTGGAAAAAAATAAATTGATGCCCCACACTAGAACAGAACTACGCCCGATTATAAAAGGGTTAGACTTAAAAGTGACGAAGAGTACCGAAGAGAAATTTCAGAATGAAACCCTACGGCCAATTCTTAAAATGCAGCATGATTTATTAGTGAAATACTTTCGTTCTTATCTGCTCTCTAGAAAATGTCGTTTTGAGAATTTAACAAGCCTTAAAAAAGAGGCGTTTATTGATGCCGCTTTTAAGAAAGATATTGCTTTTAAATCAGAACTTAAAGGAATGGTATTGGGGCATTTTACGGTTTTTGAGTACACCATATATTCGAGTAATAAAAATGATTTTAACAAGAGAATATTGGCAATGATACAACAACGAATTAAAAGTGTTATTGAGTTGTTTTAACTTTTTTAGCATCGGTTAATTGCTGAATCATTCCTTCAAAAATAAAACCATGAAAGGGAAGGACCGAATACCAATACAATCTACCCATTAAACCCAAAGGTCGAAATGTGGCTGTTAAATTCAGTTTTTTTTCTACCATTTTAAATTCAAGCCAAGCCTCACCAGGTAACTTCATTTCAGCATATAAAATGAGTCTGCCCTCGGATTTATTGGCATACAAAACTCTCCAAAAATCTAAGGCATCTCCGTTGCTCAGCTTGTTTACTGAGGTTCGTCCTCTTCTCAGTCCAACTCCCCCAACTAATTTATCTAGAAATCCTCTAATTTTCCAAAGCCAATTGCCGTAATACCATCCATTTTCTCCACCAATACTCCAAACTTTATCGATGCAACTCTCTTTATCTGTAAAAGACTTTTCTCTCGCGTCAACAAAACAACCAAAAGAAGGAACCTTGATAAAGTCAGTGCTATTAGGACTAAAATCACTGCTAATAAAAGCATCTTTCCAACTAGAAATCACTTCATTTCTTTCAATCTTGTTAAATGCCCGTTCTACAGATTCTTGATAAGTGATAGGTGTGATGTTGATTATTTTATTGATCTCATTGTCTCTACAAACCACTTCAATTTTCATGCTATTGACTAGTGCAATAGCCAGTTTGTAGGAGGTTGAGGTTACAAAATAGAGCCAGTAGGAAGATAGCTTTGGAGTCATTACTGGAACAATAAAAATGTGGCGCTTTAAATTTCTTACCCGACCAAACGCTAAAAGCATGTCTTTATAAGATAAAATGTCTGGCCCACCAATGTCAAAATCTTTATCGTAGGTCTTAGGATTCAGAATGGTTTTAGCTAAAATGGTGATCACATCCGCTATTCCTATGGGTTGACATTTGGTCATGAGCCATTTTGGGGTAATCATTACAGGAAGTTTCTCCACCAAATCTCGCATGATTTCGAAAGATGCACTTCCTGATCCTATAATAATACCTGCCCTTAATGTGGTGAAGTAATATTTCCCTTTGCCAAGTTCTGTTTCAACATTTTTTCTCGAAGAGAGGTGCTTAGACAGTTCCGTTTCATTCACAATACCGCTCAAATAAACAACGTGTTTTGCGTTAGTTTTGTTGATTTCATCCTTAAAGTTTTCAGCAGATTCTCCTTCTAAAATAGGATAGTCTGAAGATGCCAGCATTGAATGGACTAAATAAAATGCAGCATCGATATCTTTTGGGATATTCTTTAGCGTCTCTTTTTTAAGTAGATCAAGCTGAATGATCGTTATTTTGGATTTTAGAGATGCTGGAGCGTTAACTCTTTTGAGATCTCTAACGCAACAAACCACTTCATGCCCATTCGCTATTAAAATGGGAAGTAATCTTTTGCCAATATATCCTGTTGAACCAGTAAGAAGTATTTTCATTGGTTGTTCGTTTCTCTTATTTGATGTAAAATAGAGGTTTCCTCTAGTCGTTAATTATTTCCGAAGAATTGTTGACTTACACCAGTAGTATCAAATTTATAAGCCGTATCATTCTCCGATTTATCCAATTTATTATGGATCGTTAAGCACCATAACACCAACTCCATACAAAAGGTTTGGTCAGCCTCATTTAATGGAGAGGCATATTCTTCGATAATCGCTTGTAATGGAGAAACAATTTTTAGGTTGGCATCAAATTCTGAATCAGTATCCGTAAAATTTAATTCGATAAAGTTGTTGTCGAACCAATTAATCAAATCAGTGTAGGGCGTTTTAACCCCTTCTTTCTCTAGTTTAGGTATGCGTGGAAATATTTTTTCAAACTGAGTGATCACTGCGTTATCAATCAATATTTTGGCCACTTCATCCGCGCCTTCTTGTTCGCCTTCATACACCAGCTCAATTTTTCCAGTTATGGATGGGATGATTGACATAAAATCGACTAAACGTATCGTTGTTTTTTCAGCCTCTGTTTCAATCAATCTCAATTTTGCTGCTGCAATAAGATTTTCCATAGCACTAATGGTTAAACGAGCACTTACCCCACTTTTAGCATCTACATACTCACTATCACGAGCTTCAAAAGCCACTTGTTCTAAAAGATCTTTGGCTAAATTAGGCACTTGAATGGCTGTTTTATCTGCCGTTGTAATTTTTGCTTCTTGTTCGGTAATTTCTCTTGCTAAAGCAATCGATTTGGGATAATGCGTAAATATTTGCGAACCAATTCTATCTTTTAAAGGCGTAACGATACTTCCTCTATTGGTATAATCTTCTGGGTTGGCTGTAAAAACAAATTGAATGTCCAGTGGCATTCTTAACTGAAATCCTCTTATTTGGATATCCCCTTCTTGTAAAATGTTGAATAAAGAGACTTGAATTCGTGCCTGTAAATCAGGCAATTCATTCAATACAAATATAGAACGGTTGGCACGAGGGATCATTCCATAATGCAAAACACGCTCATCAGAATAGGGCAGTTTTAAGGTGGCCGCTTTAATAGGATCGATATCTCCAATCAAATCTGAAACGTTAACATCTGGTGTTGCTAATTTCTCAAAGAACCGCTTAGAACGATGTACCCAAGCTATTGGAGTTTCATCTTTAAGCTCGGAAATTAAATCTCTAGCGTATTTTGAAATCGGTTGAAATGGACTGTCGTTGATCTCAGACCCTTTTACAATCGGCATGTATTCATCCAAAAGATCAACCATACTTCTTGCTATCTTCGTTTTTGCTTGCCCACGTAATCCCAATAAATTGATGTGGTGACCAGCTAAAATGGCTTTCTTTAATTGTGGAACTACTGTATCTTCATAGCCCCATAGCCCTTCAAAAACTGGTTGTTTAGATTTTATTCGAGCTATTAAGTTGGCTTGAATTTCTTCGTTAATGGTTTGGTCTATATATCCAGAATCTTTCAATTCTCTAAACGTGATTTCTTTTTTCATCATCAGTTATATTTTTTTAATTCTATTCTTTTCGTAATCTTCAAATATCATTTCTCCTAAACCTGTAAGACCTGTTAAAAATGCTTTCCCTTGGTTTTGTGCGGTAAATACCTCTACAAACTGTTGCAAATAGGGATCTTGTGCAATCATAAATGTAGTGATAGGAATCTTTAATTTTCTTGCTTCTGCTGCCTTATTCAGACATTTGGAAACAATCATTTCATCCAGTCCATTACTATTTTTGTAAAACTCTCCAGAAGGCAATTGAATACAGCTCGGTTTGCCATCGGTAATCATGAAAATTTGTTTGTTCGTGTTTCGTTTTCTTCGGAGAATATCCATCGCCAATTCCAATCCCGCTACAGTATTGGTATGATAAGGACCAACTTTTAAATAGGGGAGGTCCTTTATTTTAATAGGCCAAGCCTCATTCCCAAACACAATAATGTCTATAGAATCTTTCGGGTATTTACGGTTGATTAACTCCACCAATGCCATGGCAACTTTTTTTGCGGGTGTAATGCGGTCTTCACCATACAAAATCATAGAATGACTAATGTCTATCATGAGCACAGTACTCATTTGAGCCTTATGCTTGGTTTCTTCTACTATTAAATCGTTTTCGGTTAAACGTAAGTCTGAAATTCCGTTATTTATTTGAGCATTTTTTAAGCTCTCCGTCATGTTCACCGTTGCCAAGTCATCTCCATATTGAAATGCACGATTTTCGCCATCACGTTCATCTCCAACACCTATTTTAGTAGTCCGATGATTTCCAGCTCCGCTTTTCTTTAACTTGCCAAAAATTTGATCTAACGCATACTTTCGAAGTGCAGATTCTAATTTAGCCGTTAGTATTTTCTTCCCTTTCCCTATGCCTGAATTGCCGTCTTCAGGATCAATCTCTTCTTTGATGTATCCACGTTTCTTAAGGTCTTCTTCAAAATCTTGAAGGTTATACTTATCACTAAAAAAAGAATATTCTTTGTCAAGCGTTTCCAACCAATTAAAAGATTCTTCAATATCTCCCGAAGTGTGCGTCAACAACTCTTTGAAAATGTCAAATATGCGATCGAAATTCGAGATTTCCTGAGGTACGTGTTTGCTGATTGTAAACCCTTTTCCAAAATCTATATCCTTCATATTCTTAGTTTTTATACTCGTTTCGAAATTTTATTGTTCGAAATACTTCTTTGGCGTGAAGATTTAAAACGTGTAATTTCTTCATTTCTTTTGTGAAGGTGCTTTTTACTCACCCCGCTATGCACTCTTTTTCTCCAAAGCTTAAAAGAGCTTAATTTTAATTCTTTTCGCATCAATTGAATTACGTTGGCCTCTGAAAAACCGAATTGAAATTTTATGGCTTCAAAAGGAGTTCGATCCTCCCAAGCCATTTCAATTATTCGATCTGTATCAGCGAACATTCTGTCTTCCATTTCTATTGATTTTAGAGTGTTCTATTTTTCCTGTCGTTTACGATTGCACTAAACTATTGTTTTATTTTAGAAAATCCACCATCTACATGAATTATCTGGCCAGTTATCCATGCGGATTTTGGTGTAATTAAAAAAGCAGCGGCTTCAGCTACATTTTTGGCATCACCGATCTTTTTTAATGGATTATTTTCAGCTTGTAAGTCCATTTTGGCTGGAGTATTTAAAAACCTACTCGCCAAATTGGTGTTGGTAAGTGAAGGTGCTATTGCGTTGACTCTAATCGTTGGAGCTAGTTCAGCAGCTAAAGATCTTGTTAATCCTTCAATTGCACCTTTAGACATGGCAACTTGTGAATGGAAGTTAAAACCAGACTGAACAGCTACTGTAGAAAAAAGAAGGATGGATGCATCTTCGCTTTTTTTTATTTTTGGTAATAGCTGTTGTATGATATTCGTAGCTCCTAGAACTTGCAACTTAAAATCAGCGATAAAATCTTCCTCTTTAAATCGGTGAAATGGTTTTAAGTTAATGCTTCCTGGACAATAAGCTAAACCGTGAATTTCTTCTGGCAAGTTGTCAAGGTTTAATGAATCGGTTGTTACATCTAACTGAATATAGGTTACTTTTTTTCGGTTTTGAACTTCATTTTTATTGAAGGTTGCAATTATACTTGCTTCTTGTTCCTCTAGCAAACTGACTAATTCTTTACCTATTCCTGAAGACCCACCTATAATTATATAATTTCTCATAAGAATAATGTATGTTAAATTGTGTTTAGCTTTTCCTGTGTAAACTTAAACAAAACATCTTGTTCTACAATTTTCCTAATTCTTTATTTTTTCATTGCTCGCCACAAATAATGATGGGGTTTCTATTCTAGCTGTAAATTATTTTTGAAATTCAATTCATTGAAAAGTAATAAGAGCTCTATCTTAGTTTTTAAACAAAATATAAGCATTTAATACTGTGGCAATTAGTACTCAAATCAACTCAGGAGCTATGAGCAAGGATTTCAATTTTAGTGAAGGGAAATAGGCAATGAGTAGATAGCCTATGAATATTGTGAGTCTGCTAATGCTTAAAAATCTGGACAAAGTATTGTGGAACTAAAAGAAAGTAGGATGACATTCAATATTTAAAAGGAGGTGAAGAATGAAAAGCGCTAATAAAATACTCTTTTTTTCAATGACTGACCATAGGTAAGTCACGTCAATAAATGACCAAGCAGCTCCAAAAAAATGTGGTGCGAATTAGTGGTAAAAATTAGATGGTGTTTAAACTAAGAGAGGCGCTGTTGTCAAAATGACAAGAGCTATAACGAATGCTTTTGAGGAGCTAGAGGAAACCTTGAGTTGGGGTGTTAAGGGAGCTGAAATGTTTATGAAAAAATAGATAGAAAAACTCGGTTCGTCATATTGCCTCAATAAATTTATTCTGATTTAATAAATTTTAAAACACGATTAAGTTGATTGGAACTAAGCTTTAAGGTGTAAAACCCATTTTTTAACCCATTTACTGGTAATGCTATTTTGTTTGTAGCATTAGAGATCACCTCATTATAGACAATAGTACCTTTAGTGTCTTGTAGTTCAATTTTTAATGGGGAGAAAGAGGAATTGGGTAAATTGATATATAAAATATTCTTTGCGGGGTTTGGGTAAAGAGTAATCGCTGGAAAAGAATTGAAGCCTTCAACTCCCAAAGGAGGTTGCGGTGGACAGGTTCCAGGCATATTAATGTCTAACCAATCTATTCTTAAAGAAATCCAACTTTTAAGAAAGTTAACTTCATCTATATAGGAAGTACCAATGTAGTTATTAGGCCAAATGTAAGTGCCTAAAATATTCCAAGTTGTAAAGTTTCTAGCTTGAGCTTGGTCTAGATAAACTGCAAATGAATCTATTTTGTGAAAAATAGAATCTAAATGTAAGGGTCCTGATCGTTTATCTTCCCAACGGCACTTTAGACGGTTGGCAAAAGTGGTGTCTTGTAATAATCTATTCCACCAAAAAGGAACCATATTACCGTGTTGACAAATGTCGTTAAAGTCTTTTTGCCAACCGCTGGTCAATTCTCCCTCGCAATAATTTGAATTGCCATAAGCAATATTAAAATCCCATAACGGTCCCATTGTTAATTTACCTCCTTTACTGTCTTTGTCTTTATAGAGGTAAGAACTAATTCTGTATCCATCAACATTTTTACTTAATTCATTAAAAATGAAAAAATCAATAAACGATATATCGGAAATAAAAGGAGCATATCCAAGAAGAGGATCTTCGAAGCTAGGGCCATTTAAGGCCTCTTCAAAAGTAGTCATGTAATTCTCTATATAGTTTGCTTGGGCTGGTAGAATGTCATTTTCTTTGGGGTAATGAAAAAGAAAGTCGATTTGCTCTGTAGCATCATTTGGCGGGGTGTAGGGGGATGCCCACCCAATGCTGCTTCCTCCAGTTGTTTTATCAATTTTAACAATATAGCCGCCAGTTAAGCTATCGCCCGCTAAGTCATCAGCATCTAATTTTGAAATATCAATCCTATCGTTATCTCTTTTAATTTTTTCGGTAAGCACATAGACTCCAATGTATTCATCATTTAAGAGCACTTCACAAAACTGTGTTCTTGGAGCATAGTCCATCATTTCTCTGCCAAGCCTATAGGTGAGTACATTTCTCATTAAACTCTTATCAGAATAAGGAGCATATAGAACCCAATCATTTTCTACAGGCAGGTCAATTAAACTTACGTTATTGTTATTTCCTAACACATCCTGCGTTTCAAAGCTGTATGATTTTTTAGGGAAGGTTTGTGAAGACGAACCTCTTTTTTCGATGCTAATTTTGTTCCTATAATTATTGGCAGTATCCGAATAATGATTGATAACATTTGGCCCATTATATATGATCTCCATGTCAGCAATAATCCTAAGATCATCTAGTATTGTTTGCCCATTGGTGTTGATTTTTACTAACGGCAGATTTGTAGAATCAATAGGGAGGCAATTGATTGTTTTACTTTCTAAACTGCCATAACTCCCTCCTGTTTGAATGGAAATTCCATCATAAATTAAGTCATAGCTCCCATTTCCGAAAGAACAGCAAATACCATCTCCAAAACTATCGTAAATGGTAAATTTAAAACAGGTGGTAGTGTCTAAACATACAGCGCTACCCAGAGAATCACCCGAAGCGATAACCGTTGCAGTAGATAAGTTCTTTACGTCCCAAGTAATTTCAGCCGGGTAACTATCGGGTGTAATATTTATGATCAATTCCTTTTCTGATGCAGTGCACTGACTAAAATGTTGTTTAAAACTAAAAAGAAAGAATATAAAAAGAGGGAAATATTTGAGCATAGAATATGACTTACAGTTCAATAGGCTTGGAAGGTAGGGATTCTATTTGTAACTTGCAATACGTAAGTGGGTTGATGAAATAATAGTTTAGAAAAGTAGGCCTTAATTCACCTAATTTTTTAAGCGTACTAGTTCTTATCTGTGCAGTATAGATAAGGGATAGTATCAAGATCGGGTGTTGGATTAAATTCTAGCAATTCCCCAAAAAGTTGCGCATCGATTTAAGTTGTTTATTCCTGCCGAATTACGAGGTGAATTTTAAAGGCTACGGCATTTATCCTCAACTTTATAGCGTTGAAAATAGGAGGAGCTCATCTGGTTGGTATTGAGGTTTCAGTTCGCATTTTTTAAAAGTATTCACCCACTATTTTCAGATCAAAACTCAACGAATTGCTTAACTTCGCTTTATGAAAATAAATGCAATAATTACGGGGTCAACAGGTATGGTGGGTAAAGCTGTTCTCTTGGAATGTTTAGCTCATCCTTTGGTAAATTCAGTTTTAGTGATAAATAGAAAATCGATAGGGTTGAAGCATCCTAAATTGAAAGAGATTATTCATACTGATTTTTTTGATTTAACTCCTATTGAAAATCAGTTGAAAGGGTATAACGCGTGCTTCTTTTGTTTGGGCGTTTCTGCTATGGGGTTAACTGAAGCGCAGTATCATAAATACACCTATGCTTTAACGGTTCATTTTGCAACTGTTGTAGCGAAGATAAATCCTGAACTGACATTTAATTATGTTTCTGGAGCAGGAACAGATAGTTCCGAAAAAGGAAAGGTGATGTGGGCACGTGTAAAAGGAAAGACTGAAAATAAACTAACCACTCTTTTTAAGGAAGTGTACTTGTTTAGACCTGGCGCTATTTTACCAGAAAAAGGAGTTAAATCTAAGGTAAAAACCTATAATGTGTTGTATGCTATTTTAACACCATTTTTTCCTTTGCTCAAAAAAATGAATTCGATTACAACAAGTAGTAGGGTAGGGCAAGCTATGATTAATAGTGTGCTTAAAGGATCTGCTAAAAAACAGTTGGAGAACTCTGCTATTAATTTATTGGCTAAAAGTTGAGGGCGTTCTCAGTCAACAATTCTATCCTTAAATAATTAGAGAGATGTTCACTCCATTTTTTGAATTAATTTTTAAATCCGCATCTATTTGAGCTGATAAATCTTCAATCAATTCAAGACCCATAGATTTTTTAGCGTCAGAACTTAAATCAAATCCGGGTCCATTATCTTTTATATTGATCTCTAGATGCTCCGTTTTTTTGATGAATATACTTAATTTAGGCTGTTTATTGTTTGGTTCGAATGCGTATTTAAACGAATTGGTTAAGATTTCGTTGATAATTAAACCACAAGGAATCGCTTTGGTAATGTCTATATTAATAGGGTCTAAATCTAAATGAATTTCAATTTGTTTATTTGCACCATAGGTTTGCTTCATGTTTTCGACCAGTTTTTTAATGTATTCATCTAAACGAATCTCAGAAAAATTCTTAGAGGAGTGGAGTCTCGATTGGACGGTCTCCATAGAATATACCCGGTTAATGATGTCGTCAAACAAATCTTCTACAGGGATTGTATGTTCTAAAGCTTTATTTTTTTGCATTTTCAACAGGCTTAAAATAACAGACATATTATTTTTAACTCTATGATTAACCTCTGACAGTAATATTTCTTTTTCGCGGATAGTATCTTCTAATTTTTGCTGATAAGCTTTCTTTTTATTCGATTCTAATGCTAGGGAAAGGAGTTGGGCTGCAGATTGACAATATTTTTCTTCTTGAATGGACCACGTATGTTTTTGTTTAACATGTTCAAAACAAACGACTCCAATCATTTTTCCCTCAGACCGAATTGGAATGTCTATCATAGAAGTTATGCCGAGTGGTTGAATGTAAACGGATATTAATTCCAAGTTAATCGGTTCTTCTTCAGCTTTATTCGCAACAATTATTTTCCCTTTCTTAAGCTGTTTAAAATAATTTGGTAAATCCTTAGCATGCAGACCTTTTTCGATGGAATACTTATTTTGTGCTAAAGTAAATGCTTTTAAGCAGTTTAGTTGATTGCCCTGCGAATTAAAAATCCAGGAATTTACCCTTTCACAGTTTAAAATAGCCGCACATTCCTTTAATATTTCCTCAGTCGCTTTAACTATATCACCATTTCTTAAATGGATGTTTTCGGCCAAACTCTCAATGCTATCAATAAACTTATATGACATAAACCTTCTTTAGATGGTAAATTTATCCATATTTATTATTGTTTATTCAATTTTTGAAATTAATTACGTAGGGGTTTTTACGTAATGAATTTTTGAAGTCAGTTTTTAAACCTTAAAATGAAATCCATTACTGCTAATCTTAGCAAAGTTAAGAAATGATTAATGGTTATTATATGATCTGTGCAACAGTAGTTTGTGAAATTTATCTGTCAATATACTGACAAAAATAATATTTTTAATTCTTGATTTCAGGCCTCAAAAATCACTAGTTTAATAGGTAATAAAGTGACCATTTATTTTAAGATGTTTATCCATTTTGTCAGTATTCAACGTTAACCATAAATCGATGACTAACCACCAGGAGTTGTCAGTTTTCTTAGTCCCTTTAACCGTTCCTTTGTAAGGTTTATTTCCGTTTAAAATCTGAGTAGGAGTTGTTTCTGAATAGAAGAATTCAAGAGTTAATAGGGAATCTCCTGTAATTGTAAATTGATGTTCTGTTTTTGGGATTTTAAATCGAAAGGTATGACTCGATGAACTGTCAGGTTGATGTAAATTCGGATAGCAAGTTGCTTTTCTATAAAATAATATGGAGCTATCGTTTAAGCTATAGGTGTTTTTAATTACAGGAAGCCACTCTTTTGGCTTCGGATTTCTTCTTGCTGCTTTTAATGCTGTCCACTCTATTTTTTGATAGCCTGTTTGAAATTTGTTCTACATATTTGCATGTTCCATTTTTATAGATGAACAATTGAAAATAACCCAATGAAGAACCTCCAACATTAGGGATGAAGTAGGTAGTGTCGTTCATGAGGTGTGCGTTAGGATGATCCATTGCCCCAAGAATTCCAATGCTATTCTCTACCAAAAGAGTGGTGTCTTTACCGGGTTTGTATGGTATACCCCAAAAACAGACCTTCTTGATCATCTGTTAAAATATTCCAGCTACTGTCTAAACAATATTCTGCAGGATAGTCTGATCGTATGGATTTTTCAACAACCGAAACGGGTATTGATTCATTTTTTGTAAATACTTTTTTTTCATTCTTTACCTCATTCTTGCCACAAGCAAAAAATAGAATGGAGAATAAGAATAGCGAAAAAAAGTTCATTATCTGCAAGATACTTTAATTAACGCTCTCTTTAAAATTAGGAACGAAACTGATCACTTACAATTTGTAAATCCCAAAATGAAATGAAGACCGTTGAGAGGATAGCTTTCCAATGTTGAGTGCGAAAAACTTATTAGTCATCTAAAAAACAGGTGTTTATGGTTTTTTTTAACGTGTAAAATTAGAAAAGGATCACATTAAGAGTTCCAAGCTTTAAAGTTGTTAAGCTCCAACTCATTTTTTACAATGGAATACTTTTTAAAGTAAATAGTTTCTGAAGTTTTTAGCCTTATTTTTTCAATTGTTCCTAAAGCCCTTTTGATAGAAAATGAAATTTCTTCCTCCTTAAAATAGGAGGTCCATTCCGAGAGGTTATTAGTTACTTTAATTCCATTAATCGCAATAATTTCATCATGAATAGAGAAGCCATTTTCATCAGCAATAGAATTTGGAAAAATAGATTCGATCAAACAGTTAGAACTTTCATACCTCACTTTAAAACCTAAGTAGGCTTCGTTGTGTAGAGATGATGGCTCGATTTTCAACTCACAACCGATATAATTTAGACTTTCTTTTAATTGGGCAGTGAAGTCCACTGTTCCGTGAATAAAGTTAGTGTAAATACTAGTATACGAAACTCTAGCAACTTGTTCTACAACAGTTTTGTAGTCCTTGTCCGAAACCCCTTTTGCTTGTTGAGCGAAATCTTGGTAGAGCATTTTCATCACCTCATTTAGTGATTTTTTGTTGTTGGTATTTTTCAGGATAAAAACATCTGTCATAAAAGCAACTAAAGCACCTTCGGTGTAGATAGAACTTTTTCTGCCAGGAGTCCCCTTTACATAACCATCTAACCAAGTGTCAAAAGAAGACTGAGCGACAGAGTAATTGTTTGTTCCAAAATTATTAAAGTGTCTTTCTAAAAGTTGATTAAAAGTCTTCGCATATTCAGCCCAATCGAAAACTCCTGAAGTCAATAAAAATTTATCACCAAAATAAGTGGTAACCCCTTCATCGATATACCCCAATTCAGTATAATTTTCTTTAGAATAATCATAAGGAAACATTTCAATAGGCCTGATTTGTTTTACATTCCAAGTGTGGTAAAGTTCATGAGAACTAACGCCTAATAATTCCTTATACCAACCTTTCTTGTTCATAATGTCGTAAGAAGGTCCTAAAGAAATTACAGTAGAGTTGGCGTGTTCTACTCCGTGAAATGTTCTGTGGGTTAGTATTTGAAAAATGAAATGATATTCTTCAACAGGAAAATTTCCAAATTTTTCAATTTGAGCTTTACTAAATTTTCTAAAATCGTTTTCCAACAATTTCCAATCAGGTTTACATTCGCCCTGAAACCACAAATGAAATTTAACGCCGCTTTCAGAATAAGAATGGTGCTGTAAACTATTACTCGCAATAAAAGGAGAATCCACCAATTCATGAAAATCTTTACAATGAAAATGATGTTTAGCGATTTCTTGTAATCCTGAAGCAACGCTGTAAGTTGTTGGAATTATTAATTGGAGCTCGCACTTTTCATGGGTTCTATCCGGAACGTATAAAAAGCAGTTGACTCCATTGATGTAAAGTTGTTTCTCATCTAAGTAGGAGGAGCCTGCATTTATTTCATTCGCAAAATAGTTGTATTTAATGTGTATAGCAGTATTCCCTTTCGTTTCAACTTCCCATAAATCTTTAGTTATTTTTTTAGCAGAAAGTAAATTACCTTTCGGATCTAAGGCTTCCCATTTTTGAACGTTCTTGGCAAAATTTCCGAGTTCATACCTTCCGGGTCGCCAAGCAGGCAATTGAATTTCAATTTTTTCTGAGGATATATTGTCAATAATATATTCGATGTCTATATAGTGGTTGTTCGCTTTTTGGTAAGAAACAATGTATTTCATAATGTAGTCTCAAAGTTTTAAAATAGAAAGTCCATAAAGTTAAAAAGAAATTTCAGAGCACAAGGTGTTGTCAGTTGGCGTATTTTTATTTTTTCTAAAAAGTGAGATTTTGCACAAACTACTTCTATAAAGAAAATAGTCTTTACTAGTTACTAGAAACTAGTCCCTAGTTCCTTTTCACTTTTCACTTTTGCCTTTCACTTTTCAACTTTTCACTTTTGGCTTCAATCTTTATAACTTTATGGACTTTCTACTTTATAACTTTCTACTTTTTGACTACTTTCGTATTTCGTAAATTAGATTATAAAAATTAAACATATATAGATATGAGTTATGATGTTATTGTTTTAGGAACTGGACCTGGTGGTTATGTTGCTGCTATTAGAGCTTCTCAATTAGGATTGAAAACAGCTGTTGTTGAAAGATCTGAATTAGGTGGTATTTGCTTAAACTGGGGATGTATTCCTACAAAAGCTTTATTAAAGAGTGCGAATGTTTTTGAATACATTAATCACGCTGCTGATTACGGAATTAACATTAAAGAAGCTGATGCTGATTTTCCTGCTATTGTAAAAAGAAGTAGAGATGTAGCAGCAGGAATGAGTACTGGTATTCAATTTTTAATGAAAAAAAATAAAATTGATGTCATTACTGGAACTGGAAAAGTAAAAGCAGGAAAGAAAATTGAGGTTACTGATGCTGAAGGGAAAGTAACCGAATATGCGGCTAAAAACATAGTCATTTCAACTGGAGCTCGATCAAGAGTCTTGCCTAGCTTGCCACAAGATGGTAAAAAAATTATTGGATATAGAGAAGCGCTAGTTTTACCTGAATTGCCTAAGAAAATGGTAGTTGTAGGATCTGGAGCTATTGGTTCTGAGTTCGCCTATTTTTATAATGCAATGGGTGTTGACGTAACGATTGTTGAGTTTTTACCTCACTTACTTCCTTTAGAGGATGAAGAGGTTTCTAAACAGTTTGCCCGTTCATTTAAAAAAGCAGGAATTAAAGTCATGTTAAATTCTTCTGTAGAAAGTGTTGATACTTCAGGAAGTGGATGTAAAGCTTTAGTCAAAACTAAAAAAGGTGAAGAAACCATTGAGTGTGATGTGGTACTTTCTGCTGTTGGAATTAAATCGAACATCGAAAATATTGGATTAGAAGAAGTTGGTATTGCAACAGATAGAGATAAAATTCTAGTCAACGATTATTACCAAACGAACATTCCTGGTTATTATGCAATTGGAGATGTAGTTCCTGGACCAGCTCTAGCACACGTTGCTTCTGCCGAAGGAATTATTTGTATAGAGAAAATTTCAGGAATGGATGTTGAACCATTAGATTATGGAAATATCCCTGGATGTACTTACGCTTCTCCAGAAGTTGCTTCGGTTGGTATGACAGAGAAAGCGGCTAAAGAAGCTGGTTTGGAGGTTAAAGTTGGTAAATTTCCTTTCTCGGCATCAGGTAAAGCAAGTGCTGCAGGCCATAAAGAGGGCTTCGTAAAATTGATTTTTGATGCTAAATATGGTGAGCTTTTAGGAGGTCATATGATTGGTGCAAACGTTACGGAAATGATTGCAGAAATCGTTGCGGTTAGAAAATTAGAAACTACAGGGCACGAATTAATTAAAACAGTTCATCCTCACCCAACAATGAGTGAAGCCATTATGGAAGCTGCTGCTGCAGCTTATGATGAAGTGATACACATGTAAGTTCCAATCGAACAGATAATATTGAGCAGTTGACTCATTTTAATTAAAATCCCTCTTCCATTTTGGAGAGGGATTTTTTATATATATATTTACTCCATGTGTGGAATTGTAGGGATAGTATCTTCTAATCAGAATCAACTGAGTAAAATTACTGAGGCAATATCCACGCTATCTAAAAGAGGTCCAGACAATAAGAGTACCAAAAGTTTTAAGAACCTAGCTCTGGGTCATGCTCGACTTTCAATAATAGACACCTCTAAAGGAGCAAATCAACCCTTAACAGATAGCACCGGAAGATTCACCATCGTTTTTAATGGAGAGATCTACAACTATAAAGAATTAAAACAAGAATTAATTGAGGATGGTGTTGCCTTTTTAACAACATCCGACACTGAAGTTTTACTTTATCTATTCATTAAATATGGTAAAAAGTGTTTAGATAAATTAAATGGTTTTTTTGCTTTTTCAATTTTCGATCAACAAGAAAATTCGCTTTTTGTTGCCCGTGATAGAATGGGGATAAAACCTCTTTTATATTATGATGATGGTGAACAATTTATTTTTGCATCAGAACTGAAAGCGATTTTAACGTTTAACATTAAGAAGAATATTGATAAAATTAGTCTCTTCAATTATTTGCAATTTAATTACATCCCAACACATCATTCAATAATTGAGGGAGTTAAGAAGCTGAAACCAGGACATTTCATTTTTATTAAAGACATTCATCAACTGCCCGAAGCCCTAGAAGAAGAAGTGTATTATGAAATTCCTTTAAATCAAGAAGTAACGATTCAAACCAATGCCATGAATTATGATAAATCGCAAGAGATGCTTCGTAATTTATTGGATGATGCCGTTCAGAAAAGATTAGTTTCTGACGTACCTGTAGGTACATTTTTAAGTGGAGGAGTAGATTCCTCCATCATCAGTTTGTTAGCGAAAAAACATAAACCTGATTTGCAAACTTTTTCTATTGGCTTTAAAGATGAACCCTATTTTGATGAAACGATTTATGCGAATGCGGTGGCAAAAAAAATAGGAACCCAACATCATGTTTTTTCATTAACCAACAATGATTTATACGAAGATTTAGAAAATATCTTAGCTTATTTTGATGAACCCTTTGCTGACTCCTCAGCAATCGCCGTTTATTTATTAAGTAAGCGCACAAAAGAACACGTAACTGTTGCTTTGTCTGGTGATGGAGCAGATGAAATGTTCTCTGGATACAATAAACACATGGCAGAATATAAATCTCGTCATCCTGGGATTAAAGAATCGATAGTGAAAATGGGGTATCCAATTTGGAAAAACTTGCCAAAATCTAGAAATTCTAAAATCACGAACATGAACAGACAACTTTATAAATTTAGTTTAGGTTCAAAATTGACTCATAAAGAACGCTATTGGAAATGGGCATCAATTCTTAATGAAGAAAAAGCCAACTACTTATTAAAGGAAGAGTTAATTTTTAATCCTCAACGAATAAGTGATACTGCTTTTGAATATAAAAAAAGGAAAGAGAGTCTCTTAGCTAATATTCGGAAAGATGGGGATATTAATGATGTGCTTTATACAGATATGAAAATGGTGTTAACGAACGATATGCTTCGTAAAGTTGATGCGATGAGTATGGCAAATTCATTAGAAGTAAGAACCCCTTTTTTAGATCATAGGCTCGTGAACTTTGCTTTTTCTTTACCCGTTGCGTTTAAGATTAATCCTGATATGAAGAAGAAAATTCTTCAAGATACATTTAGAAGTGAATTGCCAGAAGAAATTTATAAACGACCTAAACATGGTTTTGAAGTCCCCTTATTGAATTGGTTTAGAAATGAATTGAGAGCAACAATAGAAAATGATTTATTGAGTGACGAATTTATCGAAGCACAAGGAGTTTTTAATGTGGCTGCTACTCGCGCATTAAAAAAGAAATTATTTTCAAATAACCCTGAGGATGTTCAGGCTACCATTTGGGCGCTGATTGTCTTTAATACCTGGTGGAAAAAATACATTCAGAAATAGTGAAAGAGAAAAAGAAAATAAAAGTACTTCGTATCATTAACCGCTTTAATTTAGGCGGCCCTACCTATAATGCGGCCTATTTAACTAAATATTTAGCACCCGAATTTGAAACCTTATTAGTTGGTGGTGTAAAATATGAAGAGGAGGAAAGTTCGGAGTTTATTCTCGAAAAATTAGGGATTAATCCAGTAATAATCCCTGAAATGAAACGTAATATTAGTTTCAAAGAGGATAGAATGGCTTATCAGAAGATAAAAAAAATTATTGAAGAATTCCAGCCAGATATTGTTCATACTCATGCCTCTAAAGCTGGAACATTAGGGAGATTAGCTGCGGCTAAATGTAAAGTGCCTGTAATTGTTCATACTTTTCATGGCCATGTGTTTCATTCTTACTTTGGTTTTAGTAAAACACTCTTATATAAATATATAGAAAGGATATTAGCCAAGAAGTCCACTAAAATTGTAGCCATTAGTGACATTCAAAAAGAAGAACTTTGGAGAGCGCATAAAATTTGTAAAAAAGAAAAATTAGTAGTGGTCCCTTTGGGCTTTGATTTAGACCGGTTTCAAGAAAATATTGAAGAAAAAAGAGCTTCTTTTAGGGCTGAATATAAAATTAAAGAGGATGAAATTGCAATAGGAATTGTAGGAAGGTTAGTGGCTATAAAAAATCATCAACTATTTGTTAATGCCATTCATGAGGTTAAAAAAAAAACATCTAAAAAAATAAGAGCATTTATTATTGGAGATGGAGAAGAAAAAGAACAACTAATTGAATTACTGAAACGTATTGAATTAGATTTTGTAGAATGGAAAAGCAAGAAAGAATCGGCAACGGTAACTTTTACTTCTTGGATAAAAGATATCGATTGGGCGAATGCAGGATTAGATATTATAACGCTATCCTCACTAAATGAAGGAACACCAGTTAGTTTAATTGAGGCTCAAGCTTCAAACAAGCCTATAGTAACTACAAATGTTGGTGGAGTAGAAAATGTGGTTTTAAAAGATGTAACAGGCTTTATTACTGAAACTAATAATTTAGAAGAGTTTTCAACGGCAATATTAAAATTGGTTGAAAATAAAGAATTAAGAATTAAGATGGGCGAACGGGGGTGGGACTTTGTGAAGGAAGAATTTCATTATTCGAGATTGGTAAGAGATGTGAAAAAACTTTACATCAGTTTATTAAAGGGCAAGTAGTAATTAATAAGTTAGTTCGTTATCCTATTATTTAATAAATTTGCCCACTATATTTTAAAATAACAGATGAAATTACATACTATAAAGAAAATCCTGTTTTTTGGATTAGTAGTTGCCTTATCAAGTTGCAACTTCAATTCAAATGTAATGCTTAAGACAGGAAAAAATTATCCTTTTGATGCACCACCAACCGGTGAGTCCTCTAAATATATAATTTCCCCTAGCGATATTATTGAATTTAAATTGTATACCAATGAAGGTAGCGCTTTGGTAGATTATACAGCAATAAACGAAGGTTCTGCTGGAGCTAATTTTTCATCTATTGTTTCTTATCTAATTGAAAATGATGGCTATGTTAAATTGCCTATACTCGGTAGAGTAGAATTAAAAGGGTTAACGATTTTAGAAGTTGAAGAGTTGTTAGAAAATCTCTTTAAAAAATATTATATAAAGCCATTTGTACAAGTAAAGGTTATCAATAAACGAGTAACGGTATTTCCTGGAGGAAGTAGTAAAGCACAAATAATTCCTTTAACAAACAATAATATGAAATTGCTTGAAGCTTTGGCTGCTGTAGGCGGTTTACCTGAATTAGCAAAAGCATATAGGATTAAATTGATAAGAGGAAAACTAAGTGATCCTAAGGTTTATCTATTTGATTTTAGTACGATTGAGGGCTTTCAAAAGGCTGATTTTGTGTTGCAAGCCAATGATATTGTTTACATTGAACCAAGGCCAGACTACTACCATAAAGTATTGAAAGAGATTGCACCCGTAGTTAGTTTAATTGTAAGTGCAATCACACTTTTTGTTGTTATTCAAAATATAGGTACTAACTAATGGAAGAAAATGGTTCTTCAAATAATGTTAGTTCAATGAGAGGAAGGAGTCCGTCTACTTTAAATACAGAGATGGATCCTGTTTTGTTTTTTCATTTATTTAAAAAAAACATTTTTACATTTGCGGCAATCACAGTTGCGTGTGTCTGTCTGTCTTTTTTGTATTTACGGTATACAGCACCGATCTACTCTTCTCGATTAGTTTATCAAGTAAATTCGGAGAATAAAGCCAGTACAGTTTTAAATGTTGGAAGTATTCAGGAAAATACATTGGCAAAAGATGTTGAAATTTTAAAATCAAAATTATTATTTAAACGTGCACTAAAAAGAATTCCTGTTGAAGTTAGTTATTATAATCAAGGAGAGATATTGACTAATGAACTTTATAAATCTGCCCCTATATCTATCGATTATGAAATTATAGATTCAACGGTATTGGGACAAAAATTTTTTATAAAATATATCAATGATACTGAATTTGAATTGACTTCTAATGAAGAATTATTAGGGACATTCAAAACCAAAGAGCAAATAAAATTGAAGAAGGTGATTTTGAGTGTTGCCTTAAAAAAAGCAGCAAATCGAGAAATTTTAGAGTCAGGTACTCTCTTCTTTCAAATAAATAATTATGAAGTACTGACCAATCAATTAAATCCTAAATTATCTGTCTACCCTCTAAATCGAGAAGCGAAAACAATTAATATTTCTTTTGAGAATCTCAATGCAAAAAAAACTGCTGACATTGTTACAGCTGTGGCTTTTGAGTATATGAGTTATGATATAGAGGAACGAAGTAAGGGGTCTAAAAGTGCATTAGAATTTATTGATAACCAATTGGATAGGTATTTTAATAAGTTAAAACTTTCCGAAAATAAAATAAAAGAATTTCATGAGAGTACTAATTATTCTACAGTAGATCGTTCCTCTGCTTATTTTGAGCGAAGTCTTCAGTTGGGCAACGAATTAATTGATTTAGAGTTACAAATCTCTATTCTTAAAGAAATAAAAACTTCAATTTCAGAAAACAAAGAAGAAGTTTATGAATTGTTACCTATTCTTGCTGGTACGGAGTACGAAGGAGGCATTCGCTCATTGATTGAGAATTTAAAAGAAATGTTAATTCAAAAAGCAAACTTACAGTTTGAAGTAACAGGGAATAGTGAAATTGTAAAATCTTTAAATCATAAAATTGAAATTCAAAAAAAGATTCTTTTCCAAAGTATAAATTCCGCAATAGAGAAATTAGCATTGAAAAAGAATAAGTTCATAGAAAAAACGGCAGAATTAGAAAAGAAATTTGAAAATGTTCCTCAGCAGGAGTTAGAATATGCAAGACTTCAGCGTGTCTTATCAATTGATGAGAAATTTTTTACCATGCTAATGGAAAGAAGAACGGAATATTCCATTTCTGATGCAGGTTTTGTATCAGAGCATATTATCTTGGATAGAGCGATTGTACCAACTGCGCCAATATTTCCCAACAAAAAAATGTTTTTAGGGATTGGTTTTGCTTTAGGGTTAATGCTAAGTCTATTCCTGTTAGTGATAAAATATATTCTTAAAAATACGATATCCTCAATAGATGATATCATAAGGCATTCATTAACTGATATTACGGTGTTAGGCATAATACCAAAGTATAAAAGAGATATTCCTGTTTCTCAGTTGGTTGTTGATAAAAATCCAAAATCTATTATTGCAGAATCTTTTAGATCTATCCGTTCTAATCTACAATTCATTGATGGTTCTAAAGGTAAAAAAATACTAGCAGTTACTTCTACAGTTTCTGGAGAAGGTAAAACTTTTTGCGCAATTAATATTGCTGGAATTATTGCCTATTCCGGTAAAAAAGTGATCATTCTAGATTTAGATATGCGTAAACCTAAAATACACCTCGGTTTTGCAGTTGAAAATAATTTAGGGATGAGTAATCTTTTAATTAAGAGTGCGAAAATTGAAGATTGCATCCGGGAAAGTGAATTAGAAAATTTAGATTTTATTACTTCTGGGCCAATACCTCCCAACCCGTCTGAACTTATTATTAATGGAGAATTAGATGTGGTGATAGCAAATCTTAAAGAAATTTATGATTACGTAATCATTGATAATCCACCCGTTGGTTTAGTATCAGATGCTATGGAATTGTTAAAAAAAGCGGATTATCCAATTTATGTATTCAAACATGAATACTCTAAAAAGAACTTTGTTAAGAATGTAGATCGATTGATTTTAGATAATGGAATTAAAAAAATATCCATTATTTTAAATGCAGTTGAACAAAATGGAGGTTCTTATGGTTATGGTAATGGCTATGGTTATGGAGGAGGATATGGATATGGACAGTATGGATATGGTGGCTATTACGAGGATGAACCCGTTGAAAAATCAAATTTATTGGTTAGGCTTTTTGAAAAAAATGATTGAACTCACTTTTAACGCAATTTAATTTGGAAATAATTTCTTGGAAACACCTCTTGTTCTTTTTGGGCGCATTATTATTCTCTATCATTATTAATAATATCATGTTGAGGTTTGTAAAAACACTTGGTATTAGGAATGTAGGTGAATCAACTATTAGATGGAGTTCTGAGGTTAAACCTGCATTGGGAGGTTTAACCTTTTTTATCATTTTTTTATTATCCATAATTTTTCATTCTTTTATTTTCTCCTATGAAGGGAGGAGTATTGATTTTAAATTTACTGGAATTGTTGGCGCAACAGCCTTAGGTTTTTTAATGGGACTCTCTGATGATGCCTACAATACAAGACCTGTGTTAAAGTTTTTAACTCAAGTTTTATGTGGGATAATATTAATCTATTCAGGAACTTATATTGAGCTATTTGATAGTGATTTGTTAAATTACCTACTAACAATTCTTTGGGTAGTGGCATTAATGAACTCTATTAATATGTTAGATAATATGGATGGAATTACTACTACGGTTTCTTTAGTCGTATGTTTTACCATTTTAGTATTGATGATAAATAATAATGATATAACAAGTATAGGAACAACAATTGTTTTGGGTTTAATTGCTTCTTTGTTAGGTTTCTTGTGTTTTAATTGGCATCCTGCAAAGATGTACATGGGAGACACCGGGAGTCAATATTTAGGTGTTTTATTGGCCGCTTTAAGTATTGTTTACCTTTGGAATCCTTCAACTACAGATGGATTTTCAATTTCTCGTCAGCTCTTAATTCCATTATTATGTTTTATTGTTCCGATTATTGATACTACTACTGTTACCATTAAACGATTGAGTAAAGGAAATTCTCCTTTTATTGGTGGAAAAGATCATACCACTCATCATTTGGCTTATTTAGGTTTTTCTGAAAAGCAAGTTACTACTATAATTGCCTTGATAGCAATAGCATCTTCTGCAATTGCAGTATTCATTATTATAGGCATTAAAGTATGGAGTCATTGGTATACCCTTATTTTTGCCACTTACTTTATTCTCGTTTTTACTGTTTTATTTTCAATAGCTCAAAAAAATTCCAACAAGTCTACTAATGATTAATGATAAAGAAGAAGACTACATTCAGGTAATAGGTTCTAGAGTTCATAACCTAAAAAATATCTCTGTAAATATACCCCGTAATAAATTGGTGGTAATGACTGGTGTAAGTGGGAGTGGAAAGTCTTCTTTAGCTTTTGATACCATTTATGCAGAAGGTCAACGAAGATACTTAGAAACTTTTTCGGCTTACGCTAGAAATTTTCTAGGAACAATGGAAAGACCTGATGTAGATAAAATAACAGGTTTAAGCCCTGTTATTGCTATCGAACAAAAAACAATCAGTAAAAATCCAAGATCTACCGTTGGAACGATAACTGAAGTTTACGATTTTTTTAGGTTATTATTTGCAAGAGCTTCCGATGCTTATTCCTATAATACAGGAGAGAAAATGGTGAAGTATACAGTTTCTCAAATTGTAGATTTAATTATAGAACAATACACAAATAAAAAATTGATTGTTTTAGCTCCCGTTGTGAAAGGTCGTAAAGGGCATTATCAAGATTTGTTTCATCAAATATCTAAACAAGGTTTTGTAAAAGTTAGGGTGAATGGCGAATTAGTAAACATTACGCCTAAAATGAAACTCGATCGTTACAAGACCCATGATATTGAAATTGTTATAGATCAAATTAAAGTTAAAAAGGAAGATAAAAAGCGAATTTCTGATGCGGTTAATTTAGCGATGAAACATGGTAAAGGTTCTTTAATGGTTTTTGATGTAGAGACCAATCAGTACTCTCTATTAAGTAAGAATTTAATGTGTCCATCCACTGGGATTTCTTACGATGATCCTGCTCCTAATTTATTCTCATTCAACTCCCCTTATGGTGCGTGTAAAAAATGCAATGGTTTAGGTGTTGTTTCCGAAATTGATATGGATAAAATTATTCCCAATTCGGACTTGTCTATAAAAAAAGGGGGGATAGTGCCTCTGGGGGAGTATAAAAATAATTGGACTTTTAAACAAATTGAAGCAATTGGTAAAAACTTTGGATTTACGCTCAGTACTCCTATAAAAGAAATTAATGAAGATGCGATAGATTGTTTGTTAAATGGATCTTCTGAAACTATTCTTGTTGAACAAAATATTGCAGGAGTTAAGTCTGATTATAATGTTGAATTCGAAGGGATTGTAAATATTATAATTAGACAATTTGAAGAAAATAAGACAAAATCTATTGGACGTTGGGCAAACAACTTTATGAACAAGGTGACTTGCACAACCTGTGACGGAAGTAGGCTTAAAAAACAAGCGATGTATTTTAAAATTGATAATCAATCAATTGCAGAAATTGCGCATATGGATTTGGAAAAATTGATGGAGTGGACTACTAATTTAGAACCAAAACTCGCTAAAAACCAAAAAATAATTGCCAAAGAAATTCTAAAAGAAATTAATACAAGAATTCAATTTTTATTGGATGTAGGATTAACTTATCTCTCTTTAAACAGAAGTTCAAGAACACTTTCTGGAGGAGAAGCACAACGAATTAGATTGGCCACACAAATTGGTTCTCAATTGGTTAATGTCCTGTATATATTAGATGAGCCTAGTATCGGTTTACATCAAAGAGACAATCAAAAACTAATAGCCTCTTTAAAAGAGTTGAGAGATGTTGGTAACTCTGTGATTGTGGTGGAACACGACAAAGAAATTATGTTGGCATCAGATTATATTATAGACATTGGACCAAAAGCGGGCCATCATGGTGGTGAAGTAGTGTCTCAAGGAGAACCAAAAATGTTTATTAAAAAGAATACAGAAACAGCTCATTTTTTAAGTGGGAAAATTGAGATAGCAATTCCTAAAAAACGTAGAAAAGGAAATGGAGATTTTATTGAACTTAAAGGAGCTACAGGTAATAATCTTAAAAACATTACCCTTAAAATACCATTAGGTAAGTTGACCTGCGTTACTGGAGTTTCTGGCAGTGGCAAATCAACACTCATTAATGAAACATTATATCCAATTCTTAACCAATATATTTATAAAGCAGTAAAAAAACCTTTGCCTTATCAATCAATTAAAGGCTTAGAACATATTGATAAAATAATTGACATAGATCAATCCCCAATTGGCAGAACCCCTAGGTCAAATCCAGCAACTTACACCAGTGTATTTACCGATGTAAGGACACTTTTTAGCAATTTGCCAGAAGCGAAAATAAGAGGGTATAAGCCAGGTAGATTTTCCTTTAATGTTAAAGGAGGCAGGTGTGAAATTTGTAAAGGCGCAGGGGTAAAAACCATTGAAATGAATTTTTTACCAGATGTTTATGTCACCTGTACCGATTGTAACTCTAAAAGATACAATAGAGAAACACTAGAAGTCCGTTACAAAGGTAAATCTATTAGTGATGTACTAAACCTCACCATAGACCAAGCTGTTGATTTTTTTGAAAATATACCTGAAATAATCAGAAAAATAAAAAGTTTAAAGGACGTTGGGCTAGGGTATATCAAGTTAGGACAACCTTCAACAACTTTATCCGGAGGAGAAGCCCAGCGCGTGAAACTCGCTACAGAATTAGCAAAAAAGCAGACAGGAAAAACCTTTTACATTTTAGACGAACCATCAACAGGACTTCACTTTGAGGATATAAAGATATTTTTAGAAGTAATCGATCGTCTCGTCGATTTAGGAAATACGGTGTTAATAATCGAGCACAATATGGATATTATTAAAGTGGCTGATCATATTGTTGATGTTGGTCCAGATGCAGGATTAAATGGAGGTAAAATTATCGTTGAAGGAACCCCAGAGCAAATAATTCGTAATACAGAGAGTTATACAGCAAAATATTTGTTAGCCGAATTAAAATAAAGGGATATGAAGAAAGACGATAAGAGGATTCAAAAAAAGTTTAAAAAAAGAGACTGGAACGAAATTAAGTCTAATGATTCTTGGATCATTTTTAAAGTCATGGCCGAATTTGTTGAAGGATTCGATAAAATGGCAAAAATAGGACCATGTGTATCTATTTTTGGATCTGCAAGAACTGCTGCGGATAATCGTTATTTTAATATGGCAGAAGAAATTGCTGCCAAATTAGCTGAAAAAGGATATGGAGTTATCTCTGGTGGTGGACCAGGAATTATGGAGGCAGCAAATAAAGGAGCATTTGAAGCTGGAGGAAGATCTGCAGGTTTAAATATTGAATTACCTTTTGAGCAATTTAATAATAAATATATTGATTCGGATAAACTCATTAATTTTGATTATTTCTTTGTAAGGAAAGTAATGTTCATGAAGTATTCACAAGGATTTATAGCTCTGCCAGGTGGTTTTGGAACTTTTGATGAATTATTTGAAGCGTTAACCTTAATTCAAACAGGAAAAATTGGAAAATTCCCTATTGTGCTCGTAGGCAAAGATTATTGGGGTGGATTGGTGGATTGGATTCAGGATGTGGTATTGGGAAAAGAAAATAATATTAGCCCAAAAGACCTAGACTTATTTACATTAGTTGATAATGTGGATGACGCGGTAAAAAGCATTGATGATTTTTATACCAATTATCTACTCAAACCTAATTTTTAGGTTTATTAACATTTATTAGTTTATAAGTGTCTCTTTTCTTTTTTCAAAAACTTATTTTATAGCATAGATTTGTTGCAGAGCTTTATATTGAAGGTCGTCAATAAACGGTGTAAAATTCGGTAATCCGGAGAATTGTTTTATTTTTATTGCACAAAACGCAATAATTTAATAATTATGAAAAAATTCACTATATTTTTAGCGATTACTTGCCTACTAGTAGGCAAGGGTTTTTCTCAAGAGAAGAAATCTAATTGGAAGGAATTCACACCTTCTATCGGCTTACAGGCTGGGATTGTCTCATATCTTGGAGATGTTTCTGGGGGAGCAGGAACAACGATTCTTACCTACTCAAAACCTATTTATGGATTGTATCTTGAAAAAAAATGGGGAAATATTTTTGGTGTCTCTTCAAACATAAATTTCGGGAAATTAGCTAAAAGTCAATTAGATGACAAGATTTTTTTAAATTTTGAAACTAACATTATTAATTTTGATGTTAATTTATTATTAGATTTTGATAACGGAAAATTAATTAATGAATCGTCCTTATTCTCCCCATTTTTAGCTGTTGGGGTTGGATATTTATTATTTGATCCAAAAGGAGACTTATCTTCAAATGGCGTAACATATCAGCATTGGGATGATGGTACCTTAAGAGACATCTCTCAATCTACCCCTGGTTCAGATACTGCCTCTACGATTATAAAAAGAGATTATGATTACGAATCAACTCTGGTTGACACAAATTCTAATTATTCAAAATCGGCAATAACAATCCCAATTAGATTAGGAATTAAATTTAAGTTGTCTGAAAAAGTAGTGACAAGAATTTCTGCAGCTTATATTTTAACAATGACTGATTATTTAGACAACATAGCGAGTGGAGGGAATGATAATATGTTTTCATTATCCATGGGTTTACAATATAATTTTACTAGTCCAGAACAAAAAGACGATCGGTTTAAAGACTTTAATTTTTCTGAGATAGAAAAAGAGGATGCCGATGAAGATGGTGTTGTCGATCATAAAGATTTATGTCAAGGTACACCTAAAGGTGTTGAAGTTGATAATAATGGCTGTGCTTTGGATGGCGATGAAGATGGCGTTCCTGATTATAAAGATAAAGAATTAGAAACTTTACCTGGGTCAATAGTTACTAAGGATGGAATGACTTTAACGGATGAAATGATTGCCAATCGAAATCGAATTAAAGATTCTGTACAAATTGAATATAGAGTATTTAAAGCAGAGGATTTATCAAAGCAAGATTTAGAAGCTATTCAAGCAGAATATGAACTTGCAAATACCGAAGCATCTATTTCAAGCATTACTATTCCTGAAATATTTAAAGAATTAGATACGGATAATGACGAATTTATATCAGCCAAAGAAGTCACCAATGCTATAGATGGATTTTTTGAAGGTGAAAATGAGTTATCTGCCAAGGATCTTAACAGTTTAATCGATTTCTATTTTGATCAATAGCATAATTAATAATAATTTAAAATGATAAAACAGTTATTTCTTTTGATCCAAGTACTCGGATTGTTTTTCTATCAATTAATATTCGCAGGAGATATTACTGTAACTCAAAAAGTTCCAACTACTATTCTCCCCGATAGCCCAGCTACTGTTGAGATATTTATTAATAAATCTGATGTGAATGGTTTTGCTAAAGTGCAACAAATAATTCCTGAGGGATTTACTGTTGAACCTCTAGAGACTAAAGGAGCTACATTCTCATTTAAAGATAATAAAGTGAAATTTATTTGGATGTCACTTCCTCTTCAAAATGAATTTACCATATCCTATCAATTAACACCAAATGCAACTACCGTTGGAGATTTTACTATTGGTGGTAAATTTTCCTTTATTTCAGAAAGTGAACGCAAAAATGTTGAAATTCCTGTAGCAAGTTTTACGGTGATTGCTCAAGACCCAAGCGTTGAAGAAGGTGAAGCGGAAACCAATGAGGATGAAGAATCTTTAGCGATTGTTGATGCCAATGCAGCGGTAATGCCTTCGGACGAAGCTCTTGGTGATGAAGTTTTAACGGATTTACCTGAAGAAAACATGAAGAAAACAGTAAATTGTAAGAGAACAATAGAGAAGGTTAGTAATGGGAAATTTAAAGTTTCGATTGAAGTTGATAAAATAGGAGTGGAAGGATTTGCTAAAATTTCAGAAACTTTGCCTCAAGGATTTATCGCTTCTGAGATGGACTCCAAAGGAGGCGTTTTTTCATTTAAAAGAAATGAAGTTAAAATATTATGGATGGAAGTTCCTTCCGAAGAGCGTTATCTGGTTAGCTATTTTATAGAGGCAACGGAATCTTTAACCAATGGGGACTATGAAGTTATTGGAGAATATTTTTATTTAGATAATGATATTTCAAGTTCATCTGATATTGATAAAATGAATTTTAATTATACTGCTGAAGAACTTGTTGCAGCTGAAGCATCAATTGAAATTCCAACAGTAAATACGGAATCTACTCCTATTGAAGAAAATTTAGAAACTGCTGAAGAAGATTCAGAAACGGCTGAAGACGAACCAGAAACGATTGTAGCAGAACAGGTGCTAAAGACTAATGAAGAGGCAGAAGCTGAAAGTTCACCAATAGAAAAAGTAACTACGACACCAAATCCAGAACACGGTGTAACTTATAAAGTACAAGTTGGCGCTGGACACAAAACGATACCTTCCACTTATTTTAAAACCAAGTTTAAATTGAAAGACAAGGTCAGTACTCTAAATCATGAAGGTTGGATCAAGTATTTAGTTGGGTCTTTTGATGTCTATAAATTAGCTAAAGATAAGCGGGATTTAGTAAGGAAAAATGTGAAGACTGCATTTGTAACTGCCTACAATTCTGGAACTAGAATTACAGTGCAAGAGGCCTTAATGATTTCTCGACAAAAATGGTATAAATAGGATTGTATCTTTAATTTATTATCTTCGTATCAGCTGTACACTATATATTTATGCTCAAACACATATTATTTTTAATCATCACAGTTTCTTTTTATACTTCAGTATTCGCTATTGAGGAAAATGACTCCATACAAGTGCCTGTTAAAGAAGAAACTGTTCGCGAAATTTTCTATGCACCAACAGTAGGCCTAGGAATAGGAATGTTTAAATTCTATGGAGATATAATGAATGCTAAGAATGGAAATCCATTAATTAGTAATATTGGGTATGATTTACATGTGAAACAACAATTAAATAGTTATTTCATGGCTAAGTTTTATGTTTTATTTGGGAGCCTTACGGCTAATGAAAGGTCTGTTGATCGCAATCTGAATTTCAAATCTAAAATAACGGTAGGAGGCTTTGAGATGATGTATAACTTTGATCATTTTTTACCAAGCAATCGAGTAATAAATCCTTTTATATCATTAGGAATTGAATCGATAGAATTTCATTCTAAAACAGATTTATATGACCGATTAGGTAATGAATATAATTATTGGTCAGATGGATCTATCAGAGATCTCGAAGAGTCATCTCCTAACGCATCAAATGCGGTAGTAATTCAAAGAGATTATATTTATGAAACTGATTTAAGAGAACAAGATTACGATGGTTACGGTAAATATGCTGAACGTACATTTGCAGTTCCATTAGGAATAGGTGTGAAAATGCATCTGACAGAAAACATTGATTTTACCATTGGTTCTACTTTCCATTTTACCGCCTCTGATCTTATCGATAATGTAGATAATAAGAGCTCAGGAGATCGATTAGGAACCCAAACCGAAAATGGAGGCAATGACAATTTCTTGTTAACTTCATTTAATCTCAGTTATAATTTTTTAAAACATAATGCGACAACTGAAATAAATGATTTTGACGAAGGGTCTGATGATATAGGGTTGGATAATGCTGATGAAGATGGTGATGGAGTAGTAGACTTTAAGGATAATTGTCCTTGGACTCCAGAAGGTGTTGAAGTTGATTCTAGTGGCTGTCCTTTAGATTTTGATTTAGATCTTGTGCCTAACTATAAGGATGATGAGTTAGAAACTCGCGAAGGAGCTCCAGTAACTCCTGCTGGTATAGAAATGAGTGATGATATGATTCTTGAAGCTTATCAAAGATATACTGATTCTACAGGGATGTTTGCCGAAACTGAAATTAGAATAATTGAAGCAAAGAAAATTATAAAGAAAAAATATAAAGTTCAAATCGGCGAGTTTATTGGAGCAATAGATGCCAATTTGGTGGATAAATTCTTAAGTGTTCCAGATGTAGAAATTATGAATTTTGGAGACAGTTTAACAATTATAGGTGTTGGAGATTATAATAGTTTGCCAGAAGCGATCAAGAGAAAAATGCAGCTTACTTCAGAAGGATTTAATGCAGCAATTGTTGTTGAAGAAGAGAAAAATGGAACTTTCACTTCAGTTGGCGATAAAGCAAATAACATGTCAGTAGATTATTATCCAAGTGTAAGTGTAAACTCTCAAGGTTTATTATTTAGAGTTCAATTAGGTGCTTTCTCTAAACGATTACCAAGTACTTTTTTAAATAATGTAGGAGGGATTATGGAAATTAAAGCAAATGACGGATTATGGAAATATCTACATAAAAATTCTTATAAATCTGCGAGAGAAGCTGCTGAATTAACAATTAGCTTGGCAATAGATTATGGGGTTAAAGATGCTTTTATTGTTGCCTATAAAGATGGCAAACGAATTTCTTTACTCCAGGCTGGAGTAGAGTCTTCTACTGTTGAGAATATTAAACCAACTCAACCCAATGAATTTGATAAAGCAGCTGTTAAGTTTAAAGTGCAAATAGGAAGTTATAAAAATGAATTACCTACAGAAGTATTAAGTATGTTTATGAAAATGGACGAAATAGAACAAGTTGAGTTGCCAGGAGGTTTAATTCGTTATACTGCAGGTGGTGAGTTTACCTCTTTTGATGAAGCTGATGCTTTTAAATTAATCCTTATAGAAAAAGGACTAGGTGGAGCATTTGTCATTGGATTACATAATGATGAATTAATACCAATCTCAAAAGCAAAAGAAATTATAGCAGAATAACCCTAAAAAATGAATATAAAAAAAGGATCTTATTTGAATAAGACCCTTTTTTTATCACATTTAAAATCTATTTTACATCACCTCTATTGGCAACATAGACATCCCATTTGGCAAGAGTATCTATCATGTCTGTTGGTAAATCAGATTCAAACTGCATCCATTTACCGGTCTTAGGATGTTCAAAACCTAAAGATTTAGCATGTAGAGCTTGCCTCGGTAAAATTTTAAAACAGTTGTTTACAAACTGCTTATATTTACTAAAAGAAGTTCCTTTAAGAATTCTATCTCCACCATATTCTAAGTCATTGAACAAGGTATGCCCGATGTGCTTCATGTGAACACGTATTTGGTGAGTTCTACCTGTCTCTAACTTACATTCAATCAACGTAACATAGCCATAACGTTTCAATACCTTATAATGAGTTACCGCATGTTTTCCGTAATCTTCTTCCGGAAAAACTTCCATTACTTTCCTATTCTTTAATGCTCTTCCAACATTACCTGTTACAGTGCCTTCATCTTCTTTTAAATCTCCCCAAACTAAAGCCTGATACCTTCTTTCTGTAGTTCTGTCATGAAATTGTTTTCCTAGATGTGTTAACGCATGGTCATTTTTAGCGATTACCATAATTCCGGTAGTGTTTTTATCTAATCGATGCACTAAGCCAGGTCTATTTGCCACATCAGTTTGAGGTAAATTTTCAAAATGGAAAATCAAACCATTAACAAGAGTTCCGGTATAATTTCCATAACCAGGATGAACCACCATTTCGGATTGCTTATTGATCACAATAACAGTATCATCCTCATACACAATATTCAAAGGAATATCTTCAGGTATCAATTCAATTTCTTGAGGAGGGTAGGCCAATTCTACAGTTATATTGTCTAACGGTTTTACCCTATAATTCGGTTTTACTGTTTTTTTATTAACAAAGATGTGACCATCAATAGCTGCACTTTGTAGTTTAGTTCTTGTTGCATTGGGTATCCGATCCATTAAAAATTTATCAATTCTTAATAATTCTTGCCCTTTATCTGCGACAAAACTATAATGTTCATATAGACCATCATTGTTTGCCAATTCTTCCGTTTCTTGCTCCACTTTATTTAGAAATAATAATTTTTTTCAGAATAGATTTTTCATTGTCGTTGTTCGTAAAACGAACGATGTATAAGCCATTAGAAATAGCTTTAACATTTAATCGGTTACTCAGGTTAGATTCCGTTTGTAAGATCAGTTTACCATAAATATCAAGTAATTCAATACGATAGGAGTTTTGATTCTCATCACTAACCTTAAAATAAATAAACTCCTGAGTTGGATTTGGATAAACTTTAAAATCTGCTAGATTTCTTTCCATTTCGGGAGTGCTTACAATTACTGGAGCAAGATGCCCAAAAACAGGTCTTAACATTAAAGATCCATCAGGAATACTAGAGGTTGGAGCTTCCCAAGTTCCAACAGAATTGAAATGAACTTTATTTCGATTGTTGGTGTTAACATCCCAACCAACATTTAAAAATGCTGCAGTTATTTTTTCCCAACCAAAATAATAAGTTCCTGCAGTTAAATAAAGAGGTGTTTCTAAGGTGTAATTTATATATTCGTTAGTATTAGAATAAACGGGACTAGTATATTGTGTAGCTGGTTGGGTGTAGATTACAACTTCAGGACTTAAGCTACTCCATACTTTTAATCGGAATGTTTGTGCACTCAAATCATTCATTATTGGATTAAAATAAATTTGTATTGCAGTTAACGTATCTGCTTTCTTTATGTCAAACTCTTGAGCTAGTTTTGAATTAACTCCTTGAACTCCATACCCTAATTCTGCACTTCCATCATCATAAGCATAATAATCACTGAAAACTTGATAAGAGCATACCGTGTCGTTTTTGGTGTTAAAATCAGATGGAGAAACATTAAAATAGTTTTTTATTTGAAAAACATTAGAAATAGCACTGTTTGATGGAAAGAAAAAATCATTATTTGGAGTATTGTACACAGCTTGAGGTTCGGTAAAGTTAGAATGGGCAGTCACATTTTTTGAAGAGGTTGTTGTGGGGTAAGTTTCAATGGATGACCCACTGCCATTATCTTCAATTACTTCGTAGTTATAAAAAACTGCGTAAGTACTGTTATGGTTGTTTCGATAAGTCACATCCATATCCGTTTTCATTAAACCAATGGTATCGGTTAAGTAATGACTCCAAGGAAGACTGGTCAACTCATTCAACATATTATGATGATTTGTAATAAACGATACATCATTTAATGCCGTATCAGCATGTGTCCTGTTGTCATTAAGGTAAACATAATCCAGATGCCAATGATCTACATTGCCCGATAATGTAGCCCAATTCATAAATCGAAATTGAAATTCATTCGTATGATAAGAAGTATCAACTGGAAGCATTACTTGTTTAAAAACTTGATTTGGCAAGCCTTCCATTCCCCACATTCTAACCCATGTACTATCAGATTGTCTAAAGAACTCTAATCTTAAACTGTCTCTAGCTTCGGGTTTATTTCCATTTCCTTGTGGTTGGTAGTAGAAGCTTAAAAATACACTATCATTGATGGTTGTTAAATCTATTTGTTTAGAGGTTAAAGTGTCAGCAGGACCATAAGATGTTGGTACTGCAAAGTTGTAAGGTGTACCCGTAGAGTCTAATCCATCAAAAGTAGCAACACCATAACTAATTGGATTGTCAGGGAAATTAGAATTTACATAAACGTTTATATCTTCCCATAAATTTAGATTAGGATAGATATTGGCTTGAGAAAAATCATCTAAAAAGGGAAGGCTTAATGCCGCTTTTTTATTTTGAATTTTGAGCCGCTTATAAATCGAATTGGGATGATCTTTGTTCGTGTTGTAAAAAGAACTAATGACATTGTTTCCTCCTAAATCATAAATAGTATCTTTTTGTCCTAGCAACGTAATCGTCAATAATATTCCAATTAATAATATGTAAAGGTGTTTTCTCATTCTTGGATGAACGTATTAGCTGATAAATTAGTATCTGAAGGCATCAAAATAAGCATTGAAGTATCACAAGTAAAATACAAGTCTACGGAACTCCCCATATTAATTACAACTTTTTGATCTCGTATAGGGTTATGCCGATAAACTTTCGCATTTAGGGAGTCTTCTTTTGTTTTGCATTGGCAATTTTCATAATCACTAAAACCAATGTTTAAAGAAGTTCCGGTTAGTTTTTTCTCCGCTTCATTTTTCGTTAATCCTTTTAAAAATGGAACCAATACTTTCTCATCACTTGTACCTTTACCAATAGTTAAAAGAACTGTAGACCCTGTTTTGATTTTATCATTAAGAAAAACTTCTTTTCCATCAATCTCTTGAATTAAAACACAATTGATACACTCTGAGGGAATGAATTGTGTTTTCACTTTTAAACCATAACTCTCTAATTTAGCGATAGCCAATCTCAAAGACATGTCAACAACATCTGGCATCGAAATGTTTGGAGGAACCACTTTAGAAATAGTAATGTAAATCGTTCGGTTTTCTTTAACTAAATCAGCTGCCGCAGGATTTTGTTCTAAGACAACACCTTTAGCAGCGTCAGTAACGTATATAGAATCTAGAATAGTAAAGCGTAGCTTTCTCTCATTTAATAAAGAGCTTGTTTCTTCCAAGGTTAACCCCTCTAAAGTAGGTACGCTAATCATTTGATTATGTAAAGTATAGTCCTCAATAAATTTAAAAATACCCCCAATTATACACCCTGCAATAACAAGAGATATGGATAGATTGATGACAAAGGTTTTACTGAATAAAAATTTAAACATGCAGAATATTAATAAGCAACAAATATAGGAAGAGATTTATAAATCTATACTATAGCTAATGCCATAAACATGATTATGTTGTATGTTTTTTACGTTAAATTTATTTTCAAACAGATAAAACATTTTTAGATCGGTTTGATCTGTTACTTTAAAAGAGCTCCCTAAAGAGATTCGGTTTCTGTTTATGCAATTTTCAGTATTGAGTTGATAATAAAACTCATAAGCGATATAAGGGGCTATTTTTTTGTTGATTTTATATTTTATTGACATTTTGTTACGAATAACCAATGGATTATTTTCGTCGGTTGAAGCACTTTTTAATTGAATTTTACTCCTCCATTTCAAACGAAATTTATCGACCTTCCTTTTATAGGAAAGACCAAAATCAACTCTATGGATTAGCTGATAACTTTCTGTAGAATAGTCGTTATCTCGATTAAATCTGTAGTTGAGTTCAACATAAAGCGTTTTATTAATTTTATATTGGCTGCCTATTTCCCCAAATGATTTATCAAGATGACTCATGTTCTCGTCAAATCTAACTTCTTTAGCAATAGAAAATTTAAAATCATTTACTTTTTTAGACACACTTATTCCTGACCATAATTTGGCATCACTCGCCAATTGTGATTGACAAAGTAAGGGCATGAATACCAAAAGTATAAATAGACGTTTACTCATTTTTATTACTCACAAAACCGTTTGAATCATTAAAACTATTAGAGGGATCCTCCTCATGATAATAAACAACAACCTTAACGGTATCTCTTAAAAAATCGATTTTTCCAATCTGTATTCGGTTAATACTTAAACCCGTTCGATCTTCTAAATCAGCAAGAAGTTGAGCATGGTTTTCCGGTTTAACATTTTCTATTTTTTCATAGACAATCGATTTTCTCGATTCATGTTTTAATAAAAAGACTCTTTCAAGGAGGTAAGTAGCAAGAATGATTGTTCCATTGACTAGCATCAGCTCTGCAAAACTGATTTTTTTTCCTGCTAAAGAATTCAATACAGCTATAGCAATAACCATAAATAAATAGGTCATTTCTTTTATGGGGAGCTGTTCTGTACGATATTTTAATATTCCAAAAATGGCAAATAAACCAAAAGCAAAAGCCATATTCATTTTAACATCTTTCATCACAATACAAACAAAAAAGATAAGGATGTTAATCAAGAAAAAAGTAACTAAATAATCTTTACGTTTATGTATGGGATAGTAAATAACTCTTACCAACATAAACACAACCGTAAAGTTGATTAAAAAGCGGAGAATCATTTCGAAAAAATCATCGAAGTCTATTATTTTTGATCCTAAAATTGGTATTCTTAGTAATAATTCGTCAATCATTTTTGTAATTTATTAATTTTCAATATACGTTCTTTGAAATTGTTTTGTTTGATTCCTTTATGAAGTAAAGCCGTTCCAACACAGTATTTACTCATACTACTTTGTCTAATATGGTATTTTCTAATGGCTTTAATAAAATCAGAATTAGACGAGGCCTTTTCTTGTTTTACTTCAGCAATAATAATATGAGGAATGTGTTCTTCTCTATTGTCAGAAAAAGATTTAAACCCTAAATTAAGATCGATTGTTAAGCGTTCGTTTGCTGTTTTATGCACTAAAGTTAATCGGGTAAAGCTATTCCATAAAGTGGGTATGATTTCTTGCTCATCAAAAAAAGAATAAGAATTCGCTTCAACAAATTGTTTAGAAAAATCAGAAAGCCCTTCTTCAATATTTTTTGTCTTAGTTCTGGCCTTTATCGTTCGTGATTTATTGTTTTTGTATTTCACTTCTAAATAGACCAATTCAGACTCTATGTACTTTCTAAATCGTACTTTAATTCTATTTGCTTTACCATTATGGTGTCTAATGTAACTTAGAAAATCTTTAGTGTCGTAGTAAAGTGTTTGATAACTATTGGTACGGTTTTCTTTAATTTCAAGAATAGAATAATAAGGAACCATCTCTGTAAGTATCGCTGGCAATACATCCGCATTAAAAACAAACTTGGTGTCTGTTCTATTTTGCAGCTTTACTCGATCCATTTCTTTTAAAGAAATGGGGGTAAGTTCACTTAATGCCTTTACTAACGCTGGATTCATTTTTTTTCTATGGAAATTGCACCAACATTAGCCTCTTCATTTCCGCTAATATCAGTAGAAACAAAAATGGGAGTTAGCGGTTTATCGATAGCAGATTCATCTTTACTGTATGCAAAAATGGTGTACGAACCTTTTCTTAAATTGGTGAATTTAAAAGTCCCATCATAGTTTGTTTTGAGGTTGTCATCAGCTATGTCATCATTATCCCCGTAAATGATAAAAACATCTTCATCAGCAAAAGCCCCACTTTGTAAGGTGATCTGATTTTCACCTTGAGTGGTGACATCAACGCCTAAGTTAGATATTCCATTATCTCCATCAGCAACAGTTCCCTTGGTGTTACAGGTTACAGTAATGATATCATTAATTCTGCTCACTGTAAAAGGATTTTCTGAGATTAAATTTAATGCAGACTCAATACTTGTGGCAATATCAATATTGGTGCTTGTTGTTTTGGTATAATCAATTTGGATAAGACTTCTCTCTAAAAAATTTGGTGGAGATACGATTTCAGAGGTGTTACGAAACCAAAGGGCATAATTCTCATTTGTATCAGGAGTGTTTAATAAGATAAAGTCTTGATTTTTAATCTCATCTCCCGGAATTGTAATGATTACAGTCGATTCAGCTTGAGCCACAGAAATCTCTATGCCAGTTACAGTGCCCGAAATAGAAGACCTTCCACCTTCACCTTCGTCTTTAGAACAAGAAAGCAGTACAGTACTTATCACTAGCAGTATTAAAATATTCTTTTTCATCTTTAATTTTGGTATGTTTGACTATTGAAAGTAATAGAAGTTTAAAAGTAATATAAAATTAGTAGTATTATTACATAGATGAATAAAAGGTTGTTGAATATTGAGTACTTAGAATTTGAATCTACAAAGGGTTTAAATGAAGAATTACAAAATTTGTTTACTCTCGCGGATTCTAATTTGAAAAATGCGTACGCTCCTTATTCTAATTTTAAGGTAAGTGCAGTTTGTCAATTGTCTAACGGAGAACTTGTAAAAGGAACCAATCAAGAGAATGGAGCTTATCCTTCGGGCTTATGTGCAGAGCGAGTTGCTATTTTTGCAGCAAAATCTCAATTTCCTGATGAAAAAGTGGATAGAATTGTAATTACAACAGCCCAAACTACAGCCTTTCCAGTATCCCCATGTGGAGCATGTAGACAAGTGTTAATGGAATATGAAGTTGTTCAGAATCAGCCCATTGAATTGAGTATGAAATCAGGAAATTCTAAGGTTTGGCAGTTTAAAAGGGTCAACGATATTTTACCATTTGCATTTGATGGTGAATTTTTAAAATAAAAAGGATAATAAAAGCACGAAATGTAATGGTTAATTGTTTTAAGTTTGTGCGTTAATATTTTAATTATGGCAGAGAAAACTAAATTTTCAAAAGAGCAGTACTTAGCATGGTACAAGTCAATGTACTTAATGCGAAAGTTCGAAGAGAAATTAAGCCAACTATACATTCAACGTAAGTTTGGTGGTTTCTTACACTTATATATAGGTCAAGAAGCAGTTGTTGCAGGTGCAGTTTCTGCAACAAAACCTAAAGATAATATGATAACAGCTTATCGTTGTCATGCT
Organism: Flavobacteriales bacterium; assembly: GCA_034112225.1. GTDB lineage: Bacteria > Bacteroidota > Bacteroidia > Flavobacteriales_E > Vicingaceae. The sequence goes on along the minus strand of JAWUVT010000077.1, from coordinate 32,939 downwards.
CACCCAATTGGTAAAGGAACTCCAATTAAATACATGATGGCTGAGTTGTACGGAAAAACAACCGGCTTATCTAAAGGCAAAGGTGGTTCTATGCACATGTTTGATGTGAGTAGAAGAGTTTTTGGTGGCCATGGGATTGTTGGAGGACAAATTCCATTAGGTGCTGGTTTAGCTTTTGCGGAAAAGTTTAAAGGTACAGATGCTGTAACCATGTGCTCTATGGGAGATGGTGCAGTTCGGCAAGGAGCTTTACACGAAGCCTTTAACATGGCTATGACTTGGAAGTTGCCAGTAATTTATATTATTGAGAACAACAGGTACGCCATGGGAACATCTGTAGAAAGAACCTCTAATGTTACTGAATTACATAAAATAGGATTGAGTTACGACATGCCTGGAGAGGCTGTTGATGGGATGGATGTTGAAGCGGTGCATGAAGCAATAGCAAAAGCAGCAAAACATTGTAGAGAGGGTAAAGGTCCTTATTTATTAGAGATGGAAACCTATCGTTTTAAAGGGCACTCTATGTCTGATCCCCGAAAATATAGAACAAAAGATGAGGAAATAGAATATACGAATAGTGATCCTATTGCCAAAGTCTTAAAAATAATTACAGAGAATAAGTATGCTTCCCAAAAAGAGTTAACTGCCATTCATGAAGGCGTGAAACAAGAAATTCTTGAAGCCATTCAGTTTGCTGAAGAATCTCCACTTCCTTCTCCTGAAGCGATGTATGAAGATATTTATGCAGAACCAGATTACCCTTTTATTAAAGACTAAAAAATAGTTTATAGTTGTTAGTGACTAGTTTTTGGTTATTAACGAATAAGATCATAAAGCAGGTTGAGAAAAATAGTAAAGTGAGTTGTTAAACCAAACCACTTTTAACTTTTTAACTTTTAAACTCAAGAGAAAGATGGCTGAAATAGTTAGAATGCCCAAATTAAGTGATACCATGACAGAAGGTGTGGTAGCCAAGTGGCATAAGAAAATTGGAGATAAGGTGAATGAAGGAGATTTATTAGCAGAAATAGAGACGGATAAAGCAACGATGGAGTTTGAATCTTTTTTAGATGGAACTTTGTTGCACATTGGCGTGCAAGAAGGTGGGGCTTCACCAGTGGATACCATTTTAGCAATATTTGGAGAGGAAGGGGAAGATTTTACTGCTCTTTTAAAGGAAGGTGTTGGTACTGAACCTCAAGAAGAAGTAGAAGAAGAAGCTGTTCAAGTAGCAGCACCTCTTAATGAAACTGGAATAGATACTTCTGGAATTAATGCCGTGGTAATCAAAATGCCTAAATTGAGCGATACCATGACGGATGGTGTGGTAGCAAAATGGCATAAAAAAGTGGGAGATACTGTTCGTGAAGGTGATTTGTTAGCAGATATTGAAACCGACAAAGCAACAATGGAATTCGAGTCTTTTGAAGATGGCGTTTTATTACACATTGGAATTGAAGCAGGAGGAAGTGCTCCAGTTGATGAAGTTTTAGCGATAATAGGAGAAAAGAATGCTGATATTGATACCTTGTTAAAAGCAAGCAATCAAAAGCAAGCAACTCCAACCGAAGAAAAACCTGTTGCCATAGCAGCACCAGTAAAATCAGCAGCGGTAAAAACACAATCCCCAACACCTGTTATTCAAAATTCAAGTAATGGTAGAATAATGATTTCTCCATTAGCAAAAAAATTAGCTGCAGAAAAGAACATTAACATTTCGATGTTGAGCGGAACTGGAGATGGTGGTAGAATAATAAAAAGAGATATTGAAAATTATAAGGGAGGTGGAACTACACCAAATGTAGTTGGAGTAGAAAAATTTACTGAAGTACCCGTTTCTCAAATGAGAAAAGTGATTGCAAGAAGATTAGGAGAAAGTAAATTTACTGCTCCTCATTTTTACCTCACCATGGACATTGATATGGACAATGCGATTGCCGCACGAAAATCTATCAATGATATTGCACCCGTAAAAATATCGTTTAATTATATTATTATTAAAGCAGTTGCAGGAGCATTAAAAAAGAATCCAACAGTAAATTCATCTTGGCTAGAAAATAAGATTCGTTACAACGAGCACGTAAACATTGGAGTAGCTGTAGCTGTAGAAGATGGCTTATTAGTTCCTGTAGTTCGTTTTGCTGATGGTAAAACCTTAAGCCAAATTTCTGCAGAAGTAAAAGATTATGCAGCAAGAGCTAAAGCTAAAAAATTACAACCAGAAGATTGGGAAGGAAGTACATTTACCATTTCTAACCTAGGAATGTTTGGTATTGAAGAATTTACAGCCATTATAAACCCTCCAGACGCTTGTATTTTGGCAATTGGAGGAACAAAGCAAGTACCAGTGGTTAAAAACGGAATGGTTGTTCCTGGTAACGTAATGAAAGTAACCTTATCTTGTGATCACAGAGTTGTTGACGGTGTTGCAGGTTCTAGGTTCTTAAACGACTTTAAAAAATACATGGAAAACCCAGTTGTATTGTTGGGTGTTCAAAATATTTAACCCTAAAAATATTCCTTTAAGGAGAAATTAAAGAGGGGGTGTATTTATAATTTTTAAACCCTCAACACGCTATGTTGAGGGTTTTTTATTTCTTATATTTATAGGGTCTTAGGCTATGAATAAAAAAATAAATATTGGAAAAACTTACAACGGAGTTTTTACTATCCCTGGATTGTTAATTATTTTGGCTTCTTTGCTTCTCGTAATTGCCCAATTAATACTTATTTCTGTGGAGTCAATAAATAGTTTGAATTGGAATTACATCGTGTTTGTGACCATTGCGATTCCTATTGGTCAAATTTTATTTATTGCTCAAGGAGGAATTTGTGTAGATGAAAAAATAGAAAACTTAATGCTTTATTATTCATATTTTGGAATAAAAATTGGGCATTGGAGAAAGATTGAGCAATATGATTCTGTAAGAATTAAAAGATCTTCAGAAAATAAGAATGCATATACAAGAACAGGATTGCATTCGCTGAATTATAAAACATATGATGTAATTTTGCAAGGACAAAAACCAGAAAATATAAAGAGTTTTGGAGCTTATGATAAAGCCTTAGTTTTTCTACATGAAGTTTCAATGCTCACAGGCTTAGAAGAGGTAGATGAAATCGTTTTACTGAAGTCTTCGAGTTTAAAAAGACGTAAATATTACCAATCAAGAAGATCGCTCAATGCCTAACCATTTTTTAGATACAAAAATTGAATTCTTAAAAGGAGTTGGTCCTAAACGGGCTGAATTTCTTAGAAAAGAATTGGGGATTGCGAACTATAGACAGTTCATGCAATATTATCCCTTTCGATACATTGATAAATCGAAATTGGTTAAGGTGGCTGAAATTAATTCTGAGGAAATTCATATTCAGCTAAGAGGAAAAATTGTTGAGCTAAAAACTTTTGGAGAGCGAAAAGCAAAGCGATTGGTTGCTACATTAAAAGATGATTCAGGAGAAATTGAGTTAGTATGGTTTAAAGGCGTTCAATGGTTGGCTTCATCAATTGTTATCGGTAAAGAGTATGTGGTTTACGGGAAACCCTCAAAATTTAGCAATCGCTATAACATTGCTCATCCAGATTTGGATGAGGTAGACAGTTCCTTAATCGCCAACAAAGTAACCTTAGAAGCCGTTTATCCAACTACAGAGATGCTCACCAAGTTGAGTTTGAACTCCAAAGGAATTCACAAAATTCAAAAGAATTTGGTAGCTCAATTGGGCGGAAAAATTCAGGAGACCTTGCCCTTCTCAATTTTGGAAGAATTAAAACTAATTAGTAAAGAAAAAGCCGTAGTGAATGTTCACGCTCCAGAAAATGAACACCTCTTAAAAAAAGCACGCTATCGCTTAAAATTTGAAGAACTTTTTTACTTGCAATTGAATATCCTTCGCCAAAAAGTGATTAAAACCGACCAAATAAAAGGACATGCCTTTAAGAGAGTTGGAAAGTGTTTTAATCAGTTTTACAGTGAGAACTTGCCATTTGAATTGACTGGAGCTCAAAAAAAAGTGTTGAAAGAAATAAGAGATGATGTCGGTTATGGAAATCACATGAATCGATTGTTACAAGGAGATGTAGGAAGTGGAAAAACAATAGTTGCTCTAATGAGTATGCTTATTGCTATTGACAATGGTTTTCAAACCTGCTTAATGGCTCCCACAGAAATATTAGCCAACCAACACTTTGTGGGTATTGTGGAATTGTTAAAAGGAATGAATTTAAATGTTCAGTTACTTACTGGTTCCGTTAAAGCAGCAAAACGTAGAGAAATTCATGCACAACTAGAGCGTGGTGAACTCGATATTTTAATAGGAACTCATGCCTTAATAGAAGATAAAGTTAAGTTTGTGAAATTAGGTTTTGTGGTGATTGATGAGCAGCATCGTTTTGGTGTTCAACAACGTTCTAAATTGTGGAGAAAAGGGACACCAAAAGAAAACGGAAAGGTTACTCCTCCTCATATTTTGGTGATGACGGCAACTCCAATTCCTAGAACATTAGCCATGACTTTTTATGGAGATTTAGAGGTTTCTGTAATTGATGAATTGCCACCAGGTAGAAAAGAGATTAAAACAATACATCGTTTTGATGCTTCTCGATTAAAGATTTTCGGGTTTATTGAAGCAGAAATTGAAAAGGGAAGACAAGTTTATATCGTCTATCCCTTGATTCAAGAATCTGAAACCATGGATTACAAAGATTTGATGGACGGATACGAAAGCATTGATAGACGATTCCCAAAGCCAAAATATAACATAAGTATCGTTCACGGACAAATGAAAGCAGCTGATAAAGAGTTTGAGATGCAACGTTTTGTGAAAGGAGAAACCCAAATTATGGTAGCGACCACGGTAATTGAAGTTGGGGTAAATGTTCCCAATGCAAGTGTTATGGTTATCGAAAGTGCAGAACGTTTTGGACTTTCTCAATTGCACCAATTAAGGGGGCGAGTAGGTAGAGGAGCGGAGCAATCTTTTTGTATTTTAATGACGGGCAATAAATTAAGTGCTGACAGTAGATTAAGAATGAAAACCATGGTGAAAACCAATGACGGTTTTGAATTAAGTGAAGTCGATCTCAAATTAAGAGGTCCAGGTGATATTCAAGGAACTCAACAAAGTGGATTGCTAAACCTAAACATTGCAGATTTAGTAAAGGATGGCCAAATTTTGCAACATGCAAGAGACATCGCGAAAGAGGTATTAAAAGAAGACCCTAACTTAGAGATGGAAAAGAATCATCGTTTGGTAACGGGTTTGAACCAATTGTTTGGAAATAAAATTAATTGGGGAAGAATTTCTTGAGACCGAACCTTGAAGCATATAATTTTATTTAAAGGTTTCAGAAACTACATTTTAAATAACCATTGAGGCAAAAGAGGACTGTGAGTCTAATCTTGAAGACTAAAAATAGTATTTAAACGCTTATCATTGTTCAGCCTTTTTGAATATCGATACTTTAATCTCCTCTCATTTTAATACTTAGAATGTTGAGCGTTGGATATTGAGTATTCATTTTTTTTTAAGGTAGTTTTTATCTTTCTTACTGGTTAAAGTCAAATTTTATATTTAAGACTGAACTTATGAAATGATTTCTTTCTTGTGAGATTTATTACCGCTGTAACTTACACCTGTCTTTATGAAGAAACTTTATTTTGGAGTGTTGAACCCCTCCAGTGCAACTCTTCTAATGCCTAGCATTCTCTATACTATGGCCTGTAAATCGTTAAAAATAGTTAATAAATTCATTAACTAGAACTTGTAAAATTCTCTACAGCGATTAAAATTGAGCTAAATTGCTTAGCTATTGGTCTTTTAAGTGTTTTTTTTTGGATTTTTATAACCATATTTTTATCAGGTTGATAATAAGCAGTATGAAGTCATTCCATTTTATAAACTTGAACTAAATAGAGGAATTTTAAGTATTTGTTCGGTTGTTCACCTTTTTTTTAAGAGAAACTACAATTTTACATCTGTTGATGTTGAGGATTTGTAATGATCGTAAAGTTTTTTTTTTGTGTTAGTGTTAATTTATCACTATATTCAAAAAAAGGTTTGTTAGTCTAAGGCCTTTAACCGCCTTCGGTTGGTGTGTTTTGTTTTAAAATTAACAAATAGTGAATTTAACAAATAGTGAGTTTAACAGGTATAATTTAACTTATTATTGATGGGTAAGTACAATAAAAAGGGATTTCCTTTTAGATTATTTAGATAAAAAAATAAAAAACATGAAACTGATAAGCGTTGTAGTATTAATTCTACCATTTTTTTTAAATGCTCAAACTTCTTCTTCTGTACAGAGGAATACTCTTGAAAATACTGAAATTACAGTTCAGCAAAAAGAATTGGTTGAAGATAAAGTGAATCCCTCAGAAGATGAAATAATTGAGGTAGAAACGGTTAATGAAATAACGACTTATTTAATATCTAATAATGAGGTAAGGAAAGCGCTTTTTTTTAATGTTTCAAAAAGAAATGAAATTACAGCTTTGCCTGGTTTCTTTGAATTGGGAATATCAAGTGAAGAGAAACCAATGCGTGTAAAGATTGATGTTGATTATGCGGAGGAGTATTTAGATACCTATTTTAGAACCAACGTGTTAAGTGAACAGTAATTAACCGTTACTGAAAATAAAATAAAATAAAATGAAAAGAATTCTCAACTATATATTTGTCACACTTTTAATGTTAGGAATGACATTAAACTCTTTTGGAGCTTCAAAAGATATTGTACCTAAAGTGCAAACATCATTTACAGGAGGTACATCTTACTGTCAATTTGATGCTGCAGGAAATTTGTCATTTACTTTTAGTACCGAAACGCATTCGAATTGTGGGGGTGGCTCTTCCAATTATGTTACAACGTCTGTTCAATGGTATGAGGATGTAGATAACGATCAAGCGGGCGGGACTTTGGTTCAGACTACAGCTTCTTCATCTGCAACGATAACGTCTACTTATACTCCTTTGACAACTGTTGTTGGATCAAAATATTATTATGTTGTAGTCTCTTGGGGCGCTGGTCCTAATTGTGCTCTTGCAGGTTCAATAACTTCGACTTCATCGGAGTTAGTAACGGTAAATACACCTCCATCTACCGCTATTGCTGGTTCCCCACAAACCTTGGCTAATTGTGCAACAACTACCAATTTAGCAGGGAATACACCAACTGTTGGCGTAGGTACTTGGACTTGTGTTACCAATTGTACGGGGGTTGGAATTTCCACTCCAGGTTCTCCTACATCTGCTGTTACTGGATTAACACCAGGTGTGGCAACAACTTTTAGATGGACAATTGCACTAGCTGGTTGTACTTCTTCTTCTGATGATGTAGTAATCACTGCAGTTTCGGGTTCTGGTTGTCATGTTTATTGTCCAGTAAGCGGATCTAGCTCTACCACAGGATATTTAAGTAATGTGACATTAAATACAATTAATAGGACAAGTGTATGGGATAATGGATATATAAATACCGGTTTGTCAACTACGCTACTTGAAGGTGTTGCTTATGATTTATCGATAAGTAGACTTAATAATAATGCTTATAATCAACGTACTGCTGCCTGGATTGACTGGAATGATGATGGAGATTTTGATGATGTTGGTGAAAATGTAGTTGTCAATCTTAATGATGCTACAGTTGGATCTACAACAAGAACCGTAAGTATATCTCCACCAATAGGTTCTGCTAGTGCAGGCCTAAGAATGAGAGTTGGTATGAAATATAATCTTGATTTTATTGATGGTACTGGTACTGGTGCTTGTGATTCTTACGCAACTTATATTGATTGGGAAGATTATACGATTGTGGTACTCTCTCCTGTCAATTGTGCAGGAACTCCTACAGCTGGTTCGGCTTCTCCAGCTACAAGTTCAATTACAACAGCAGAAAGTGTTGCGCTTTCTTGGTCACAAACTTATGAATTAGGGCATACTTATCAATGGCAAAGCGGACCTTCCAATACTGGTCCTTGGACGAACGTATCTGGAGCAACATCAAATACGTATACTGTTCCAGTCGCCTCACCTGCTGGGAATACTTATTTTCAATTGATTATTACCTGTACGAATAGTGGCTTATCCAATACCTCTGTACCAGCCCTAGTAACAGTTACTCCTGTTTATTGTGACCCAGGTAATTTACTCTGTACTGGAAATGATTTAATAGCAAGGGTTCAGTTTGGAACCTTAGATAATAATTCGGGCACAACTTGTACGGGAACTACTGGGTATTCTGATTACACAGCCATTGCTCCACCTTCTTTTGAAATAGGTACATCAAATAATATATCAATAACATCTGGTTCTGGAGCAGGAATACATTCTTGTGGGATGTGGATAGATTACAACCAAAATGGTAGTTTTTTAGATCCAGGAGAGTTTACCTCAATAGGCCAAGGAACTATTAATGCGAGTACGGTGACTACAGTTCCTGTAGTCATACCAACAACAGCTTTATCCGGAACTACAAGGATGCGAATTCAATATGGTGAGAATTCTGTAGTACTGTCTAGTTGGACCTGCTTTTCAGGATCAACAATCGGTGAAACAGAAGATTATATGATCACTATATATTGTGGTACCACTCCATCTGATGTAACTGGACGTTTCCCCGCAGATGCTTTGGCATTGCCTTGTGGTGCAGCAGCAAGTTTATCTTGGGATAGTCATTCTTGTGCTACTACTGGATTTAAAGTGTATATGGATACCAACCCTAGTCCAACTACTTTGGTGTCTAATTCTACTGAAACAAGTTATTATACAGGAAATTTAGCAAGTAACACCACCTATTATTGGAAAATTGTTCCTGTTAGTGCAGGTGGTGATGGTGCAAGTAGTATTTGGTCATTTGATACACAAACAGCTGTACTTGTTGCTATTGCAAATGATTCTACCGAATGTGCTGCTGATTTATGTTTAGAAGCTAGTGGAGGAGCGTATCCTGATTATTATTGGTACGATGTTCCAACTCTTGGAGTGCCTATTGGTACAGGATCAACGTATTGTCCAACTGGTATTACTGATCCTCCAACGTATTATGTAGCAAATTTTTTACAAGGGGCAGCATCATCTATAACGGCAGGTACCAATGCAACTACAGTTTGTGGCGGTGGTTCAGCTGGTTCAGGATTCTTTTTTGATATAAAAGCAAAATCAGCTAATCTTAATATTACGGCTTTAGACTTAATGTTTGAAGATATATCAGGGCCAGGAGTTCCCGCAGGAAACTTTAACAATAGAACTGTTAAAGTATATTATAGACCAGAAAGTTATGTTGGTTTTTCAGCATCTACAGCTGGTTGGACATTGACTGATAATACGGTTTTGGCGGTATTAAATGCTCCTATTGCAGTTACCAATTTTGACATTACAGATCTCTTCGTTCCTGCAGGGGCTACTTATGGAATTTATGTAGTTTATGAAAATGCTATTGAAGTAGGAGCAAGTTTGTTCTCAAATGTCGACATAGAACTTTCTTTTGGATCTGTTTCTTGTGGCGGAGAGTTTGCTACTATCTATAACGATTTTACTTTCGAAGGTGCAGTATACTATAGTATTGCATGTTCTAGTCCTACAATACCCGTTATAGCTACACCATTGAGTGCTACAGCTAATGTAGTGTTAGCAGCTGCTACAGTTATTTCTGCCTTAGAAAAATGCGAGGAGGCAGTGTGGACCTATTATTCTGATCCAGCTGATATAACTAAATGGTTATTTGCTATAGATAAGAATGGAAATGCGTTTGAAGCAGAAATAGATATTGTGGAATCTCCAACAGTTTATTCAAACATTAATGCACCGGGTGTACATGGTAGCTTTTTAGCCTCTAGATATTGGAATGCTAGGGTCATTTCAGGAACTATAGCAACACCTGTTAATGTGAGATTTTTCTTTGATACAGCTGAAGTTAGAGCAGCTTATGATTTAAGAAATTTTGAACGAACAACTAATTATCCTTCAGCAAATGATGTTCCGTGGAGGTGGTTTAAGTCTGTTGGTGTAGATTTTGACCCAGGAACGAATATTGATGGAAACAATTTTAATTTCACGAATATAACACCAACATCTGTAGATAATATTAATTTCTTAGGCGCTACTTATACAGGATATATCAACGATGTACCTTATGTAGAGTTTACTGGAGTTCCATCTTTCTCCGGAGGAACAGGAGGGTTTGGGTTTACGCTTACCGGCTCAGGAGTCTTACCTGTAGAGTTCTTGAATTTTGATGCGGAGTTGATAGAGCGAAAAGTGAATTTAGATTGGATAACAGAAACAGAAATTAATAATGATTATTTTACTGTAGAAAGGAGTGTTGATGGAGATATTTATGAAGTGGTTGGTATCGTTCAAGGCTCTGGAAACTCAACTGAAAATAACACTTATGAGCTTATAGATAACGAACCAGTTGATGGTTTATCTTATTACCGCTTAAAGCAAACAGATTTTGATGGAGAATACTTTTATTCAGAAATAAAAACAATTAATAACAAAAAAGATTTTATTGATGCACGTCTTTATCCAAGTCCAGTAAAAGATAATGCCTTTCTATCATTTTTTACGACCAACGAAGTTAATGTAGAAATACAAGTGGTTGATGTTGCCGGAAAATTATTCCTAAAGAAGAGTATTCTTTCAAGAGAAGGATTGAATAAATATCAATTGGATATTGATTTTCTGAAATCTGGAATGTACTTTGTTAGTCTGGGTAGTTTGAAAAACAAAAATATCTTCAAATTTATTAAGGAGTAATAGAGACTGTAGATTTCTATTGAAGGGTATTTCATCAAGAGTCTAAACAAATAAAACGTTCGGAAAGTGGACTTAAAGTAGCGTAAACGTATTAAATGGCTATCCTTTTTTCAGTGGATAGCCATTTTTTTTTGTTATAGAAGAAATAGTTCTTTTTGTGACCTCATTACTTTAAAATAGAATTTATCGGATAATCATCCAGATATCTACCTGTAATTGCTATTGTAAAGACGTATGAATCCTCATTTGCTATTCTACAAGATAATGCTATTCGTTACAATGAAAATCTAGTAAGCATTACCGTTAAGAAATAAATAGGCAGCTGTTTTATAGATGGTAAAGACAAAACCATCAGGTGTTGAAATCCGATTGGTTTTTGCTCCCTAACTTTTCCGTTAGGCTCTTTCTAGAGAAGAGAATGAGTAATAGAGGGCTCATCATAAGGTGATATAGCGATAGAGGAGACAAGCATTAGAGTTGAAATAGATTATTTAATGGTTATCCCGTTTTCGGTGGATAGCCATTTTTTATGATCAGGACCAATGCTTACCTTATTAATGAAATTGTTCTGAAGATTAGAATTGTTTGAATTGAAATGTTTCCAAGTGTTGGTCGAATAATTAAAGTTTACAATTCCTTGTCCAGCCATACCAATCCATAAATTAGTATTCGATTCTAGGGCAACATCTCTCACAAGATCTAAAGGTAAACCAGAGTTTTCCATGTTATAGGTTGTCCAGTTAATGTCATCATATCTAGTAAGGCCTCCATTGCTGCCTATCCATTTTACATTATTGTTATCAATAGCAATCGTGTACACATTACTATTAGGTAATGGAGTGTTTGTGGTTTTATAATTTGTAAAAGTTGAACCATCAAATTTTGAAATGCCATTGGCTGATGCTATCCATATGTTTCCAATATTGTCTTTAGTGATAGCAGAGATAGAATTGTTTGGTAGGTTTGAGTTTCCAGGAGTATAAACCGTAAAGTCAGTTCCATCAAATTTTGATAATCCACCTCCGTTGAAAGTTCCAACCCATAAGTGATTATACAGATCAACTTCTAAACTCCTAATTTTATTTAGGGGCAAAGAGGAGTTGCTCTTATTATAGACTGTAATCACCGAACCTTCACATTTAATAAGTCCATCATCACTACCCAACCAAGTAATAGCTCCTTGAGTTTTTATACAATAAATCTCATCAGATCGAAGTGCAGAATTACTTGAATTCAAAGTTTCCCAACTCGTTCCATCAAAAGTAGTATACCCATTTTTAGTAGCTATTTTTGAGAGAGTTCCATCCAATTCAATGTCATGTATCAGGTTGTCTAAAAGCCCGCTATTTGAAGAGGTATAGATACTTGTGAAAATTTCAGCGGATTCTTCACTATCTTCTGCGTTGATCAATGGTTCAACATTAGCTTCTTTTGTGCAAGATAAAAGAGTGGAAAGAATTAAAAGAATTGAAAGAATTGAATAAAAAAAGAAGATCTTTTTAAGCATAGTGCAAGTTTACGAAAAAAAAGTGATTTTAGAGCAGTAGTTCCTATTTTCAAAAATAGAACTTCCAACTCTTACCATTGTATACTCTTGTTGAAAATAAGTTTTGATGAATATACAGCCAGGGGTAAAGAAGATTAGTTTAACAGATGAGACAACCTAACAGGGGTAAATGCTGTTATTACTTTAGTTTAAAAAAACACTGAACATCAAAAATGTGTCGTTCATATAAAAAGAAACATTCTGAGTTAAGCAGCTTCAAAACATAAAGAAGAACTCGCAATAGATTTAAAAGAAGCATTTAATCTAGATACAACTGAAGCTGCTTTTAAAAGACTAAGAATATTTTCTAATCAATGGCAAAAGAACTATAAACACATTGGAAATATAGCCAACAATGAGAATGAATGCACTCTATTTTTCTGATCTAAGTTATGATCCAAAAATTAGCAGAATTAGTGATACGACCAATTGGATAGAACGGTTAACAAATCGTTTATAAAGACTTTAAAATCATAGACTTGAGACCAATTGGCACTCCATACTTATCACTACTGGAATAGGGAGCAATGGATAAAGTAAATGTATGTTTGACAAAAGACTAAATGAATTAATGTGAATTTCACAAAATTATAGCTTCATAATTAAGAGTTGAGAAGAGAAGTCAGATACATTTTTTTTGCACACTACCAAATTTTGAACTTGACTCGTATTTTTCCATTTTTCAGAAAAGTGGGTAAAGCTATCCAAAGCGTATTTAGTTGCATCATGAGGAATCAATTTAAAAAGTTTTTGAATTTGCTAAACGCTGTTTTTTTGTATTAAAGTGTAAGTGTTATTTTCCCCCAATTATCATGGGTGATTGGAGTATATTTTTCTTTAGCGTTAATTCTCCAAATGTATGTTCCGATAGGTACTTTTTCACCTTTATAAGTTCCATCCCACCCATTATTAATATTATTGGTGTTAAATAAAAGTTTTCCCCATCTATTATAAATAGACATAGTAAAGGCTGTTAATTCTATGTCGGAACCGAAAGGTCTAAAGATATCGTTTTTTCCATCATTGTTAGGTGTAAACGCATTCGGGATATACAAGAGATATACACCGTCAATTTTAACAAATTTCCCAGCAGTTGAAGCTACACAGCCCGAATCACTTGTTACCGTTAATTGTGTAGGGTAATTTCCTGGGTCTGTACTAGGGAAAGTAACAATAGGATTCTCTTCAGTGGAATTTAGCGGGTTTCCTTCAGAGAAACTCCAATAGCTAGAGATATAATTTGAACTTAAGTTTTCAAAAGTAATTTCTGTATCAAATTTTATAGGGTTTTCTGGGGAATAGTTGAAATTTGCCAAGGGTAAAGGATTTACTATTACATAAGCAGGGTAGGTGGTATCTTCGATACATCCATGGATACTCGTAATCTTCGAATGAATGTCATAAACTCCTGCCTTATTGTAAATATGATTTGTATTTAATGGGACAGTAGAAATGGTGCCATCTCCAAAGCTCCATTCTATACTCGCTATAATTGCTGGATTTGTTAGGTTAATAAATTCGACGGTATCTGGGGAGCATTGATCTCCAGTAATCGTTTTAAATATCGGATCAAACCTTGGATGAAGGTAGATGTCTACATTTGTGGATGCGGTTGGAGTCGTGCAACCATCGCTAACAATAAGAGTAAAATTTTCTGGGTTAGTTGATGGGGAGGCATGTAAATCCTTAGTAGTTTCAATTAATGTATGGGTTCCATCAAACCATTGATAAGTATATCCGTTTCCATCTCCTCCAGTAACTACAGCAATTAATAACGAACTGTTAAAAGCATCATCTTGGCATATCGTATCTGAAATTAAGTCTGTAATCCGAAGTGAATCATGCCATAGTATGGTGATACTATCTGTTTTGGAGGTACAACCTAATGAATCTATTCCGTACACATAATAACGAGTTAAACTATCAGGGGGATTGACACTGTGAGGTCCATTGCCAATTAAGTTATGATCCCAAATTAAACGAACTGGACCAATTCCTCCAGTAATATCTCCTTCTAAAATAATTGCTCCATCAATGCAAATAGTTGTATCTTGAGTAAGGCTAGTTATTACCATTGGTGATGGTTCGTTAATGCGTATTGTTTTCCAAAGTGGACAACCGGTATTGTCGGTAATTTTTACACTATAAGTTCCTGAAAATAATGCGGAGCTTGAATCAGCTGCATTGGTATTGTTTGTTTGAATAAGTGTGGTGCCCAAACTATCATAATATTCAACTGTATATGGTGTTTCGCCTCCTGTAATTTGGACTCTAATTTTTCCATCATTACTTCCAGGGCAAGAAACAGCAATAGAGTCAAAAATAACGGTATAAATACTGTTTACTGTTACTGAAATTGTATCATAACTCGAACATAAACCTGACAAATCAGATGCCATAACAATGTAGTTCGTAGAGATAATTGGTGTCGCAACTGGATTTTGAATGGTTGCATCACTTAGACTTACTGCCGGAGTCCAGAGGATCATGTAATCTGTAGGGTTGGGTGTTAAAGAACAATGAGTTAATCTAATGATAGGCCGATTAAGTTCTGTTGAGAAATTAGAACCACCATTTAAATTACAGCCACCATTAGGAGATTCATTTTTAAATTCTATAAGAGTAAGAGGTTGTATTGTGGAGGTTTGTGCAACCTGATCAGTATTGGTAAAGGCATGATTGTCATAACACACTTCAACAATTAAATTTGAAACCCCATTCCATTCATATGCATGCTCTAAAATATGAGTATTCCAACCTGAAGTTGAGGTGTAACTGCCAGAGTTATGTACTTGAGAGAGGCCAGTTTCAAATTGAGTTGCGCCATTAAAACTATTCGTAGTGGTACATCCCATTTTTAGGGTAAATCTGTTATAAGAAGCTGTACTTGCTTTGTTAGTAATGTAAAATCCAATTTCGGTTATTTTTCCTCCGATAAAACCCATCGCATTTAATTCTGCAGCTGTATATATCATTTGAATTCTACTGTCATCGTAATAGCCTTGGTAAGGTGAGGGTATGCTAGAAATAGTTGTAGTTCCTGTACCAATTATTGTTTGTGTAATTGCTTGAGAACAATTATTTGTAGGGTTTAAGCCACAAAAGGTAGGGATTTCTGCTCCTAAATCAACTTCTAAGTTCAATAGTTCTCTACAATTTAGTGTCGTATCATGAGTAACGATATTAATAGTGGGTCTAGATACGTTTGTTCCGTAGATGTTAAAAGTTTCCGTTTTAATACATTGAGAGCCATTATTCATGCTAACGGTAACGGTTGTTAATCCAGGAGTATGAATTGTTGCGGTGGGTGAAGCAAGAGTTGCATCATTAAAAATTGAAGCAGGTTCCCAA
Organism: Flavobacteriales bacterium; assembly: GCA_034112225.1. Classification (GTDB taxonomy): domain Bacteria; phylum Bacteroidota; class Bacteroidia; order Flavobacteriales_E; family Vicingaceae. Next base: position 17,281 of record JAWUVT010000077.1, on the reverse strand, counting down.
GAATAAGTAATGGGTAGAATAGAAGTCGCTGTGATTGTAAAAATAGCCTCTTCACCTAAGCATACTAAAGAGTCTGTTTGATTTTTAGTGTAGGTAAAATTGGGAACAATTAATACAGAGACAGTTGTATCATAGGAACATCCAAAATTATCATTAGCTACAAAGGTGTAATCCATAATTCCGCTAACAGTTGGTGTGATGCAAATTTCGTTACTATCAGCGGTCCCAGAAGTTACATATCCCATGTTGTCTGGAGTGTTTGAACTCCAATAAGTTGAATCTCGTAATGGTCCTAAACTTGGAGTAAAAGTACTTAAAGAGGGGTACAGGGATGGCTCTAAATCTATCGAAAAATCAAAAACAAATCCATCGTCAGAACCCCATAAATCACAAAACTTAATTTCCCAAATACCATTAAGAGGACAGCCTTCTAAGGGTATCATTGAGTTAGAACTTTCGTAGCTTCTAGGAACTAGAGATTGATTACCTGAGCTATTCATCATGGTATTTGGATCACTGCCAAATAAAGAGTTGTCTGCCCAAGTGCCATTTGTTGCAGCTGGACTCCAACAATAATTCCAACCTGTACCTATTAATAGAGAATCATCAATTTGATTTGGATTTCCTAAATTTGTACCTCCACCATTTTGTTGGTGAAGAACTACACTTGTTCCATTTGGACAGACAATGGTTGCTACTAAATCTCCCATATAAGAATGCTCCATGTTAACACATATTCCCAAAAGATCTGAAATATTATTTAGTGTTTGGCCAGGCGTAAAGAATTCATAATCTAAAGTTGCAGAAAAGCACTGACCAACATCATCTGGTAAATAGGTTGCTCCAGTAAGAGATGTTGTGGGTGAAGGCCTATAAGTTACAGGATTGAAGCGAGTCTCTCCATCTAAACAAGAGGATTCACCTAAACATATTATAGAATCTGAAACAATAGTATTAAAATAGGGAGTAGTACTTACCCATATTTTAATAATTGCTGAATTAATGTTAGTGCAACCGTTATCATCAATTACGGTTAGCTTTACAAGGTATTCGCCAGGATTTATAAATGCATGTGTTGTATTAGGATTATCTAGCGTGTCTGTTGCGCCATCTCCATACTCAAAAATATAAGCAACTAATGTAAAATCTGATTGAGCTGTAGATCCTGAAGCATCAAAAGTAACCGTTTCTCCTTGACAAATTAACAGTGGGTTTTCAGCTATAGTAGCATTTGTGTATAAAGCCGTTGGTGGTTGACAAGGAATTGAGCAAGTGATCGTTGCCGAAAAAACGCCTGTACCCTCACTGTTTGAATTAAAAACAAAGGTTAAACACCCTGAGGTATTAGCAGAAGTTGCAGAAACAATTACGCCTTGTAATTCATTTCCAGTATAAGTTCCTAGGGTTGGTTCACTTGTTGAACCTCCATCGTAAATGGTTAAATTATCTTTATTGTTGCCTAAAGCAGTCGAGGTAGTGTCTAAGTGGAAGTTGTTGAAAATAACAGTCAGTACATCCCCCGGCTCGTCTGCGCAGAGCGTTAATGTGAAATTTTCTTCATTAGAATATCCGGAACCACCTTGGTTTCCAGTATCATATAAGATGCCATTACAGATGTTGGCTGTTCCGTTTGACATAAGAACGACCTCTTGGCTATAGGAAAAGAATGTTGCGAAGCTTAAAGTGCATAAGAGTAAAATATAATGTCTTCTCATTCCTGTAATTTTCAGATTATTACTGCCGTCTTTTCAATTATTTAAATCTCATCAAATCTATGTTCGGGCTTCTTAATTTTCTTAAAAGTTAGCCATCTGTTTTAGTAACAATTGATGTTGAGGTGTAATTATGATGTTTACCTTTTTTGACTTTTAGGTCAAAGCTTTTACTCAACTTGATTGTGTAGAAAACGAAGCTATTTTTAAACTCGAAAGCTTTATTTCAAGAACATGTCATTTTAAGAAATTATTTTAGTGTTTAACATTATCTAAGACAACTAAAACTAGTGATAGTTGTTTAAACAAGAGAAGGATATGGTCTTGTTTTTTAGCTAATTAAGTACGGAATGTTGGAGTCTTAATGTTAATTATTGACTGCAAAAAAAAAGCTTATCTGTTAAAATAGTATCTTACTTTAGGGACTTTAACCAGTTTTTGATCAAATAATTAAATCATTAAAATTGGAATCCTGATCGAGATTAATCTTAGTTAAATTGGGTTTGTTTTACAATATTTTATATTTAAATCACAGTCAAAAGCAATTGAATCTTTTGTTTATTGTATTTAAACAGGACTTACCATCTCCATTAAGGTGGCGCAAATGATTGCTCCATATGTCCCTAAAGCATAACCTAAAACAGCTAATAGAACACCAACAGGAGCTAAGCTTGGATGAAATGCAGATGCAACAACGGGGGCAGAGGCAGCGCCTCCAACATTAGCCTTACTACCTACTGCCAAAAAGAAAAATGGAGCTTTTATTATTTTGGCGACTAAGAATAATAATCCAACGTGAAAAGCCATCCATATTAATCCGATAATAATGAAATCCCAATATTGTACGAGTTGAGATAGGTCTATTTTCATACCAATAATAGCGACGAGTATGTAGATGAAAACACTTCCCATTTTCGATGCTCCTGCACCTTCAAGACTTCTAAGTTTAGTAAAGGATAGCGTTAAACCAAAAGTAGTTGCAACAACAACCACCCAGAAAAATTGACTTGATAAAACGGTTTTAGAGAAGTTTGAGGCGAGTGCTAAATCACTAAAAGTTGTCGCTAAAAAATGAGATAAACCTACACCCCCAAAAGCAATTGCAAATATTTTTATTAAATCAGTTAAAGTTGCTTGACGCTCTACACTTGAGGTGTAAGTTTCCATTTGTATTTTTAAATTCTCTATAGAGGAAGAATCTGCCTTTAACCATTTATCAATCTTATCGGATTTCCCTGCTCCGAATAAAATAAACGCCATCCAAATATTGGCCACCACAACATCTACCGCAAGCATAGCTCCGTATTTATCTACATTAAATTCATAGAGCTCTAACATTGCTGTCTGGTTAGCTCCGCCTCCAATCCAACTTCCTGCAAGTGTCGCTAACCCTCGCCAAACAGCATCAAAATCTGCTCCGTTTAAAGTGTCAGGAGAGATAATAGAGGTGATTAAAATGGCTATAGTACCTCCTAAAATAATACCGACTGTAGCGGTAAAAAACATGATTAATGCTTTAGGTCCTAGTTTAAGTATCCCTTTTAAATCAGTACTTAAAGTCATTAGAATTAATGAGCCAGGTAAAAAATAGTTTTTTGCTATAGGCCATAATCCCGAGAATTTTGGAGAGATAATATTAAAAGTACTCAGTAAAGCAGGTAATAAATAACACATTAATAAAGCAGGAACTATTTTATAAAACCACTTTAAGTTCTTTAGCTGCGAAGTATAAAAAACGATTCCTAAACAACACATTAGAAGACCAAAAACAACAGCATCATCTGTTATAAATGGTTTGTTTAATATTTCTGATATAGTTTCTGTAGCTGTTGGCATAGGTTATTTTTTAAGCGAAAATACATTTTCTCCATTAATAAAAGTTTGTAAAACTTTTACTTTTAATAAATTTTCTTCTTTGGTAGTGATAAGATCATCATTAAGTATTACAAAATCAGCTGATTTTCCAAGCTCTAAACTTCCTTTTTCATGCTCTTCAAAATTGGCTATTGCAGCCCAAATGGTCATCCCTTTTAACGCTTCTTTTCTGGTTAGCGCATTTTCCATTTGAAAACCTTTTTCGGGAAACCCTTTGTTATCCTTTCTTACAACAGCAGCATAAAAAGTATTGATAGGGTTAATACCCTCAACTGGAAAATCTGTACCTAAGGCTACAATTCCATTTTGGTTCAACAACTCTTTAAATGCGTAAGCGCCTTTAATTCGCTCAGCACCTAATCTATTTTCTGCCCAATACATATCTGAAGTTGCATGTGTTGACTGTATGGAGGGAATAATTGTAAAATCTTTAAAATAATGAAGATCTTCTGAATGGATAATTTGAGCATGTTCAATTCTCCAACGTTTGTCGTTTACTCCTTTTAGTGTTTTAGAATATACTTCTAAAATTAACCGGTTTGCAGCATCACCAATACAATGGGTATTCATTTGAAAACCATTGGCAAAAAGTAGTGGCGCATATTTTTCAAAATATTCTTTATCATGAAGCATTAGCCCATGATGGTCGTTAGCAACATCTGAATAGGGTTCTATTAAGCAAGCTCCACGAGAACCTAAAGACCCATCGGCAATAAACTTAAATGAACAGACATTAAGAAAATCAGTTTTATAGGGACCATTATTAAGATAGTATTCAATGGTTGACTCTTCTGAGGAAGCCATAATGTACATTTTTATTTTAAGCAACTTTTTTTGATGAAGACTGTCAATAAGACTTATTGTTTCCTTATCTAAACCAGCTTCATCAATTGTTGTCAATCCAACACTAAACAACTCATGTTGTGTTTTAAGTAGTAATTCTGAAAGGTTGAGATTGGTTATTTCAGGAGCGGTTTCATAAGATACTAAATCCATGGCCTTATCAATTAATATCCCTGTTAATGGAAATATATTTTCGGAGTTAAGCTGTTGTCCTTCTTTTGGTTGAATGCTCTTGAAGCTTTTCCTCTTTAAGCCCTCAATATTGAATTGTAAAATGGCTCCACCTTCAATTTTAGTTTTAGAATTAATAGCCGATCTTCGAAGCACTTCGCCATTAACCAAGAGTGCATGACCATCAATTCTAGATAATACAACTGGTTGATTAGGGAATAAACTGTCTAACTTTTCTCGTGTTGGAAATTCTTTTAATGACCAATCGTTTTGATCCCATCCATAACCATAGATCCATTCATTTGAAGTTTCACTAGAAAAAGATTCAAGCTGATCAAGAACCTCTTCAAAAGATCTTGTTCCGGTTAAATTGACCCTATTTTTACTTAAAGCGTAATTTATAAAATGACAATGACTATCTATAAAACCTGGATAAATTGGCCGTTTTTTTGCATCTATTATTTTCTTTGCATTGTATTTATTCCTGATTTCATGTTCTGGTCCAATTGCTAGAATTTTCCCATCATTAATCACCATTGCTGATGCGATATCAAAAGCATTATTTAGGGTGTAAATTTTGGCATTGTGAACAATTAAATCAGCTTCTTCAGTACGAGTACAACTGACTAAACTCCAAGTGTAAATTAGGAATATAAATTTTAAATATTTCATTAGAATATTTTTGAAAGAAAAGGAAATTTTGTTTTTAATTTTTCTAAATCTAGAATGAATAACATAGAGATAGAAATCAGTAATAGTCCCGGTATTTTATACCTTACTATCGCTCCAAACACTGGGGTTGTTAGTCCAATTAGTGCATACAATGTAATCGTAAAAATAAGACAGAAATAGAATGCATTCTGTTGAGTGGAAGCCATCTTTTTACGGAAAAGAATGCACAAGGAAATAAAAGCTAAAAGCAGTATGTTTTCTGTAAAACTCATTAAAATAAAAGCAGAGTTACACTCCCATAAATAGGGTCTTAAAGTAGTGTTTATTAGAGCATTGGGTATGTTTTTTAGAAGAGACATTCCATCAGATAATTCAGGTATTTGAAAACCACTATTAGTTTCTACAGAAGTTATAAATCTAGAAAAAGCAAGTTGTTTATTAACAATTTGTTGAACAAAATTAAGTGGTGGATGAATTAAAGGGAGTAGATTTATTGAAACTAAGAAAGTAAGGATTGACAACCCATAGCCGTATAGTTTTTTTTTAAATTTAAATACGCTATTGATGAAGTATCCGAATGACGGAATACTTAATACAACCATTAAATATAGCTTGGTATAAATGATTAAAAGAAAACCAAGACTGCCAAGTAGGATATAGATTAGTTTAAATTTTGAATTAAGTTTAAAGATAGAATAAACAAGTAATCCAACACCTAAAAAAATAATGCCTTCTTTGAGTAATCCAGAACCCCAAAATAGAACTGAGGGGATTAAACTGATAATGATAAACAACATTCTTTCTTTACCTTTTAAAAAATGTTGAAAGGTTTTAAATAAAGCGATTAAACCGATGAAAGAAATAAAATTCATAAATACATTGTGCACACTAAAATAACCAAATGACAAGAATTGAAGCAGTGCATTAAAACGAATAATAATGTGTGTATCACTGACCAAACCATTTTTATAAGCTCTTGTCCAAAATTTCATTTTTTGATAATATGTTGTGTTAAAATATTCAGTATCTGAATTTATTCCAACGATCATTTTCAGATAATCTTTTGGGTTGGACTCAAATGCCTTAAAGAGAATCTTACCATCATCAAAATATTTAAAAATATCAGCGGTACTTCTATCGGTGTAATATTTTGAATAGATTAAGGTCAGTACAACCCCAACCATTACTTTAAGCCCAAAAAGTCCAATAAACCAGGGTTTAGAAATATTTTCGTCCTTAAAAAAAGATGTTTTGATAATAATCAAACAAAAAATAAGAAAGTAAAAAGCGCTGAGTAAAAATTCTATCATAACAGTTTGAGGAGAATAAAAGTAGTTAAAATTGGTGTACTTTTGTAGTATGAATAAGAAAGAACGTTACCAGTTGTTTGTCGATTATTTTAGAGAGCATCAACCCATTGCAGAAACTGAATTGAACTACTCAAATCCTTATGAGCTTTTAGTGGCCGTAATACTATCTGCACAATGCACAGATAAAAGAGTAAATATTGTAACCGTTGATTTATTTCAACGGTTTCCTGAGGCAGATTCTTTAGCTGAAGCTGATTCTGCAGAGGTATTTGAATATATCAGAAGTATAAGTTATCCCAACAACAAAGCAAAACATTTAGTGGGTATGGCTAAAATATTAGTCAATGATTTTAAAAATGTTGTACCTTCTGATGTAAATGAGTTACAAAAGATGCCAGGTGTTGGAAGAAAAACAGCAAATGTTATTGCAAGTGTAATTTACAATATACCTGTAATGGCGGTAGATACTCATGTTTTTAGAGTTTCTGAGAGGTTAGGTTTAACCACGAATGCTAAAACGCCTTTAGCTGCTGAAAAACAATTGGTAAAATACATTCCTGATGAGGTAATGCATCTCTCTCATCATTGGCTAATCTTGCATGGAAGATATGTTTGTCAGGCCAGAAAGCCAAAATGTGAAGCATGTAAAATCACTCACTTTTGTAAAAGCTTTGGTAAGTTTTCTTAGTTACTCCTTAATAATTTTGCTGGTACGAACCCCTTTGTTATTCGAAAATTTTAAAAGATAAACTCCGTTGGTAAAACCTGCTAAATTAATTTGAATTATTTTTGAGGAGACTTCCTTTAGGTAAAGGCTTTTTCCTAAGATATCGAACACTTCTATTTTAGCATTTTCAAGTTCATTTTCTCCTAAATCTATTTGAAAAGTATTTTTAGTAGGGTTAGGATAGATTGAAAGTTGAGCTAAATGAACAGCAGTAATGCTTGAAATTATAGGTTCACTACCTTCATAAACCCATATATTATCGAGATATAAGTTGTTGCCACTTTTGTTGTGAGAGACAAATTTTACAATGACATCGTTATTTGCAAAAGAGGTAATGTCAACATACTCGGTTCTCCATTGGTTGGACGCTTGAGGAACAAAGTTTGCCGTAGATGTAGAATAGGTTTGCAAATCGTTTCCGCCTTTTTTATAAATAGAAGAATAAGTAAGACCACAATCTGTTGAAATAAATATTTCCATTGAATCTGCTAAACTCGCAATTGGCAAAAAATATTGATAAGCTAAATCAAACCGTAAAAAGATTGAATCTTGATTGGGTAAAGAAATATTGGTGGAGATTAAAGCATCTTTTTCGTTGAGGTTGTTGTAATTATAAAGTTGCATTGATGCTGAAACCAGGCTTCCACTTAGCCCTGAAGTAGGTATAGTGTCCCAAGTTGTAGATCCATCAGTATAAGAGGTTTTCCATTCAGAATTACCGATACTCATGTTTTCAAAATCTTCAACATAAGGAAGTGTAGAAATAGTTTCTCTAATATCAAAACGTTGAACCCGTTGATTATTGATGTAATCACTTTCAACGTTATTGGAATCAATAATCACTTTAATTTTTAATTCATATTCTCCAAATCCTAAAGCCGTTATAGTCGGTAAATTAATTAAAGCAGTACCTCCTGCTAACAAAGTTCCAACCCAATTGTAAACAACTTGAGGCTCTTCATTTAATTGGTAAATAATTTCTGCATTTACGATTGAGCTATCTCCTTGATTTTTAATTTGTACCGTCGGACTAATTGATGGGGTACAAATAAAATTTGATCCAGTATTTAAAATTTCACTAACAGTTGCATCGTATTTATATTGATTTGGAAGAGTCGGAGTATGCGTAAGAGCTAGCTCATTAAAAGCAGCGAGTACATTAATCATTCCTTTACCGTAGATGTTATCTTCTCCAGCTACCCCTAAATCTGTTGCTGTATTGTAAAGCGACAATAAAATTTCTTCACCACTAACATTCGGGAAAGCTTCTTTAAGAAGAAGAACTGCACCCGTGGCATGAGGACCAGACATCGATGTTCCGTTGTAAGAAGCATAATTATTATCTGCTACAGAAGATCTTACATTTAACCCTGGGGCAACAACTTCAGGTTTAATTTTTAATGGTCCAGCAGGAACATTGCAAATTGTTGGACCTTCACTAGAAAAATTGGTGATAGGAAATGTTGGGTTAGCACCATTAACTGCTCCTACAGTAAATGTGTTCACTAAGCCTGTACTTACATATTGTGGTTGTCCAATAGTCGTATTTCCAGGCCCTTCATTTCCCGCAGAAAAAACATTTGCAATTCCAGCAGCTTCAATCGCATCAAACATTTGAGTAATGTATCCAGCACAAAGAGTAGTGTCATCATGGATGTCAATTCCCCAAGAATTATTGATGGCGTCTGGAATATCATTAGTTGTTGTTGTATCTCCATCTGGATTAAGAGCAAATTCGAAAACAGCAATATATTCCACTAAGGGCTTAATATCTGCTGCACTTGTAACGATTGGATCAGTAACCATTACGTAAGCATTAAAGGCAACTCCAATCGTGTCATTTGTTGCAGGATCTAAACCTAAAACCGTACCTGCAGTATGTGTGCCATGAGCACCATCTTTATCCGCAGGAATAGGAGAATCAACTCCATACCAAGCTTGATCTAATGGTTGGTAATTTCCTAGCCAAGCATCCGTTAAAGCAGGATGTTCAGTCCACATTCCAGTATCATAATTTAGATATTTTCTTCCTTTTCCGGTATAACCCATAGCCCATAAAGCAGGAGCATTTATAGCTGCCAATCCAGGCTCAATTCCACCTACAGATTTGGAATTAACGGATTCGCCCAACATGATTTCGATAGGTTTCACCGTAAAGTGATTGTATTCTTCCAGATAATCAATTTCAGAATTCATGGTTAATTGTTCAATAATTTCCTTTGTAGCCTCTATGGTCATCATGTTGATAATCCAAAGTGAATGATAAGCTCTTACTTTATTGGAGTTATTCTTTAAGAAGTTGATGCAAGAAGCTTGTGAACTTTCAGCTAAATTCATCGACTTTCGAATTACCGTTTTTGCTCTTTCACTTAATGGCGTATTATTTAATTTAAACTGAGCGTTTATTAGACCATAGTGAATTTGATTGGTAAATACTACATTCACTTTCAGGTAATCTGAAGCACTAGAGTTCTTTAATTGCTCCTTTAGCGATGGAGTTATCGTCGCATTTTGTGCAACTAAAGAAAGAGTGGTTAATGCAGTAATCAAAGTAATAATAAGGATTCTCATAATAGAAGTTTTAGCCTTTCAAAATTAACAAATTATGTCTGAAGATAAAAGAACTTAAGCTTTGAAAATCAAAAGATTAATAACAGAAATATTTTTTGGCACAGCTTTTGTAAATTGTTACGGAAATTAGAAATTATGAGAAAGATTACAATCATATTGGCATTAATTGCACCTTTGTTTTTTACAAGTTGTATCGTTATAGATAATACTCCAGGACCTAATGGGCATGATGGCTATGCTTATTTTGGAGTAGATTACGAAGATCTTGAGCCATACAGTTATTGGGATAATAATAGTTCGATACCTTTTAACCCTATCTTAGGCGAATATTACCAAACTAGACCTGGAGTGTATGAATTTGAATATTTTATAAATCCATATGATTACTATTATGGAACATATGAAGTGTGGATAAATAGAGGTGGAATAGGAGGAGCTCATGGCGAGCAAGGCTATAATGGCTTGGATACCTATTTAATGTTTATTGCAGACCAAGATGGGTACCATGAACATACAAGTGGTTATAAAACTGAGGCAAATGAACCCGTAGTGATAGAACAAAAGTCTGGCAAATACAATTATAAGATAACAATCCAAAAAGGAAATAGAGCTTCAAGATCAGCTCAACAACCAAAGTTTTTAAGTAAATAAAGATAGTTTTTAGTGTGAAGTGAGAGATTAGGAATGCGAAAGCATTCCTTTTCTTTGTTGAATTAAAGAGACATTAATCCTTCAATTCCTTCCGCTTTCTTATACGTATTGATCACTTCTTCTGGAGAGATCATCACTTCTTTAGCAGTAATACTTATGTATTTATTACTCTTAGATTGACGGGTAGTTACTTGAGCATCCTCTCCAAAAATAGCTTCTATTTGAGCCAGTTTTTTAAGGTCTGAGGGAATAATAAACTTAAACATATAGGGTTGAGGCCAACCTCCTTGTTCTTCTAGTTTTTTTCTAAGATTAGCGTAAATGTCTTTTGCCATTATTCAAAATTTAAAAGTTCCCAAGATAGGAGCGTATGATTGTTTTATTATTGATTACGTATTGAGTTTATGCGCTGTTTCTATGAGGGTTTTTGTGCGAATAATTATTTTTGTTAGTTAGCATGAAATAAGAGAACTAAATAGAGTACGAAAATAAGATTGTGATCTGATAAAAGCAAAACTAACTTTTAAATTCTATTAGCAGAAGGTCGGGCAAAGATACACTGAATTAATTAATTGATTGATTTTTTTAGTTACTCCAAAAATACCGTTACTTCTGTGACGAATTATGTGCTATCTATTTTATTTCAGAGTGGCTCTCTGAAATAAATTGGATGTTGAAGAGCAATTGTTTTTAGGAGATCATAACCAGAACCTATCCGTTTTTTTTCAGCGGGATCAGATTTCTAAAATACTTTTTTTGTAATAATTATTTACATTCACTATATTAGGTGATAAACATTGAATATGAGATTATTTTATTTGTACGTTATAGTAGGTTTTAGTGCTTTTTTTATAAAACCTACAATTACTTATTCTCAAACAGAAAGAATAACCAATAGATTGTCCGAATTGAATGAGCTGTCAAGGTTATTTCCCGACTCAATCGATGATTATTATCAAAAAGTATTTATTGAATTTACTAAAACTAATTATAGTCCAACGGATTCTATTCTAGATGAAGAAATCAATAAATATTTAGGATTCCTTTACTCAGTTAGAGAATATGAAAAATTAAAGGAAATCTGTGCTAAATTAATATTAAAATCAAAAACTCTTAAGGGTAATTCATCCGGTAATTTTTTTTACTATACAGCTTTTTCACACTATCTAGACGGTCGATACACTGATGCATTAGATACTTTGAAACAGGCAGAAGGTATTTTTAAATTAAAAGGGAGCCTAAGTACCGATTTTGGGAGATATTTGGCAGGAATAATCTATTCCTCACTAGAGAAATATGAATTGTCTAACAGTTATCTGTTTGATCTGACCAGTGCAAAGGATGGTCTGGTAAGTGTGCTAGATTCCGTTTATTTAGCAAGTGTGTATAGTTGCATTAGCAACAATTATATGGCTTTGGATGATGTGGAAAATGCACGGAAATATTTGTTAAAATCTCAAAGGTATAATTTGGGTAGAACAGATTGTGAAGTCTTAAATTTAGTTTATACAGCCGAATTGTATGCTAAAGAGGACGATTTTGATAACGTGATAATTTCGTTACTGAATGCAAAAGAGATGATACTAAGGAATAGCCAGAACACCCCCGATTTATTAGCTAATATCTTTCAAAAACTAGGTGTTGCCTATACCCGAATTAGTAAAATGGAATCTGCTCTGTTTTATTTTGATTCAACAATTAGTATCGCTAGTAGAAATAATATGGAAAGTTACTTAGTTGAGGGATTAACAGGGAAAGGTGAAAGTTATTTGGCAAAGGGAAGTTTTAAGGTCGCCTCAAAATATTTTTTAAAAGCTCAGGAATTGGAAAAAAAAGACCATCGTTTATTCAACGTTAGGGAAGTTCATTTAAATTTAGCAAAGTGTTTTTATGGCTTAAAAAAGTATAAACAGGCTTATGAGTACCTATGGCAATATATGTATTCTAAAGAAAAGTTATTTTTCTTAGAAAATGAGAAACAAAAGAAAATCCTAAAAAAAGAACAAGAAATTGAAGTATTCGCAAAAGATAAAGTGTTATTACAAATAAAAGAGAGGCAGAAAGAATTAGAATTAATAAAATCTAAAAGCGATATTCATAATTTAATTTTGATAGTAGCATTTTTTGGAATATCAGTCTGCTTTCTCCTTTTTTTCCTTATCAATAGAGAAAAGAGAAATAAGAACCAATTGAAGTTTATTGAAAAGGATCATCAACTGAAAAGAGCTGAAGCAAAGTTTGAAGGGCAGGAAAAAGAGCGGAATAGATTGGCTTCGGAATTACATGATGGAATAGGAAGTTCAATCTTAGTCTTGAAAATGGGATTAGATGAAAGAAATATAAAAATAAGTAAAGAATTAGATCTAATTTACAATGAAGTGAGAATGATTTCTCACGATTTGAAGTCTCCCTATTTTACAGAAGGAGAAAGCGTAAATGAAATGACTAAATACTTGATTATGGATATGCTATTAGTGAATAATATCTCAGTTGAATATTTGTGTTACCCTGAGGATGAAAAAGTTTATCTTACCGAGAAAAAACATGTCACACTTTACCGTATTTTACAAGAGATATTTACGAATATCATAAAACATGCAAACACCAGTAAAGTTGATATTTCTTTTACTTTGCTTAAAGATAGGTTAAATATAGTTATTATTGATTATGGTCAAGGGTTTGATATGGAAGGTTCTGATAGTTGGAGAAGAGGTGTTGGAATGCAAAATTTATACTCAAGGATAAAGGTGTTGAAGGGAACAGTATTTGTAGAAAGTTCAAGAGAGAAAGGCACTGATATTGTAATCGATATTCCCTATGAAAAAGTACTGGAGAATAATGAGAAAAGCAATACGATTTGACCTAATGAGGCGAGCCTTAAGAATGATTTAATCCTCTTTTTTCTGCGAGATAAGTTGATAAAGATCCTTACCTAAAACACTTTTGTGGTAAAGCTGATTTTGAGCATATATTTTCCTGCGACCCTAGTTCCTTTGTTCATTTTATGCAGCGAATAGCACAGGAAGGAGAGCTAAAGATAATTTCACATTCTGTTCCTCTTTATAGCAAACCCGGAAAAGAACAAGTAAATCTATCAAAAACTACTGTTGGAGAGAACAACACAAGATTACCTACTGATGCTAAACTAGCGAAAAATAGAGTGCTAAATGTAATGAAATAGCGAACAAAGCATGTGTTGCACTGCGGCAAACCTATGCAAGAGTTTCAAGAAAAATGATCAGATAAAACCACAATCGTAAGTCCTTCCCCCCCCTAAAAGGTGAAAAAAGCAAAGAAAGTAGATTGGAAATTAAAGACAATAGCAGGTCTTTATTAAGAGAATTAGAGCGGAAGCTGCCTATTTATCTTTAAAAAAATACCAAGAAGAATTTATGTTGAACGATCAGAGGTTAAATCAAAAACAAACAGATAAAAACAAGATTTACCGTATCCATAAATCTTTTTCAGCACTTACTGTAAAAGGAAAAAGTACCTCAAAAAAATGAATTGGTGACTAAAATAGTTTTAAACACAACCTCAAAAAAACTAATAATTAAGACGATCAAGAGGTTTGTTGGTAATCCACATGAAAGCAAAATAAGAGCATCTCTTCTTGAACAAATGTAAAAGAATACGAGTCATCAATCATCTGAAATAATTTATGATAGAGAAGGAAAAGGCATAGGGATAAATAGGGGAAACTACACTTTTAACCTTAGACTATCGATCACTAAAACGAGATACTGGTTATCACAAAAGAGTTAAAAATAAAAATTTTAGAAGAAGAACTGCTACTGCTGAGCCAGTGATTGGCCATTTAAAAATTGACTTTAGAATGAATAAAAACTATCTTTTCAGGAAATAATTCCCTCAAATCAATGCTTTTTTAGCTGCAACAGGATGATATTTGAAGAAAATGATGAAACAGTTGAAGTAGGAAAATAAAACCCTGTTGGCATCTATTTTAAAGCTCATTTTTAATTCATTTTATCCGAATCAAAAAATGATTTACTAAGGTTCGACTAATTTGGGAAGTTTCCAAAAAAAGTACTACCCCTTATTGAATAGTTTGTATAGATTGAGTACATTATTTACTCCCGTTTTACTATATATATTTTTTCTATGACTTTTAATGGTTTCTACAGTAAGAAATAATTTTTTTGATATTTCTACATTACCAAAATCAGAAATCATTAAACGAGCAATTTCTTGTTCCCTTTCTGTTAAATTTATTTTTTTTTCAAAACTATCTATAAATCCGTCAGTAGCGTTTAACTTAAGATCACTATTTGTTATGATTGAATTTTGAGAATTGGTTACTTTGAAAATCTTTTTACCATTTAATATTTGATTTAAATATAACGTTATTTCACTTTCGTCAATACCTTTTGGAAGGTAGCCACAAACATTATACCTTTTTAGTTTTTCAATTAGTTTGTGAGAAAAGTACATGGAAATTACTATTATTTTTAATTTTGGAAATCTTGCATGTAAAATTTCAATCAATTTATGGCCATCTAGTTCTGGCATATTTAAATCGGTGATCAGAAGGTCATATTTTTTATCGCCATTAAGTTTTGCTAATACTTGTTTTCCGTTGGAACAGTAGTCTATGGAGTTACAAATAATACTAGTACTGGTTTTTAGTATTGATTTTAATCCTAAGGAATATAGTTTGTGGTCATCTGCAATAAGGATATTCATAGAGTCTCATAAAAAAGTTACGTAGTCAAATATATGATTTTTATCGTCTTTTTTAGCCTTTTCGTCTTGTAAAATTAAAAAAAGATAGACAGTTTACTTTTATTCGTTAAGTAATAAAGAGAATACAGCAAATTTTTTTCACCTATTATGAGCAAGTTAAGGCCATTTTTGGAGAGTTATTTTAGCTTTTGTAAACCTAAAATTAAGGTTGTGTATCCCAGTATGACTAGGATTTGTTGAAGTTTTCTGAATTGTCTGTAGACTAAAAATGAAACGGACGCTTTTCCATATCATGTTGATTTTCTCACCGTTATTATTTTAAAAAAAATCAGGAAAAATAATATTGCTTTATCCCCCCAAAGGGGGATGGAAGAGGTAGCCTTAAGCAGTAAATTTGAAAATATCACATGATAATTTCAGAAAAAAGACCTGAAATAGATATTTTATAAAGAGATGTTATTTCTGAGTTTTATCATGATGGGTTTTTACGAATTAAATATAAGTTGTTAAAATAGTTGTAGAGAATTTGCCTAATGGAGATAACTATTTTTAATCATATACAAATATGATTAAAAATAGTTAGACCGTAGTTTTTCATTTGTAGTAGATGAAATAGAAAGTATCCACTGCGTAGTTATGTCAAAATAATTGGTGAGTAGAGTTTCATGGTAAAACGTTTTATAAGAGTCGAATTACTAAAAATGCGGGCTCTAGTTTTATAAAGTGAACCTAATACAGCAGTTAAAACTAATTATATTGAACGATTTTAAAATAAGTTGCTATGAGACTATTAATTGTTGATGATCATGAAATGTTTCTTAATGGAATTGAGAAGTTATTTGAAAACAATAAAACCATCCAAATTGTTACAACATTCTCCGACTCTTTAATGGTCTTACCCTATTTAAATGGAAATTTAAATAATGTTGATGGAATATTAACTGATTTGAATATGTTGAATTTAAATGGGCTTGATTTAATAAAAAAGATAAAAGAAAAATATCCAAATTTTATAACCATAGCATTCTCTATGTATTGTAACCATAAATTGATTGATGAATTAAAAAAACATAATTGTGATGGATTTATTCATAAAAGTTTTAGCTATACTGAATTAGTCGATGCATTAGGGATAATTAAAAAAGGGCATAAATATTTTTCGCCCAGATTATCGAAATCTTTAACAAATTATGATTTTATTTTTAGTCAAAATAAAAGAATAAGAGACAGTTTTGGAAAAAAATTCTATCTCTCAAAACGGGAAATAGAAGTGCTGGAATTAATTGTTCAAAATCATTCAAGTAAAAAAATTGCCGAAAAATTATTTGTTTCATTAGAAACAATTTCTTCACATCGAAAAAATCTAATAAAAAAAACTGGATGTAAAACAGCTATTGATTTATATTTGTTGGCTGTTGAAATAGGAATGATTAAAGTTTATCCCTCTTGGGATTTAACTTAAGTTTTCTGTAAAATAAGTCGATTTTTAGGGGGCAAGTCCAACAAGTTGTGGGATTTAACATTTAGTCAAAAATAGGGAAGCCTGAATAAGAAGAAGTCTATGGTTCTAACCCCTCTTAATTAAGTTCTACAACCTTTTTATTTTAGCATTAAAAGATGCTGCTGAAGCATTGGCACTTCTATTGTCAAATAGTTGAGGTGGTATTGATAATGTATTGATAATGTATTGACAAGCTTCTAGCAATTGTGTTCAAGCTTTTAAACTTGGCCTGTCTTACTTTTTCATCCCTTAGCAAGTTTTATTAAGACTGAAGTTAGCTCTTCTGTGTTATTGAAAAATCAAGATAAATTTTGACAGTGGTGGTATGCTTTTGCAATGTTAGGATACCGTTTTAGGCCTTAGAGACATTTTTACATTTAGTAATCACTAATGTAAAAACCTTTTTTATGAACTTGAATAATGGCTTTAATTATTTCTTCAGGATTTGATGATTTTAGCACGTATGAATTGGCAGCATATTCGTATGCTTTTGTAATTACAGGTATTGAATAATGCATCGAGAGAATTATTGTTTTAATATTTA
>JAWUVT010000076.1:0-21160 GCA_034112225.1 Flavobacteriales bacterium | reverse complement strand
TAGTATCGTTGGGATGAATCTCCCCTGTAATTACAAAATCAGCTTCAGTTGCAACACAATAACCATCTACATAAGTATGTCTAAATCGATTTGCCCCTAAACTCCCTGCAAATGTCATTTCTGAAAGACCTTCAGGTAAAGGCATTACAGCTGCTAAGGTGTGTGCAGGAGGTCCACCAATAAAAATCGAAACTTTTAGGGGTTGACCCAATTCATTGGCCTTTGTTTGATGTACGCCAATTCCTCTATGAAGTTGATAGTGAACACCAATTTCTTCATTCAACTTGTACTCATTTCCGCTCAGTTGAATCCGGTACATTCCCAAATTGGAATTCATGACCCCTTCTTTTGTAGGGTCTTCAGAATATACCTGGGGAAGTGTTACAAATGCTCCGCCATCATTTGGCCAACATTTAATTAAAGGCAATTTATCAATTGTTGTTTCCTTCATATAAGCAGGAAGCCCCCCCACTTTTTTTGGCAAAGCATTTTTAGCCATAAACCCTAAAGAAAAATTCTTAATGGGAGACTTTAAAGCTTTTAAAGGGTCATTTTTTAATTCAATAAGTTGTTGAACTTTTTTGAAAGTGTTTCTGAAAATAAACTCACTGCGTTCTAAGGTTCCAAACAAATTAGAAACAGCCATAAATTCACAGCCTTTAATATTCTCAAACAATACCGCTTTTCCTCCATTTTCGAATACGCGCAATTGGATTGCCGACATTTCCAATTCAGGATCAACTTCCTCTTTAACTCGCACCAAATGACCATGTTTTTCAAGATCATTTACGCAATCTAGGGTGCTTTTATAAATCATGGTATAAAGTTACATTATTAATTTATACTGTAAATAATTTTATTATTTTTAAGTCAACAGACTTTTTTTTCGTTTGTAATATCGAGTTGCTTGTCGAAAAAAAATTCGTTATTGCTAGATTAATAATCTATAAGTTCACCACATTTACTATTTTCGCATCCTTTTATAATTATGTATAGGAAAAATTAATTGCAGGTGATGAAAAAGGTTCAGATTTATTTATTGTCGTTTATGTTTTTAGCAAACCTTTTTTTGTCTGAAAAAGTGGTTGCACAAGCACAAATTGAAGTTTCTATTGGAGGTGTTCCATTACCAAATATAGGAACAGTTAATTTTGGTTCTTTAGATATAGGTTTATCTAAAGATTCCATGATCCTAATTAAAAATACAGGAATAAGCACCCTAACACTTTCGTCGCCTTTTTCTCCCGTTGGAGACTATACCATTCTGTTTCAACCTAGTTTTACTGTCTTCCCAGGAGATAGCACAACCTTTACTACAAGGTTTTCACCTACCTGTCCTCAAGGAGTTAAATCAGGTGTGCTTTCCTTTAACACCAATGATCCTTTCGTAGCATCTTTTGCAATTTTTTACACTGGAACTGGGGTAGATCCTGTGCTACCGCTACTTAGTTGTCCAGCAAATACTTCAGTAAATGTGGATGCAGGAAACTGTACCGCAGTAGTCAATGGAATAGATGCTGTTGCCTCAGACAACTGTGGTACAACAAATGTATCTTGGAGTTTAACTGGAGCAACAATAGGAAGTGGAACAGGAAATGCAAGTGGAGCGTTGTTCAATGTAGGCGTAACATCAGTTACTTATTTGGTAGCCGATGGAAATGGAAATGCTGCTACACCTTGTACATTTACAGTCACAGTTATAGATAATGAACTACCTACACTAGTTTGTCAAAATATCAATTTGTATTTAGACGGTTTAGGATTGGCAACGATAGGAGGAGTGGATATTGACAATGGAAGTGCTGATGCCTGTGGATTGGCTTCGTTAACAACTAGCATTACGAATTTCTCTTGTACAGATATTGGTTTAAATAATGTAACGTTGTATGCCACAGATAACAATGGAAATATAGATTCATGCATTGCAATGGTTACACTAATCGATACTGTTGCTCCTGTTGTAACTTGTAAACCTGTTACGATGATATTAGATTTGACAGGAAATACAACAATTACAGCAGACTCTTTAGATAATGGGACTTCAGATGCCTGTGGCGCTGTAACAACTATAGTTTCTAAAACTGCTTTTACATGTTCAGATGTAGGAACGAATAATATATGGCTAATCGCTGAGGATGTAAATGGAAATAAAGATTCATGTATGGCTATTGTAACAATAGTAGACACGATTAAGCCTCTTGTTATTTGTCAGAATATAAATGTTAGCTTAAACAGTGCTGGGAATGTAACCATTAATGCTTCGGATCTTGATGGAGGAAGTACTGATGATTGTGCAATAGCTTCTTACTCAGCTAACCCTAGTATTTTTACTTGCTCAGATCTAGGTGCAAATAACGTGTGGTTAGTGGCTACTGATCTTAGTGGAAATAAAGATTCCTGTTCCGCCATTGTAACGGTAGTGGATACTATAAACCCAACAGTAGTTTGTCAAAACATTACAGTTCCTTTGGACGCGTTAGGAAATGCAACAATTGCAGGAAGTGATTTGGATGCAGGAAGTTCTGATGTTTGTGGAGTAATGTCAATTGGGTTATCAAAAGCTAACTTCACCTGTGCTGATTTAGGCTTAAATTCTGTTTATACGATTGTTACAGATAATAATGGAAATAAAGACTCTTGTATTGCAGCAGTATTAATTGTTGATACTATTGCTCCGAATGTTATCTGTCAAAACCCTACCCTATATTTAGATGGTGCAGGGAATGTATCCATTACTACAAATGATATCGATAATGGAACTACAGATTTATGTGGAATAGATTCCTTAGGGATTACTACTTCATCTTTTACCTGTGCAAATGTAGGCGTAAATAATGTCGTCTTATTTGCCTCCGATTTTAGTGGGAATATCTCTTTCTGTTCAGCAAGTGTTACTGTTCAAGATACGATTAAACCAACAGTTTTATGTCAGCCCTATACCGTATACTTAGATGCATTAGGTGCTGCAACTATTCAAGGGTCAGATATTGATGCAGGAAGTACAGATGTTTGTGGAATAGATTCTTTAATTGCATGGCCATCTACTTTTACATGTTCCAATACAGGGGCAAATAATGTGCAGTTAAGAGTGGTAGATGTAAATGGGAATATCGATTCTTGTATTGCCGTGGTAACCGTTCTAGATACGATTACTCCCAATGCCATCTGTCAAAACATTACGGTATCCTTAGATGCATTTGGAAATGCGACGATCTTAGACAGTGCTATTTATGGAGGAGCTTTTGTAAGTTGTAATATTACTTCACTAGTCGCTTCACAAACCATATTTACCTGTTCAGAATTAGGAACAAATAACGTCTCTTTAACCGTAACAGGACCTAATGGAAAATCAGCGATGTGTTCTGCAATAGTAACAGTTGTAGATACAATTATCCCTGTAATTTCTTGTCCGTTAGAAGACACCTTAAATTCAACAGGCAATTGTTTGGCAGTACTTCCAGATTATAGTGCGATGGTATCTTATACAGATAATTGTAGCGGACTAGTTAATGTTACACAACAACCAATTTCAGGAGCAATAGTGTCTTCGAATACGATTGTGTATCTAACAGCAACAGATGCCAATGGAAATATTGGACGGTGTAATTTTAATGTAATCGTAGCGGATACGATTTCTCCAACAATTTCATGCTTAACAACACAGTCGGTATTGTTAGATGAAAATTGTCAAACAACATTACTCAACTATGCCCTGACCATGTCGGTATTAGATAATTGTGATAATAACCCTGTATTTACTCAAACCCCTGCAGTAGGAACCATTTATAGTGGTGTGCAAACAGTAGAAGTATTAATCGTTGCAGAAGATTTTTCAGGAAATATTGACAGCTGTAGGTTTGATGTAAACTTAGAATCAGGACCTTTTAATGAAGCTTGTATTGATGGACTCGTCATCTCTAATTTATTTACACCTAACGGAGATGGCAAAAATGATACCTGGACCATGGATAATATTGATTA
This sequence comes from Flavobacteriales bacterium, assembly GCA_034112225.1. GTDB lineage: Bacteria > Bacteroidota > Bacteroidia > Flavobacteriales_E > Vicingaceae. The sequence continues at coordinate 17,179 of JAWUVT010000076.1, read as the reverse complement.
CGTATACGGTTGTAATGTCATGGTATTTAATCGATGGAATCAAAAAGTATTTGAATCATCAACCTATAATAATGACTGGAATGGAACATCAAATGGATCCCCTTTACCAGAAGACACTTATTATTACGTCATAGAATGTGATGGAGAAATTAAGTATAAGGGAGCGTTAACATTAGTGCGGTTAAAAAAATAAGATTTATCAATAAGACATGAGAAATATTAAATATATATTCGTTTTAGTAGGACTGTGTAACCTCGTTTACGCTCAACAAATGCCTACCAGTAATTTATACACCGCTGATCAGTTTAGTGTTAATCCAGCATTCTCTGGATCAACAAATTGCGTGGGAGGATATTTAGGCCGCTTGTCCCAATTCTCAGGGATTGGACCATCTCAGAGCCCCGAAACAAGTTATTTAGGAGTCTATTCTCCACTATTTAAAACCATGGGTATTGGAGCGAGGTTAATGTTGGATAACACGCCCATGATAGACAAAACATCGGCATCTCTCTCTTATATTTATGGGTTAACGTTAAAAAAAGAGCACCAACTTCGGTTCGCTTTATCTTTAGGATTCTATCAAATTAACCTTGATTTTTCTAATGCTATCGTCGAGGACTATTCGGATGATATCATCACCTCAGGAGTGCAAAATGCAATGACCGTTAGTAATGAATTTAGTTTATACTATACTTACAAGAGATCATATGCTGGACTATCTGTTCCTCAAATATTTGAAACCAACGCAAGCGCCCTTGATGGGTCATTTGGTTTAAAAAGACATTATGTGGTCACGCTAGGTACAGATTTGTCCATCAATAAACTTTGGAGCATACAACCATCAGCTTTATACAAAGCGTTGACTATTGATAATGGACAATTAGACCTGAATGGTCAAGTTACCTATAAAAGAATGGTCTCTGCAGGCTTAGGCTACCGTACTGGAGGAGGGTTTTTAACGAGATTAGGGGTTCGCATTAAAAATAGATATCATGTAAATTATGCTTATGAATTTGCAGGATCATCAAGTATTAGTGGAGTTTCTACTGGCTCTCATGAAATTTTATTAGGGATTCGTTTCTGTAAAGGAAAAGACCCGTTGGTTAAAGATTTCTTTTGGACTGATGCGCATCCTCAAGTGGTTCAAGATTCATTAAATCAATATTTAGTCATTCAAGACTCTATGGTCAAGTCTAAAGATGAAATTTATCAAAAAATGATGGAAGAAGGAGATCATTCCTTTTTTAAGGAGGTAGATTTGGAAAAAGCGAAACAAGCCTACCAAAAAGCTTCAGAAATAGATACCACAAAAGAAGAACCTAAAAATAGGATCGCATATATTAATGCGGAAATAGAAAGAGCCGAATCAAGAAAGAAAATATTGAATAAAGAAAATGTAATTGTTTATGAAAATAACCAAGATGCATCTGTAGCAGCTAAAGGGGCAGCACAGATTGCAAAAAGTGCAGCTGAAACAGCAAAAAAAGCCGCTCTTATTGCAACCAATGCGGCAATAGAAGCTACAAGTGCTGCAGAATCAGTGGAGAAAGTTGAAACTGAAAATGCTAAAACAACTGCTAAGGCTGCCAGAAAAGCTGCTTTAGCTGCTACAAGTGCTTCATACATTGCATCTGAAGCCGCAGAAACTGCATCAAAATCTGCAGATGAAGCAGCTCTTTTAGGAGATGAAGTTTTAGTTACAGCTGTAATTATTGAAAAAGCGGTGAAAGCATCTGAAGCAGCATTGAAAGCTTCAACTATTGCAACTACTGCAGCAATAGAAGCTACCAAGGCTGCCGAAATAGCCAAAGGTGCAGCAGGAAGTGCTGAGGAAGTTGAAAAGGCTGGAGTTAAAGCAGAAAATGCAGAAGCAGCAAGTATTGCAGCAAAAGAGACCGTGAAAGCTGCAGAAGCGGCAATGTCTATTGTTCAAGAATTACGGGAGCAAGTAGATAGCTATAGAGCCAGCCCTTATGATATGTCTAAAAGTGGAACTTTTGAATCTGTAAACGAAACAGAAGAAGAACGACAAGCTAGATTACTTCAGCTTATTTCTAAAGAGGAATTAAATCAATTTGAGTTGGATGTTGCTTTCCCTCTTGGTGGTGGAATTCCAAATGAAGGATACATTGCCAAAGTGAATAAATTAGTGGAAATTCTAAAAAGTAATGAGGTCTTAAATGTTAATATTATAGGCCATTCTTGTGACATTGGAGAGGAACATATCAAAAGAGTGATTGCAGATATTAGAGCGGTTTACATTACCAGATACTTAGTGTTAAAAGGGGTAGATCCTGGACGAATTAAAACAAGAGGAGTTTGTGATTTTCAACCCAAGGTTATTGGTAATTCTGAAAAAGCGAGAAGTGAAAATAGAAGAGTTGAATTTATTTTAGAATAAGCACTCGACTTTATACTGTTGGTTCTGATTTTATTCAACACTACACCTGTGGTGATTCAGAAAGACTAAAAAAATAAGGAATAAAAAAAGAGCGCTAGAATTTTATACCTAAAAAGAACCTTGAGATCTCTAGATCTTAATTACGAAACCTAATCAATTACACGAAATTCTACCCTACGATTTATCGCTTGTTTCTCTTTTGTATCTTTAGGTTCGGTTGGTACACTACTGCCCAGTCCTTTGTGTCTTAAACGATCTTTAGAGATTCCTTTTTTGATTAAGTAGTTAACTACTGCTAAAGCGCGTTGTTTTGAAAGTGAAATGTTATGTTCTTCAATTCCGCTAATATCGGTATGCCCAATGATTTCAATTCTCACTGATTTTCTTTCGGTTAATTTTGCAACTAATTCATTAAGTTCTTTAAAAGAGTCTTTGTTTAACACATATTTATCATGTTCAAAATAAATAGACTCTAAAGTTATTAATTTTCCTTTTGGAGGGAGTTTACCTTTTGGTCGCTTTAAAGCTATTGTACTTATGTTATCAATATAGATATAGGAGTTTCTTATGTATTTTGGATTTTTTATAATCTTTTGAAAATTCACTTTGGGTCTAAAGCTTCCAATCGTAACAAATCGCTCTCCTCCTTTAGCTATAAATTCTCCACTAATTTCAATCCACTTATTGTCTGGAATGAAATTATCTTCAGGGTTTACAATTTGTGGTTCGCAATTTAGCAAACGACCTGTTGTTTTTTGAACTACATATTCTGAAGAGAAGAAAAAACTGATGTCGGAAGTTAAATGATGAAAATGATCAGTAGCGATAACGTGTATTTTAGCGCGATAGGTTGTGCCTTTCTTTAAGGTTTTGGTTAATCGGATGCTTATGTATTCTCTAAAAAGTCCTCGATTATTTAATCCAACATATGCAATTCCGCCGTAAGGCTTTTTTATGTCATACTGATTTTTGGGAGTAGTATATTTTTCACTTCCGCAAATGTGGTAATAATCTGGTGATCCATTTGTTGGATTTCTCCAACCCTTGGCTAAAGTTGCAGAATGAGAGGTATGTTTTGGACAACCATTATTGTGCTCAAACCCAGCGTTGGGGATTAAATTTTGAGTCATGATTTGATTTGAGAAAAAACTCAAGCATGATATGATCAATAGAATGGTCTTTTTCATAAAGAGATAAATAAGGACAGCAAAAATACATCATAGCATATTGGAAACAAAAAAAGCGAGATGAATTTCATCTCGCTTTTCTTATTTTTTTTAGTATTCGTTATCGATTCGATGCTTATTGAAAATAATCTTTCATACGATCAAAGAAACCTTTATCCGTAATTTTCGGATTTGGTTTAAAGTTTTCAGAAGTTCTTAATTTCTCTAAGGTTTTTTGTTCCTCCTTAGAAAGCGCTTGAGGAGTCCAAATGTTAACATAAATTAAGAAATCCCCTTTTCCATAACCTTGGATGTTTGGAATACCTTTTCCTTTTAAACGTAACACTTTTCCACTCTGTGTTCCCGCATCAATTTTGATTTTTACTTTTCCAGAAATGGTTGGAATTTCAATAGAAGTTCCCATGGCCGCATCCACAAAATTCAAGTGTAAATCATATAAAAGATTGGTTCCGTCTCTCTTAATGGTGTCGTGAGGAGTTTCTTCAATTAAAACAATTAAATCTCCAGCAACTCCGCCTTTTGGTCCAGCATTTCCTTTTCCAGAAACGGAAAGTTGCATACCATCTTCAACTCCAGCAGGAATATCAATCGTAATCACTTCTTCCTTTTTAATTAAACCATCAGCATTAGCATCAGCAGGTTTTTTATCAATCATTTTTCCATCGCCACCACAATGAGGACATGGAGAAGCCGTTTGCATCTGCCCTAATATCGTATTCGTAACTCTAGAAACTTGTCCTGCGCCATTACACGTTGCACAAGTTTTAGTAGTAACCCCCTCAGCATTAACTAGCTTGGTTACCTTAATCTTTTTCTCTACGCCATTGGCAATGTCTTCTAAAGACATTTTTACACGAACCCTAAGGTTGCTTCCTTTACGCACACGTTGTCTTCTTCCGCCTCCGCCTCCAAAGCCACGACCTCCACCGCCTCCAAAAATATCTCCGAACTGAGAGAAAATGTCATCCATGTCCATTCCTCCACCACCATATCCACCTCCGCCAGAAGCACCACCCATTCCTGCGTGGCCATATTGGTCGTAACGTTGTTTCTTCTCCGAATTACTCAATATCTCGTAAGCTTCAGCAGCCTCTTTAAACTTGTCTTCAGCACTAGCATCATCAGGATTTTTGTCAGGATGAAATTGAACGGCTTTTTTTCGATAAGCTTTTTTTATTTCTGCTTCTGAAGCGTCTCTAGAAATCTCTAGCGTTTCGTAATAATCTCTTTTACTCATTATTTTTTTAGTATAAAAGTTGTAAAGTTTATAAAGTTTAAAGTTGGAGCGTGTAAGAACTTTCCAACTTTTTCACTGGTAACTTTCTAACTAATTTATTGACCTATAACTACCTTACTAAATCGGATTACTTTTCCGTTTAATTCATATCCTTTTTCAACTACATCTAATACTTTTCCTCTTTGCTTTTTAGAAGGAGCAGGGATTTGAGTGATTGCTTCATGAAACTCAACATTAAAAGCTTCTCCAATAGGAGAAGCAACAGCCTCTAAGCCTTTTGTCTTTAAGATGTTGGTGATTTTATCTTGAATTAATTTGATGCCATCTTTAATTCCTTGAACATCATCAGACTCTTGGTTTGCTTTTTCAGCTCTTTCCAAATCATCTAGTACTGGTAAAATGGCCTTAATAATACCTTCTCCAGCAGTTTTGTATAATTCTATTTTCTCTTTTTGAGTTCTTTTTCTGAAATTGTCAAATTCAGAATACAACCTTAAATACTTGTCTGTTGCTTCTTTCACTTGAATTTCAAGAGCTTCTTCTTTAGAAAGCTCAATTACTTCTTCCTGAGGCTCTTCAGCTTCAGCATCCGTTTTAGCTTCAGTTTCAGCATCCGTTTCTGTTTCCATTTCCGTTGCTTGTGCCTCTAGGTTTTCTATTTCCTCTTCTTGTACTTTATCTTCCTTACTCATCATAATATGATTTTATATTCTCGAAAAATGAGTTGGCAAAAATACTACCATTGTCCTGATTAAAGTCATAATGACAGCTATTTTCTTTAAGAAGAAAAACTCAGCGATAAAAAAGGGCAGAAGAATGATTTCTTCTGCCCTTTAAAGGTCATTTTGACCGAACTATTTTTTAAGGTACTTTTCTAAGGCAGCATCTAAAGCGGCACCCCTTAAGTTTTTTGCTAAAATGGTTCCATTTCCATCAATTAAATAATTGGTAGGTATAGAATTTACGCCATAAAGTTTTCCCCCTTCAGAAGACCACCCTTTTAAATCACTTACGTGGTAGTCCCAGGAAAGTTGGTCTTTTAAAATGGCCGCTTTCCATTTGTTCGCATCCTTATCTAAAGAATAACTAAAAACGGTAAATCCTTTTTTTCCATTGATAAATTTTTTGTCTTTATAATGGTTGTAGGCTTTTACCACTGCTGGGTTTTCTCTTCTGCAGGGTCCACACCAAGAAGCCCAAAAATCAATTAGAATTAATTTTTTCTTTACGGAAGACAAGCGAACAACCTTTCCTTCAGGATTTTTAAAAGCCAATTCGGGAGCTTTTGATCCAATTTCAAGACCTTTAGGTCTTAACATAAAAGCTGCTGTAATTATTATGAGGAGTCCTAAGACGATACTCGCTTTAAACTTTTTCATCGTTTTCATAAATTGAGATATAACATTAAAATGAGCAAGAGTTGAGCCTGTGTTTTGTAGTTAAAACGACAAATCATTTTTTTATAATCGCGTAATATCTGCTCCAATTGCATTTAAGCGTTGGTCAATGTATTGATAACCCCTGTCTATTTGCTCAATGTTATTAATCGTGCTTTCGCCATCTGCAGAAAGTGCAGCAATTAATAAAGAGACTCCCGCTCTAATGTCTGGAGAAGACATGGTAGTGCTTCTTAAATTCGTTTCTTTATTCATGCCAATAACCGTTGCCCTGTGAGGATCACACAAGATAATTTGTGCTCCCATATCTTTTAATCGATCAATAAAAAATAAACGACTGTCAAACATTTTTTGGTGGATTAAAACCGTCCCTTTTGCTTGGATCGCAGTAACCAAAACAATACTTAACAAATCAGGCGTAAACCCAGGCCAAACAGCATCATAAATTGTAGGGATAGAGCCATCAATCATTCTTTTGATCTCATAATGATCTTGAGCAGGAATGTAAATGTCATCCCCCTGAATTTCTAGCTGAATTCCTAACCTTCTAAACGTGTCAGGAATTCTACCTAACATATCTACTCTACAATCTTTAATCGTAATTTCAGATCCAGTCATTGCTGCCAAACCAATAAAAGAACCCACTTCAATAAAATCAGGCAATAATCGATGTTCACACCCCCCTAATTCATCAACCCCTTCAATCGTTAATAAATTGGAGCCTACACCTGTTATTTTTGCCCCCATACTGTTCAGCATAGCGCACAACTGTTGCAAATAAGGTTCGCAAGCGGCATTGTAAATGGTAGTTTGTCCTTTCGCTAAAACTGCCGTCATTAAAATGTTGGCCGTTCCAGTTACAGAAGGTTCATCTAATAAGATGTATTGACCCGCTAAATTTTTAGCCTCTAAAGAATAAAAACAAGTATTGGAGTCATAGGTATAAGTAGCGCCTAGTTTTGTAAACCCTAAAAAGTGAGTGTCTAAAGGTCTTGCGCCTATTTTATCCCCACCAGGTTTTGGCATGTACGCTTTTTTAAATCGAGCCAATAAAGGACCAACAATCATGATCGATCCTCTTAAAGATTCTGCTCTGATTTTAAAATCTTCAGAATTTAAATAATCAATATTTATATTGCTGGCTTCAAAATGAACCGTACCGTTCCCCGCTCGCTCTACCTTTACACCTAAAGCTTCTAGTAAATCAATTAAAAAATTAACATCTCTAATAAAAGGAAGGTTGGTAAGGGTAACTTTTTCTGAAGTTAATAAAACAGCACAAACTACTTGTAATGCTTCATTTTTTGCTCCTTGTGGAGTCAATTCCCCTTTTAATTTCTTCCCACCTTTAATTTTAAATGTACCCATTAATACTTCTTTTTTTTGTAATTATTTTGCTTGTGATTGTTGTTTTTGTGGTTGTTATTGGTATGTGACGGTTTTTTCTTAGTCATGGCTAAAACCTCATTGGTGCCAATAAGCTGAAACCCTTCAGGAGCATCAAGCAGGCCTTTAGAAATTTCTTTTAAATCCGTAATAATTTGCTTATCCTCCACAGAACTTTGGTTAAAAGTTAAGTAGGATTTCTTCATTAAATTAAGAATAACACCCGTAAGTGCTTTTTGTTCCTCTTTATCTTCAAGAGCTAGCGCAACATCAATTAACGTTTTAACCGATTTACCGTAGTGCTTATATTTATTTTCAGTTTTAGGATAGGCCATGGGTGCAGGCTTCTCAAAAAGTACGACTTTGTCAGGCAGTGGATAAGGAGAATCTACATCTAATTTGAATTCAGAAATAATAAACAAATGATCCCATAGTTTATGTTTGAAATCAGCAATATCCCTCAAATGAGGATTTAGTTGACCCATTACACTAATGATTGCGTGAGCTATTGTATTTCGCTCCTCTCTGTCTTCGATCGCGATGGCATGTTCTACCATCTTTTGAATGTTTCTTCCGTATTCAGGAATAACCATATCTGGTCTATTTGTATTGTAATCGTAATCTTCTATATTTTCCATTTAATCCTTTCTGTTATAACAATATCAAAAGTAAATATATTATTTGATTATTGTAAGCTTGGCAAATTTTAATAGTAACTGCTTATTTCCAATGTCTTGGAAGTTAATGGTTGCTTTTCCATTCTCTATATTTTCTACAATACCGTTGCCAAATTTCTGATGATTTACCATCATTCCATTTGCCAAGTTAAGGCTTGCAGCACTTTCTGGTGCCGAACTAGTTGAAGCACTTACTTTGGTTAAATTTTTAGGTGTTGTTTGAGGTACGGTTGCTGGAGCATTTCGTTTTGGAGGCATTGTACTCTTTTTCTGATAGGTAGTTTTTCCCCCACCATAACTGTTTTGAGCCGAATACGGTTCATCAAAATTAGCCGTATTATTTTTTTGTGCAACCGTATTTTGGTCAAAAGTAAATTCTAAAAACTCTTCAGCAATTTCTTCAATAAAACGACTCGGTTCACAAAAAATAACTGATCCCCATTTATATCTACTCGTAGCATAAGAAATATGAATTTCTTTTTCGGCTCTTGTAACCGCCACATAAAAAAGTCTCCGTTCCTCCTCTATGTCTGCTTTTGAAGTTAAGGACATTTGTGAAGGGAAAAGATTCTCTTCTAATCCAACACAAAAAACATAAGGGAATTCTAACCCTTTAGCCGAATGAATCGTCATTAACGTAACTTTGTCTCTATCCTCCTCAGATTCATTGTCTGCATTCGTTAATAAGGCTACATCTTGTAAAAATTCAGGCAAACCTCTTGGGGTAACATCCCCATCTTCTTCATTGGCCGTTTCGGTAAATTCTTTTAAGCCATTCAAAAGTTCTTGAATGTTCTCATACCTGCTTATCCCTTCTGGAGTTTTATCACTGTACAGATCTTTTAAAATTCCTGAGGTTGAAGCAATTTCATTTCCTAACTCAAAGGCATTTTTACTGTTAAGCTGAGCAGCAAAGCTTTTCATCATTTCAAGAAATCCACTAATCTTAGTTTGTGCACCAGCGTTTATCCCAGTATTAAATTGGTTTAAATGCGTAATCACATTCCATATACTCGTGTTATTGGTGTTGGCACTAATTCCAATTTTGTCCATGGAGGTTTTACCAATTCCTCTTGCAGGGTAGTTAATAATTCTTTTTAAAGCTTCATCATCATTAGGATTAATAATCATTCTAAAATAAGAAAGTAAATCTTTAATCTCTTTTCGTTGATAAAAAGACTGTCCACCATGAATTTTATAAGGAATGTTCTTTCTTCTTAAAGCTTCCTCCATGGCTCGCGATTGAGCATTGGTTCTGTATAAAATCGCAAAATCTTTAGGCCTTGCCTGTGCAGAAAATTGGGTGTCGTAAATAAGATTTGCAACCAATTTACCCTCGTCATTATCTGTAGCAGCCCTATGCACTTTAATTTTATGCCCCTCTACATTAGACGTGAATACATTTTTTTCAATTTGTTCAGAATTATGTTTGATAATACTGTTGGCAGCATTTACAATGTTTTGAGTAGAACGGTAATTCTCCTCTAGCTTAAAGGTTTTTGATTCGGGATAATCGGTTTTAAAGTTTAAGATGTTTTGGATGTTTGCCCCCCTAAACGCATAAATACTTTGAGCATCATCACCTACCACACAAATGTTCTCAAAAGCGGCAGCCAATTTTTTAACAATGATGTATTGAGAGAAATTGGTATCCTGGTACTCATCCACTAAAATGTATTTAAATCGATGTTGGTACTTGTTCAAAACATCAGGATGATCTCTCAATAAAACATTCGTTTTAAACAATAAATCATCAAAATCCATGGCTCCAGATTTAAAACAACGACTTTCATACACTTTATAAACTTCACCAATTTTTGGTTTAGCCGCCTGCTTATCTTCAGACTGTATGGTCGTATTTTTGAGGTAAGCAGCAGCAGTTAATAAATTGTTTTTTGCAGCAGATATTCTACTATAAACTAAACCAGGCTTATAAACTTTCTCATCTAGCCCTTGTTCTTTTAAAATGGTTTTAATGAGGTTTTTAGCATCTTGAGTGTCATAAATAGTGAAATTTTGAGGGTAGCCAATCTTTTCTGCTTCACTTCTTAATATTCTAGAAAAAACAGAGTGAAAAGTCCCCATCCAAATGTTACGAGCATCTGACCCTCCAATAATTTTACCAATACGCTCTTTCATTTCTTGAGCAGCTTTATTCGTAAAAGTCAGCGAGAGGATGTTAAAAGGATCTACCCCTTTATTAATCAAGTGTGCAATTCGATACGTTAAAACTCTTGTCTTCCCAGAACCTGCACCAGCAATAACCATTACTGGTCCTTCGGTGTTTTCTACAGCATCTCGTTGAGCTCCATTTAATTCATTTAAGTAATCCATTGAACAAAAATAAGACTATACTAAATATTTTTAACGGTTGTTGGGGTAATATTTATATCCAAATATTATATTGTTTTTTTTCTAGCTACAATATTTAATATGTTATAAAAGCCTCTTTATGTGCTAAAAGAAGCAATTAATATGCTTATTATTCTATTTTTGTTGTATATTTAAAAATATGCATGTTTCTTGTTAAATTTTAACGCAACTTTCTAATGAAAAACTGCGTCTATTGTTGGAAGACAATTGAGTGTTTGACTCCATAGCGGTATTAACAAATTGTTAAATTTTTTTAAAATACAGAAAACTTATAGGTATGAAAGTAACAGTAGTAGTAACAATGATTCTTTTTAGCTCCGCTTTTGTTAGTGCGCAGAATCGAACGGCAACCAATTCAGAAACAAAACTAGATCAACAAAGTAGTCCTGTAAATGTTGAAAAAACAAATGCACACCCCGCAAAGACAGGTAAGTTTTCATCCTCTTCAACGCCTAGTAAAGTGGATCCAGTAGCTGTAGAAGAACAATTTCCTATCTTATATCAGTTGAATTCAGTTCAGGATCAAAGAAATCGAATTGAAAATAATACAAGTATTTCTTCCAGTGAAAGAACTCGCCAAATTGAAACCAATACCATTCGATATCAATCAAAAAAAGCTGAATTTATGAAATATATCTCTGCTACTGGAATTTTAAATGTATCAGAAATTGAACAAAGTTTTTATTTGTCCTGTCTTAAAAATGATAATAAGATCGATGAATATAAAATAGGTATTGAATTAATTAATAATAATAAATAATAATGAAAAATTTACTCTTACTCATAATCGGACTTCTTTTTGTCGGCACTTCTTTTGGACAGTTGTCACCTACCCCTTGTGCTGCAGGTCCATTACCTCTAGTTTGTGCTCCTAATACTGTAGTATTAAACTCTACCGATGGAAATTCTGGAGTTTCAAATCCTATTGATGATGGATTTACATGTACGTATACGGCTGCGTCTTCAATTTACGATGTTGATACTTGGTTTACAACAACGGTTGATGCGAATGGAGATGTCTCTGTATATGCAGCTGGATCTGATCCTGTTTTAGGGATTTACACTGGAGCTTGTGCTTCTTTAACTTTGGTAGCGTGTGATGATGATGGTGGAAACTCTTTAGACGCATTAGTAACTGCTAGTGGTTTACCTCCAGGAGAAGTTGTTTGGATTAGAGTCTGGGATTATACAGGATTGACTTCTGCTTCTGCAACTTATACGATTGCTCCCTCAGGAGGCACGCCTCCTGCCAATGATGATTGTGCATCACCAGAGGCTTTAGTATTAAATGCTGCAGTAGTTCCGGGGTCAGGTTATTGTTCAACGGTTGAAGTTGGAGATTGGAATGATTGTGAAGCGAATACAGAAGGGAATGTGTGGTATTCTTTTACACTGCCTTCTGATGGTGTTGTAGATGTTAACATTACTGGTGTTGCCTGTTTTGGAAGTGGAAATGGAGTGGATGTATCTGTCTTTTCAGGTACATGTGCTGCTTTTACCAGTTTAGATTGTAGCGTCTCAGTAACCAGTACTGATCAGATTACTTTCTCAGGTTTAGCAGGAGTAACTTATACCGTTATGATTGACGGAGATAATTCAGGGGGAGCTAATTCTTTATGTGATTTTGACATAGATGTTGATTTTTTGTCAACCGTTCCTGAATGTGGTACCGTAGATTTTCATGCAACCATTAATGCGTCTCCTTATTCAACGATTACTCCTTTTCCAAGTACCATGTCCTGTACAGATGATTGGATTTATTTATCTGCGAATGATTCAGGGGTGGCAGGAAATTACATTTCACCAGCGCTTCTTTTTGTGTTTAATTCTGCAAATGATAACAATGATGACGTTAAAATATTTTCGGGAGGTACTTCTACCGTTTCTTCTGGTACGCTACTTTATAGTAACGATTTGGTCAATGGCCAAGAATTAACCGTTTATGGAGACCATTTAGATCCAGGAACCGATTATTACATTGAGATTTGTGATGCGAATGCTGCTCAACCCGTTGCTTGGGAGGTTTTGAATGGGGCTACAGCAGTTAGTTTAGGTTTAGGATCTGAAAATGGTGGGGCTGGTTGTAGAAGATACGGTCCGTTTTCACCTACAGGAATTGCTTCTTGGACAAGTACAGCTCCTGCAGCATCATTTGGAACCTATAATAACGGAGAGATGTGGTTTAATCCAGCACTCTCGGGTCCTGGTACTTTTGATTTCACCTATGATTGGGATGATGGAGGTTCATGTACAGGGTCAGCAACAAAATCAATTACAGTGACCACACCTTATTCTTTTACAAGTTTAACTTATGCTACTGTTTGTGAAAACTCTAGTGATGTTGTTCCAGTTCTGGTAGCAGATGCAGGAGGGGTTTATTCTTCACCTACACTGGGAACTTCTTTAAATGGATCCACTGGAACAGTTACTCCTGATTTAGTAGGAGTGCATACCGTTATTTATACAATTGGAATTTCGCCTTGTGTATTGGTGGATTCTTCAACCATTGAAATATTACCCTTAGATTCTGCGTCGTTTACTTACGCTTCAGGAACCTATTGTTTAACAGGGGTAGATCCTTCGCCAGACCTTGGTACCAATACCACTTTAGGAGGAGAGTTTACCATCAGTGGAGCTGGAGTTATTAATGTAAATACTGGAGAAATCGATTTAAGTGCTTCTGGTGTTGCAGGATCTCCCTATACGGTGACTTACAATACCGCTAACTTAGCAGGACCTTGTCCTGTTTCCGAAACATTTGTTGTGGCAATTACATTGGCTCCATCTGCAGTCTTTAGTTATGATCAGGCAACGTATTGTCAAGATGCTGTTGCTCCAGTGTTAACTTTTGGTGTAGGAGCAAGTGGAGGTATTTTTAGTATCTCTCCATTCTCTCCTTCAACAGCTGGCTTAACACTAAATACCGCAAATGGAGCAGTGGTATTAACGACCAGTGCTTCTGGGGTGTATACCGTATACAATTTAATAGCAGCAGCAGGAGGCTGTGCAGCGGCTTTAGATTCCACAACAATTGAAGTGCTAGATGCAGATTCAGCATTGTTTAGTTATAGTCCTGGAACATATTGTTCTTCAGGTACAGATCCTTTGGCAGTAATGGACGGAAATGCTACCTTAGGGGGGCTATTTACAATTAGTTCACCTGGAGTTTTACTGAATACGAGTACCGGAGAAGTTGATTTAGACGCATCTGGTGCAGGAGTTTTTTCAGTGTATTACAATACGCCAATAGGGAACGATTGTCCAGCAGTCGACTCTGTAGCGATTACTATCTTAAGTAATCCAGTTGCCGATGCCCCTTTAGATGTTACAGCATGTGACAGTTATACCTTGCCAGCATTAAGTCCCGGAAATAATTATTTTTCAGCGATCAATGGTGGAGGAACAGCATTAGCAGCAGGCAATATAATTATAGCCGATTCAACCATTTATGTTTATGCAGAAACCGGAACGGTGCCCAATTGTACTGATGGAAATAGTTTTGTGGTGACAATTAATTTAAGCCCAAATTCCGATGCCCCTTTAGATGTTACCGCATGTGATACTTACACCTTACCAGCATTAAGTCCCGGAAATAATTATTTTTCAGCGACCAACGGAGGAGGAACAGCATTAACAGCAGGAGATGTAATTACAACCGATTCAACCATTTATGTTTATGCGGAAAGCGGAACAACACCAAACTGTACCGACGGAAATAGTTTTCTGGTAACCATTAATCCTTTACCAGTTGCCAATTCCATAGTCATCAATACTTGTGATATTGGAGGAGCTCAAGGAGTGTTTGATTTAACTGCTGCTGCTGTAAACGTAAACACAGGAATTGGAGATACCGTAGTTTGGTTTACCAATACAGGATTAACACTATTCGCAAATCCCGTGGATTCTTTTGTTGCGGGAAATACAATCGTTTATGCACAAGTAATAGATACCATTACGGGTTGTTCTGATACCGCTTCAATATATTTAGTGGTAGATCCATTACCGACTGTAAGCTCAACTACAATTAATGAGTGTGACAATGGTTTAGAGCAAGCAACTTTTAATTTGAGTAATGAGGACATCGTTGTGAATGGAGGAGTTCTAGCAAATACAGTTCTGTGGTTCGAAGATTCTTTAGGAGCAACTTCAATTGTGACTCCAGGAGCTTTTGTTACGAGTAACGATACTGTGTATGCTGTTGTAACAGATGGAATAACCAGTTGTGTGAACATTACGCCGGTTTTCTTAACGATTGATCTCTTACCAATAGCGATTGATGATTCCGTACAGATTTGTGAAGATGTATTTGGTTCTCAAAGCGCAGCAGGAGTTGACCTTACTATTTTAGAACCTATTCTTAATGGTGGTGCTAATGATGGCATTGTTTGGTATGATGCTGGATTTGTTCTGGTGACTAACCCAAACAGTACTATAGTGGATAGCGGAGATGTCTTCAATGCAATCGTCGACAATGGAACTTGTGTTGATACTGCTCAAATATTTTACCACGTTACAGGAACAATTGTTTTAACGAATCCGAATGACACCTTGTGTGAGGGAATTGCAGGAAGTGGGTCGGTTACAGGTGTAGATTTAGCAACCTACAATACCAGTATATTTATTGTTGGGGCAACACCTCCAATATACAATTGGTATTCTGATAATGGATATTCCATTTTAATTCCTTCAATGAATAACTTTACGATTGATTCAGCTCTTACAGATACGATGTATGTAGAGGTAATTAGTGGAAACTGTAGTGAAAGAGTTGTCGTTACCTTCACAATTCTTCCTCTGCCAGTAGCCGATGCACCTACTAATCTTGTAGCTTGTGATAGTATTGCTTTACCAGCATTGAGTGTAGGGAATTACTTTACACAATCAGGAGCAATGGGAACAGCATTGTTTGCTGGTGACTTTATTACTTCAACACAACAAGTATTTGTGTATGCTGAATCAGGATCAGTTCCTTGTATGGATGAAAATAACTTTACAATAACCATCAATGCAAGTCCTATTGCCGATGCTCCTGTAGATGTTAGCGCATGTGACACTTATACCTTGCCAGCATTAAGTGCCGGAAATAATTATTTTTCAGCGACTAACGGAGGAGGAACAGCATTAACCGCAGGAGATGCAATTACGACCGATTCAACCATTTATGTTTATGCGGAAAGCGGAACAACACCAAACTGTACCGATGGAAATAGTTTTGTAGTAACCATCAATGCCAGTCCAGTTGCAGATGACCCTGTAGATATTGAAGCATGTGAGAGTTATACCTTGCCAGTATTAAGTGCCGGCAATAATTATTTCACGGCGACTAATGGAGGAGGGGTAGCATTAGCTGCAGGATTTGATATCATTACTTTAGGACCCAACACTATATTTGTTTATTCAGAAACAGGAGCGGTACCAAATTGTACCGATGAAAATAGTTTTGTGGTGACTATTAATGCAAGACCTGTCGCTGATACTCCTGCGCCAGAAACGGAATGTGGCAGTTACATTTTGCCAGCATTGAGTGCAGGAAATAATTATTTTACGGCAACAGGTGGAGGTGGAACACCTCTTTTTGCAGGAGATGCGATAACAACTGTTGGAGCTAATACTATATTTGTTTATGCAACAATAGGAACGACTCCAAGTTGTGCTGATGAATCTAGTTTTATAGTTACAATAAATGCAAGTCCAGTTGCTGTTATTGATTACAACCCACCAACAGGAGGAATACCTTTAGAGGTTGATTTTGATGGCTCAGGTTCTTTAGGGACAATTATTAGCTACAGTTGGGATTTTGGAAATGGATTAACAAGTTTAGACACCATTACGAATAGTATTTACGATGAAATTGGAATTTATACGATTACATTAATCGTTAACAATGGAACTTGTAGCGATACAGCAACTGTTGAGTTCGATGCTTTTGGTATTTCTGCAGTACTGATACCGAATGTGTTTACGCCCAATGGAGATGGTGAAAATGATATCTTTACTGTGGAAGGAACAAATCTAGAATCTATAGAAGGAGAAATCTTTAATAGATGGGGTCAGAAGATATTCTCTTGGGACAATCTTAAAGGATATTGGGATGGCAGAACCTTGGCCGGCACTGTTGCGCCAGATGGAACCTATTTCTTTGTCATCAAGGCTGTTGGTGTAGATGGACAAGAGTACTTCAAAAAAGGAGCTGTTAGTTTGATTCAATAGCAACTAAAGTGTAATGTATTTAAAGGAAAAGGAGTGCGTTTTGCACTCCTTTTTCAGTATTGTTAACAAAGCAGTTCATAACTTTATTTTCACTAAAAAAAAAATAATTATAAAAAAAGACTATTGAGGTTGTTAATGTTAAAAATATTAGTATTTTTGCGAACCCTTTTTAGGGAGGATTATGTATTTTAATTAATAAAAGTTATGCCAACTATACAGCAATTAGTAAGAAACGGAAGAACTAAGCTTGTTAAGACAAGTAAGTCAGCAGCATTAGATTCTTGTCCACAAAGAAGAGGTGTTTGTGTAA